>DATBID010000235.1:0-8022 GCA_036557125.1 Bryobacteraceae bacterium | reverse complement strand
GAAAACCGGGGCTAACACCAGGATTGGCGTCGACGAAAGAGTCGCCGCGCCTAAGGCCGCCAGAATGCGGCGCACTGCACCCCGATTCCAGGTGTACACGAAACCGTCCACCAAGTGGCGCCAGGGGGAGGGCGTAGCGGGCCGCGCAAAGGGCGCCAGTTTCATTGCCAGGAGTCCGGCAATTACTGCCAAAAAGCTGACACCGTTCAGCAGGAAACAGACACCTTCCCCCAGAGCGGCAACCAATATACCGGCGATGCCGGGGCCGACGCCACGGGCCGTGTTGAATACCGCCGAATTGAGGGAAATCGCACTCAGCAAATCTTCCTTGCTGGTCATCTGGATAAGCAGCGATTGGCGCCCGGGAATATCAAAGGCGTTAATAGCACCCAGAACCACAGCCAAAGCCAGGACCTCCCAAACTTGAACCCGGCCCGAAAGCGTGAGCCAGGCGAGTGCAAACGCCTGGAACATCATTAAGGTTTGAGTGGTAACGACGAGTTTGTGGCGGGAGAAGCGATCCGCAGCAAGCCCTCCCAGCGGGCCAAGGGCGAAGACCGCAATCTGGGAGCAAAACATGGCGGTGCCGAGCAGCAGCTCGGAATGGGTGAGACGGTACACCAGCCAGCTTTGGGCTACGGTCTGCATCCAGGTGCCGCTGAGCGAAATGATCTGGCCGCCGATAAAGTATTGATAATTGCGATGGCGCAGGGCGCGAAAGCTGTAAGTCAGGCTGCCGGAACGCGCTTCGGCGGGTCCCGCAAAAGAGAGTGCGTCTCGTGTTTGGGCAGACCGAGACTCCCCTTCGGGGACGGTTCCGGTGGACCCGCTTGTGGCGCTCAATTCTTCAGGATACGCGCGCTACAATGAGAGATCAAATCGAGTGGATGGGGAGAAACTGATTTTGGCAGACGATAAAACGGACGAAAAAATGTACAAAGCTGAGTACCTGGGGAGCGGCACGTTCCTCATTTCGAAACCAAAGCGCAAAAAGCACAAGGCACGCCAAACCAGATTGCACAATCCGGAACGCGGCTCCCGAAAATAGGAACCACGCCGCCTAATGGCGTAGGCGCCGCTCCGCTTTCATAACGCGGAGCAGCCCCTCAAGCGCCGCCTTTTGAATCACGAAAGCTCCGACCATGCTTCCGAGCAACGTGCCGCCGATCAGCAAAGCGTCCATTTGATCCCTCTCGCATATGTAGATATGCAATTCACCTTCCAGGTTGCGCCCAGAAAAGTGAAGTTTCGGTAAAAAAGCGAAAGAGCGGAAAATGCGGGCTTGGCGGGGAAACGCTCCATCACCAGACGCTATAACCTGCCGCAGTCGCGCAGGCATCTGTCTAAGCTGTTGACAATGGATGCACGTGGCGTGGTTTACACATAGTGGATTTGGAGGCCGGAGCCGTCAGCGATCACATCCCGCCCCGCAACAATGACGCCGCCGAGGGCGCAGCCGTGCCGGCGGCTCGCACAGGCACTTCGGGCCGTTCGGGAATCTGATCGCCTTCGCCGGGCGCCAGGAACAGGTTGGCGTCCAGGCCGTGCTGGCGGGTGTAGAGATCGAAATAGCGGCCCCGCAGTTCGTAGAGCGATTCATGGGTGCCACGCTCGCGAATGCGGCCGTCCTCGACCACGAGGATCTGATCGGCGCGGCGGATGGTGGAAAGGCGGTGCGCGATTACGAATGTGGTGCGGCCTTCCATGAGATAAGCCAAGCCTTGCTGAATGGCCTGTTCGGATTCGGAATCGAGGCTGGAAGTGGCCTCATCGAGAATCAAAATACGCGGATTCGCCAGAATCGCGCGCGCAATCGACACCCGCTGGCGCTGGCCGCCGGAGAGTTTCACGCCGCGCTCGCCCACGACGGTGTCGTATTTGGAGGGCAAGCGTTCGGCAAACTCGTGGACGTGCGCAATGCGGCAGGCCTCGAGAATTTCCTCTTCCGTGGCGGAGGGCCGGGAGAAGGCGACGTTCTCGCGAATGGTGCCATCGAACAGGAAAGTCTCCTGCAACACCACACCAAGCTGCGTGCGGAACGAATCGAGGCGGATCGTGGAGAGATCCTCGCCATCCACTCTCACCGTGCCCTGCGATGGTTCGTGAAAGGCCGAGATCAGGCTGATGATGGTCGACTTGCCGGAACCCGACGGCCCCACCAATGCTGTCACCGTCCCCGGCGATGCTACGAAACTGATATCGTGCAGCACGGGCTTATCGACCTGGTAGGCGAAGTGGACGTTTTCGAAAGCCACCAGGCCATTAATCGTTCCCAACTGTAACTTGCGCCGGGGTTCTTCGTCCTCCGGCTTCTCGCGCAGGACGTCCGCCGTCCGGTCCAGTCCGGCCATGGCATCGGTGAGTTGGGTGCCAATGGCAGCGACTTGAAATACCGGCGAAACCAGGTAAGCCAGGAACGCAGTGAAGCTCATCAAGCCGCCCAAAGTCAAGGAACCGGCAAAAATCTGGCGCGCGCCCAGGAACATAATGATCGTCCAAACCAGACCCATCAGCACGGTTGCCGAAAGCATCATCAGCGATTGCGCGGTCAACGACTTCATGACATTGTCCAGCAGCCGTTGAACGCCGCCCGAAAAGACGTGCGCCTCCTGTTCTTCGGCATGATACCCCTTCACCACCCGAACTCCAGCCAATGATTCGGTGAGCCGCCCGGCGACTTCGGAGTTAATCTTGGAACGCTCGCGGAAGATCGGGCGAATGTAGGCGAAGGCTTTTCGCAGTACCAGACCGAAGATGGCCATGAAGAGCACCGCAGACCCGGTTAGCAAAGCGCTGATCCTTACCAGAAAGATAAAAGCAAATATAGAAGTCAGCAGCCCGCCGACCAATTCCACCAGCCCCGTGCCAATCAGATTGCGAACACCCTCTACATCATTCATGATGCGAGTGACCAGCATGCCCGATTTATTGGCGTCGTAGTAGGCGACCGGCAGCCGGCCCACGTGTTCCTGAACTCTTCGGCGCAAATGCGCGATAAGCCGCTGGCCCTCGATAGAAAGCAGTTGAGTCAGCGTAAATGAGGTGACGCCCTGCACGATGGTGGCGACGAATACCGCTAATACGAGCGGCGTAAGCAACTGTATGTGCCGTTTGCCAACGATATCGTCTACCAGAAATTTCACGGAAGCCGGCGTGACTAAGCCAGCGCCGCGGTTGAAGAGCATTAGCAGCATGCCGAGCCATAACAGGCGGCGGCGCGGCCGCACCAGTTCCATCACCAGCGGCATGGCGCCGCGGAACTGTTCCGCTTTCGATTTTTTCGGTTTCCCGGGTGTCACAGCAACCATTGTAGGCCAAGGCTCCGAACTGCCCTCCTGATCGGGACTCCCGATGTAGAATAGTTGCGGTCTCGCTATGAAAAAGATTTTTTGGACGTGCCTCCTGGCGCCGGTCCTGGTTCCGGCATACGCGCAGTTTGCCGGCTCGATGACGCCGTCGGCAGGCCTGGATTTATCCGGCAATTGGGCACCGCTGTTTCATGAAGATGGTTTGGAGCGCGGGCTCGGGCCGGAACTGGTGAATTATCTCGGTCTGCCCATAAGCGACGGCGCGCGCGCCTGGGCTCTGGCCTGGGACTCCTCTCGTCTGACAGTTCCCGAACACGAATGCCAGGTGCACGTCGTCTCCTATATTTATCGCGGCCCGCTGAACTTGCACATTTGGGAGGAGCGCGACCCGAAATCGCAAAAGGTAATTGCGATCAAGCAGTACATCAGCACGTATGAACAGAACCGCACCATCTGGATGGATGGCCGCCCGCACCCTCCGGACATCGCTCCGCACACCTGGATGGGGTTCTCCACAGGCCGTTGGGACGGCGATGTTTTAACCGTGAAGACCACGCACATTAAAGAAGGATGGATCCGCCGCAACGGCCTGCCCCAGAGCGATGAGGCTACCCTGACGGAGCATTTCATCCGGCACGGCAACTACATGACGCACGTCAGCATCGTGACCGACCCGGTATATCTCACCGAGCCGCTGATTAAGACACAGGATTTCATAAACGTGGTGCAAAACGGCGCCAACTGGTTGTACCCATGTGAAGAGGTGGAAGAAATCGCTGGGCGGCCGCGCGGCGCGGTGCCGAATTATCTGCCCGGGAAAAACCCCTTCGTGAACGAATTCGCCAATAAATTCGGCATCCCCGTGCAAGCGGCGCTCGGCGGCGCGGAAACTATGTATCCCGAGTACGAAAAGAAGCTGAAAAAGGGTGGCCAGTAATGAAGAGATACTTTGTTCCGGCAGGGGCAGCAGCCGTAATGGCGATGGCAGCGGGTCTGGCCGCATTCGCGCAGCAAAGCAGTGCTCCCGTGAAGCTCCAGGTGATTCCGGTTCAGGGCAATGTCTATATGATTGCCGGGGCCGGCGGTAATATTGCCGTACAGGTTGGCAATGAAGGCGTGCTGGTGGTCGATACCGGCCTCGCCGGAACTAGCGATGCGGTGCTGGCGGAGATTCGTAAACTGTCCGACAAGCCGCTGCAATATATTCTGAATACTCATTTCCATCCGGATCACACCGGAGGCAACGAAGCTATCCGTAAGGCGGGGACAACCATTACCGGAGCCAATGTTACCGGCAACCTTACGGATGCCGCTGTCGGCGCGCAGATCATCGCGCATCTGAACGTGCTGGACCGCATGAGCGCTCCTACGGGCGCAAAGTCTCCGACGCCGCCGGACGCCTGGCCAACTGACACGGAGTTCATCCAAAACCATAAGGACCTTTTCTTTAACGATGAGGTGGTCCAGATGCTGCATCAGCCAGCGGCCCATACCGACGGAGACAGCCTGGTATGGTTCCGGCGCTCGGACGTGCTCGCCACCGGCGATATCTTCGTGACCACCAGTTATCCATTTATTGACGTGGATCACGGCGGCTCCATCCAGGGCGAGATCGACGCGCTGAATAACATCATCGATATTACGGTGCCCCGGCACGAAGAAGAAGGCGGAACGTATGTCATCCCAGGCCACGGAAGAGTCTGCGACGAGTGGGAGGTGGTGGAATACCGAGACATGGTGACCATTGTCCGCGACCGCGTACAGGCGGCCATCAAAGACGGCAAGACGCTAGCGCAGATTAAAGAGAGCCACCTCACACGAGATTGGGACGCGCGTTACGACACTAAGACTCCGTACGGCGGAGCGAGCCAGTTTCTCGAAGCGGTTTACAAAAGCCTTACCGCGAAAAAGTAGGTGCCTATGAAACGATTGCTTTTCAGCTTGTGTTTGGGCGCGGCCGTGGCGTTTGTCGTTGCCGCCGCGGGCAGCCAACCTGCGGTAACATTTGTCGATCACCAAAAAGTGGCCGCGTCGCTCGCCAAGGGCGGCGATCTGGTCAAAGCGCCCGACCTAATTGTGCTCGGCGCGCATCGCAACGGAGCCGGGCAGGTGGAAGTACATGACCAGGAAACGGATGTGATGTACGTGGTCGATGGCGAAGCCACGATCGTCACCGGCGGAACAATGGTGGGCGGCAAGGTGACCGGCCCGGGCCAATCGCGTGGGAAGGAAATTCAGGGAGGGAAAGCCCAGCGGCTGTCTAAGGGCGATGTGATGGTGATCCCTGCAGGGATTCCCCATTGGTTCAAAGAAGTGCCGCAATCCATCAGTTATTACGTGGTGAAGGTGCTGAAGCAATAGCTTCCAGGCCCCGGCCTCACCGATAGAATCGGAATATGAAACGGGAGTTGTTTGCCGCAGTGTTGTGCGCCTGCCCGTTTTTCTCCGGCAGCGCGTTGGCTCTGGAAGTGCCCACCGGAACGGAAATCCAGATTCGGCTCAAGGGCAAGGTTTCCACGCAAAGTTCGCGGGCCGGCGATCCCGTGGAGGCCGTCGTCATAGCGCCAGTGGCTGCCGGGAGCCAGTTTGCCGTTCCTGCGGGCGCGGCGGTCAAAGGAACAGTAGAGAAAGTCGCGCCCTCTACCAAGCCTGACGAGCGCGCCAGCATGTCCCTCAGTTTTACGGAAATCTCGATCGGTAGTGCTGCGCACAAAATTTCCACACGGCTTGTAGCCGTGGATAATGCGCGCGAGAAGTTGGACGACCAAGGCCAGATCAATGGCATCCTGGCTTCGGAGACGATCACTTCGCGCCTCGATGCAGGCATCGATAAGATTGCCGACAAGTATTCCGGCTTGGCCGGGCTTCTGCGCGCCGCCAAGGGCGCGGTGCTCAAGCCGCCCGATACCGATATCACCTACAATGCCGGAGTTGAAATGACCCTGCGGCTGCTCGCTCCGCTTACGCTAGAGGCGGCAGGCGGCGCCGGACCGGGGAGCGCGGTCGCGCCGATTCCGAATGCGGAAGCGCTGGCAGCCCTGGTTAATCGGGAACCCTTCCAGACAATCGCGAAGAATCCTCCCAAACCATCCGATATCACCAACGTGATGCTGATCGGCACGGAGGAGGCGGTGCGGCAAATCTTTCAAGACGCCGGGTGGACACCAGCGGCCGGTCTCAATACGATCGCTAAGTTTGAGACATTTCGCGCCTTGGCCGAAGACCGCGCTTACGATGAAGCGCCTGTTTCCATTCTGCTGCTGGACGGCAAGCCGCCGGACCTGGTTTTCGAGAAGGCGAACAATACCTTCGCCCGCCGGCATCATCTGCGTATCTGGAGCCGCCCCGAAACCTTCTTAAACAGGCCTGTGTGGGTGGTCGCTGCCACGCACGACACCGGTATTAGTTTCTCGGATGCCGACCGCACGTTTATTCACCGCATCGATTCGAAAATCGATCAGGAACGGGCCAAGGTGGTGACCGATCTTCTGTTCACAGGACGGGTTGAAGGAATCGAATTAATCGCGCGCCCCGCAGCGCCCACAAACGGCCAAAATGCCACCGGAGACAACCTGGAAACCGATGGCCGCATGGCAGTTTTGCTGCTGCGGTAATCGATAACTTGCCATAAGCCACAGTTTCTGACTTGTAGCCTATCTCACATAGGAACGGCATCCGCTCCTGTATTGAGTGTAGGGACCCCAATGTACTTCACAGTTAGATAGTCTGGGGCGGACCTAAAATGAAAGTGGAGGAGTTAGTAATTTATGCCTTACGAAACAACGGAAGTTACACCGGCGCGAATCTACTTACAGCCGGTGGCCGCCCCGTCCATATTAGGCCTCTTCGGCTTCGCGGCCGCTATGTTTATGATCGCAGCTAACATGGTGCACTGGTATGGAACAGCTTCAAGCGGGCTGTACCTGACTCCATTCGTCGTAATGTTCGGCGGACTGGCGCAATTCCTCGCAGGAATGTGGGCCTTCAAAGCTCGTGACGGCCTGGCCACCGCGGTGCATTGCTTGTGGGGATCGTTCTTCATCGCTTATGGCATCCTCAACCTCATGCTCGCTCGCGCGGGAACGATAATCCCAACCGGCGGGTTCCCGGAATTGGGTTTTTGGTTCGTCGTAGCCGCAGCCATCACTTGGATGTGCGCCTGGGCTGCTTTAGCTGAAAACATGTCTCTATTCCTGACGTTTGCCTTTTTGGCGCTCGGTTCTACCTTGGCAGCCATTGCCAGACTTTCGGGATCCATGGGCAACTTACATCTCGCGGCTGGTTATGCGCTAGTCGTCTCCGCAGTGATCGGCTACTATACGGCCACGGCGATGATGTTAGCTGAGGTCTATGGTCACGAGGTATTAAGCGTCGGCAAGGCGCGGAGAGCCGTGGCGGAACCGTCTATCTCCCTGGGAACGGGCGAACCCGGTGTGGTGCGCGGACAGAATCTCAATCTGGCTCCGCAAGCTTCGATCCGGTAATCCGCTCGCAACCCAACCTCCCCGGACAACCGGCCGGTTTCCCGGCGGGACCGGCCGGTCCTATCCGGCTTATCCTCCCTCACTAGATCCCTCTTCCCTCACTCGATCCCTCTTACTTAGTTCTGAGTTGCGTCAAATGGTATACCAAAGAAATGACACGAACACTTATCGGTTTGCTCGGGATCACACTCTTCCCTGTCGCCGCATTCTGCGCTGATGCCCCAACTGTC
>DATBID010000234.1:0-4132 GCA_036557125.1 Bryobacteraceae bacterium | reverse complement strand
CCGGCCCATTGCTACACTGGCATCAATATGGGTCTCAATACTTCGCCAGCGGCGGTGAATCTCAGCAATATCGCCGAATTGCGCGAAGTGCGCGAATGCTTGCAATGGTTCACGCGCGAGAAGCAGTGGATCAATGAAGTGCACCTGCAGCTTTGCCGCATTCCGGCTCCGACTTTCCTGGAAGGCGAGCGGGCCGGATGGTTCCTGGAACAATTTCGCAGTCTGGGTTGGGAAGCTTCTGTCGATCGCGCCGGCAATGTGGTCGCCACTCTCGGCGAAGACCCCTATATCGCCCTCACTGCTCATCTCGATACGGTGATCGCCCCTCGTGGCAAAGACGATATCGCCGTCGATCCCGACGGGCGCTTTCGGGGTCCCGGCGTTTCCGATAACGGGGCTGGGTTGGCGGCGCTATTAGCTATCGCCCGGGCCATGAAGTGCTGCCCGCGAATTCCCGGTCTGCGCGCCGGCCTTGTCTTGGTAGCCAATGTCGGTGAAGAGGGCGAAGGCAACCTTGCCGGCATGCGCCACCTCTGCAAGCAATCCCCGCTCGGCCGCAAAATCGAAGCGTTCGTTGTGGCCGATGGCGCCAACACCGACTACATCACCACCCGCGCTTTGGGCAGCCGCCGCTTCGAGGTCACGTTTACCGGCCCGGGCGGCCATAGCTGGAGTGACTACGGCTTGGGCAATCCGGTGCATGCGCTCTGCCGTGCCGTCACTTTATTCGCGGAAACGCGCCTCGACGGTTCGCCCAAATCTGCCTTCAACGTGGGGCTGATCGAAGGGGGTTCGAGCGTCAACGCTATCGCGCAGACCGCCCGCGCCAAGGTGGATATTCGCTCGGAGAGCAACGAAAAGATCGAACAATTGGTCGAGTTGCTCTCCGGCGCCGTAGATCGCGCCCGCGACATCGAAAATCAGCGTGCGGCCGCAGGAAAGGTCTCCGCGAAGGTGAAGGAAATCGGCTCTCGCCCCGCCGCGGCTCTCCCTGACAACGCTCCCATCATTCAATACGTAAAGGCCGTGGACGCACACCTGGGCGTCCGCTCGCGCCGCGACTGCTCTTCGACAGACGCCAATATCCCCCTCTCCATGGGAGTCCCTGCCGTGGCGCTCGGGGCGGGCGGGCAAGGCGGCGGCGCCCACACGACCCAGGAGTGGTTCCGTCCGGAAGGCCGCGATCTCGGCCTCAAACGCATCCTGCTCCTGCTCATTCTGCTGATGCGCGGAGGTCACGACGGGCGGAGCCAGGTTTGAACAAAATAGGCTCCCGCAGAGCGGCGGAAGTTGGGCTTGTTGCCAACACCGCCGTCTGGGGCGCCACCTTCATACTGGTCAAGAGCGCTTTGGCCGGCGTCTCACCCTTACTCTTCCTGGCGCTTCGCTTTTCGCTCGCAACCGCGGTCCTATTGCTGTTCTTTCACCGGCGGGTCAAATTGTCAGCGGCGCCACTGGGGCACATCTTCGCCGGCGTGCTTGTAGGAGCCTTCCTCTTTGCCGGCTTCGCCCTCCAGACTATCGGTCTCGAGTTCACCACCGCCCCCAAATCGGCTTTTTTGACGGGGGCGACGTCCGTGATGGTACCTTTACTCGCGAGGCTCGTCTATAGAACCAGGCCGCGGCACTCTGAAATTGCCGGATTGCTGGTGGCCACGCTAGGCATGGGCCTGATGACCCTGGAAGGTCCTCTGGGGTTGCTTTCGGTTAATCGAGGCGACTTGCTTACGCTTGGCTGTGCCGTGGCCTTCGCAGCGCAGATCGTCACTCAGGGGCATTTTTCCAAAAAGATGAGTTTCGAGTTGTTATCGGTTGTCCAGGTAGCGGCGGCGGCTCTGTTATCGGGATCACTGTTCTGGTGGGAGGAGGCGCCGCGTCTGGCCTGGCGGCCCTCGGTGGTGTGGGCAGTTATGGTCACCGGCGTGCTCGCTACCGCGGTAGCGTTTTCTGTCCAGGCGTGGGCGCAGCACTTTACCACAGCCACCAGAACTGCACTGATCTACATGCTGGAACCCGTATTCGCCTGGCTCACATCGTTTTTGGTGGCGGGAGAGGGTCTGTCGATCCGCGCCGCTGCGGGCGCCGTCCTTATCTTGAGCGGCGTAATATTGGTGGAGGCGAAACCGCTAGAATCTCGTTTCCACCCATCGAGTTAACGGTTGCGGCGGGGGAGATATAATGTTACTTGCCTGCAACTACGTGAGGAGCAAAGCAAGAACTATGAGTTTCTTAAATAAGTTGCGCAGTCAGAAGCTGCTGTCGTTTACTCTGATTCTGTTCACACTCTCGATCGGAATCGTCATCGGCACGCTCATCAATTCGGGCGTGAAGGCGGCCAAAGATTCCACGGTGGCTCCCGGCGCCACTCCGTTGACTATTCCCAATCCGGTCGAGTTGTCGAACACCTTCACTCAGATTGCGAAAACAGTCGAACCCTCGGTGGTCAATATTTCCACCACGTATATGCCGAAGGCCCCAGCCCAGAGCCGCAGGAGGCAAATTCAGCCGCAAAGCCCGGATGACGATCCAGGCGGTGGCGATGACAATTTCCTCTTCCGCTTCTTCGGCGGTAACCCCTTCGGTGGGGGCGAGCCTCAGGAACAGCGGCGCGGAGAAGCGCTTGGTTCCGGTGTGGTGGTCGATCCGGCAGGCTACATCCTCACAAATAACCACGTGGTGGATAAGGCTGATCGCATCCAGGTGAAGTTCGCCGGCGATCCCGATGAATATGAGGCCAAGGTGGTCGGCACCGATCCCCAAACCGATCTTGCCGTCATCCGCGTGGAAGGCAAGAAGAATATGATCCCTGCCAAGATCGGCAATTCCGATGCCGTGCAGGTGGGCGATTGGGCGCTGGCCATAGGCTCTCCCTTCGGCTTTCAGGCGACATTGACTGCCGGCATTATCAGCGCCAAAGAGCGCGATATCCCAGGCGGCGATACGTCCCAGTTCCAGCACTTTCTCCAGACGGACGCGGCCATCAATCCCGGCAATAGCGGTGGGCCTTTGCTGAACATCCGCGGCGAAGTGATCGGCATCAACACTCTGATCGCCTCCCGCTCCGGCGGCTTCCAGGGCCTCGGCTTCGCTATGCCGATCAACACGGCTGTGGGAGTCTATAACGACATCATCAAATATGGTAAGGTTACGCGCGGATCGATTGGCGTTTCCTTTACTCCTTCCGATACCGAAAGGGCCCGCGCCCTGCTAAAGGCCAATCACGCTGACGCCGGCGTATTCGTACAGCAGGTTGCCCCGGGCGGCCCGGCGGAAAAGGCCGGTCTCAAGGATGGCGACATCATCACATCTATCAACGGCAAGCCGGTTCGGGACGGCAACGACCTCGTGAACACCGTTACCGCCACACCAATCGGTAGCCCGGTGAATATCGGCGTTTTGCGCGAAGGCAAGCGCGAGAACTACAAAGTCGTGGTCGGTGATCTGTCTCAGGTGTTTCCGGATCGCTTCGGTAACGGCCAGCAGGAAGCACCCGGCAAGGCGGAAGGCACGCAGGCCCGCTTCGGCATGACGATTCAAAACCTTTCGAGTGCCCAGCGGCAGAACTTGGGTTTGAAGGTCCAAGGCGGCGTCCAGGTTGCCTCTGTGGAGCCGAACTCTTTCGCCGAGGATCTTGGCTTGCAGCAAAACGATGTCATCGTCTCCATCAATAACCAAGCGGTGAATTCGGTGGCCGATCTGCAGCGCATCCAGGCCACGCTCAAAGGGGGCGAGGCCGTGGCCATCCGCATCTTGCGCCAGGAGGGCCGCAACAACCAAAACTGGCAAACTGAGTACCTCGGCGGGACCCTGCCGAACAATCCTCAATAAGCGCGTTCCATCATCGCTTAGTTCCGGCGGCCGGCGTTAACCGGCCGCCTTTTTTGTGTGGCGAGCATGTTCGACAGCTCAGGGGTGAATGGCGGAGCTACGTAACCATTCTCCTGACGAAAACCAGCTTCACTTAGAAGAACTTTACGGCGCGACCGGCCCATCCTCCGGTTCTTCCTCGGGGAACGGGTCGGGATCAGGTGGGGGGGCGGGGGGTTCGGGTTCCGGATCGGGATCGGGCACACGCCGAGGGCCGGAGTTGGACGTGCGGAACACCGCGCGCGCGGGTTCGCGCACGGGTTCT
>DATBID010000233.1:0-3100 GCA_036557125.1 Bryobacteraceae bacterium | reverse complement strand
GTAAATCCACCACTCGAATGGTGCGGCCGGTTTAGCCGCTTCGTTCGAGTTTCCGAGCGCCACGTAACTGCTGGAAAGGGCCATGGTTTTCAATTGCCGGAGTTCCCCGCGGAGCTTCCGATTCGTGGCCCTTGTTTCCCGCAGTTCATCCATGGAGCTGCGGAGGTCGATAAGTGCCGATTTTTCGCACATACCGCCCCACTCTGGGACGTCTTGATTTAGGCTGCGGAAATCAGGTTAGCAAAACCGGGTAAGGAATGCGCGGCGGGAAAGTTCCACAGGTGTTACCGCACGGACAATCCCCGTAAGTTCCCGAGTGAGCACACAGGTGCGGCCGAGCGACCACGCTTCGACGCGGGCCAGGCGCCCACGGCGAGTCACGCGGTAAACCGCGGTCGCGCCATACTCCGCCGCGAGCGCAGGAAGAGACCACCCGCTCACATCGGATAGAAGGCGGATAGACCCTGTCCGGAGGATGGCGATCAAATGCTCGGCTGGTCCGTTTCCGGCGGCGACGGCGGTTTCGAGAATCTGTTCGGCATCCCGCAGGAAGGCGTCCATGAAATGCTTTTCGGCCGGAAAATGGAGAAGTTTAGAATTTTGCGCGTGGCTCACCGCAGAGACGCAGAGGCGCGGAGAAGACAAAAAAACTCAAAGGCAAAACCTGAGACACTGAGCAGGCAGAGGGCGCGGAGGAATTTTTATTGACGGCGGTTGAACGCTCCCTTACGGTCACGGCTCGGAAGGGCTGGCTTAGGCGCGCGCGGCGAGGGCTGCTTTCACGCGCTCTGGGGTGAATGGAACCTGGCGGAGGCGCGCGCCGGTGGCGTCGAAGATGGCGTTGCCGATCGCCGCCGCCACTACGGTGATCGATAGCTCGCCCGCTCCGGTGGCTTGTTCTTCCGGATGATTGAGCAATACGCACTCGATCTTGGGAACATCCAAACCTAAGGGCAGCGTTCGGTACGTCCGCCAGTCGATGGAAGTAACCTTTTCGCCGTCCCAGGTCACTTCTTCGAGGAGCGCGCGGCTCATGCCTTGCAGCGCGCCGCCTTCGATCTGGTTGCGCAGGCCATCGGGATTCGAGATTGGCCCGCAATCGGCCGCACACACGAAACGCTTCACCGCGACCTCGCCCGTCTGTTGGTTCACTTCCACTTCGGCCACCAGTGCGGAGTAACCGTTGTTGCCTTCGTAGGCAACGCACGCGATCCCGCGGCCGGCGGCCACTCCGGTCTCGGCGCGCACCCGCCGTGGCGAAGGCCGCCGCTCCCAATTAGCCGCTTTGGCCGCCGCTTGAACCACCCCGCTCAGCCGCACATGGCTCAAATGGCGCAGCCGGTATTCCACCGGGTCCGCGTGGGTCTGCGCGGCCAATTCATCCATGAAAGATTCGTGCGCGAACGTGTTTTGCAGGCGGGCCGGAGAGCGCAGCGGGCCGGTCCAGAACGGCGATTTTACACTGTGCACCAGCGCCCGCTCGCTTTGAACTGTGCCTGTGCCGCCGCGTTTGCCGTTGACATTACCGGCGAAATACGACGGCATGCCGTTACTGTTATTGTTGTAGCCTCGCGGTGGCGCGGCCGGGCGAGGGGTGAATGCATCCGGCTCGAACCCCGCCAAGAGGCCGGTAATCACATTGCCTGGCATGCTCGAGCCGGGGCGGTTGCCATATGTGGGCGACCAGGCCTCGTGGTCCCAGGCGACGATATTGCCCTGTGCGTCCAGCCCCGCTCGCAAGTCGATTACAAACGAGTTGCCGTAATTTTCCCAGGCCATCTCTTCCTGGCGCGTAAGCTGCACCCGTACCGGCTTTCCCGCGGCTAGAGAAAGCAGGGCGGCATCGTAAGTAACGGTGTCCGCGCCGTTCAGGCCGTAGCAGCCCGAGCCACGGCGAAAAATCACGCGCACATTTTCCGGCTTCAGGCCGAGCAGCAGCGCGCAGGTGGTTTTCTGATACCACACGCCTTGGGTAGCCGACCATAGCGTGGCGCGATCGTTCCGCACATCCGCCACCGCGCACGAACTGCCCATCGAGCCATGCATCTGGTAGGGGTAATGATAAGTGGCGCGCAACACTGTGGCGGCGGATGCGAGCTTCGCCTCGAGGTCCTTGGAATCCACCAGCAGGTTGTCGCGCGAGGGCTGTTTGCGGACCCAATCGAAGAAATCGGCATGGCTCGGCAGGCCCGTGCTGCCGCTCCAGGTTACTTTGAGCTTACGGGCGGCCTGAATCGCCTGCCACGGCTTCTGCGCCACCACACCGACGAAATTTTTCTTCACGACCACTTTCACCAGCCCCGGAATACCGCGAACCGAGCCTTCGTCGACGCTCACCACGTTCGCCCCGACCACTGGCGGCCGCACGACGCGCCCGTGCAGCATTCCGGGCAGGCGCACATGGTGCACGAACTCGAATTTGCCGGTAACCAGAGCAGGCAGGTCTCGTTGGGGCACTGGCTTGCCCAACACGGTCCATTCGCTTGCAGGTTTACGCGGCGCTTTCGGGTCGAGTGCCAGGCTGAATTTCCTGCCGCCGATCAACTCGCCGTAATTTACGCGCTTGGCTGAGTCGCTTTTCACGGCAACAGCGCCGTCTTTCGCGATGAGCATTTCCACCGGCGCGTTCAGCCGCTGGGATGCGAGCCGCACGAGCGCTTCCCGCGCCGTCGCGCAAGCCTGGGCCAGATTGCTGTGATTGAAGTTGGAGGGATGCGACTGGCTACCCGAAGTATACGATTGGTCGGGCGTGAGCGCGGTATCGCAGTAAATCAGGTTCACATGCTCGAGCGGCACACATAGTTCCTCGGCGACGAGCTGAAGCTGAGCGGTGGAGATTCCCTGCCCCAGTTCCTCCTTGCCGCTGTAGGCCGTGACCATGCCATCAGCGCCGATGGCAATCCAGGAATCGAGATCGCCGCCCAAAGGCGAACCGGCGATTGGCGCGATGCCGAATTGGGCCTGACCCACACGTTCCGCGGAAAAACTGACGATGAGCGCGCCGGCGGCCTGGAGAAATCCGCGGCGGGAGGGGTTCGGAGTCATCGCGCCACCTCTTTCTGGTAACGCTCGATTGCCCGGAGCATGCGCACATTGGCGA
>DATBID010000232.1:0-12723 GCA_036557125.1 Bryobacteraceae bacterium | reverse complement strand
ATCCATGCCGCTAAAATCAACGATACAATCACGCAAACGGCTCCGATCAGGATCGACGCTCGGATCCAGATGCGAAACCGGCGATCGGCCGGATAGTGGACAGCTTTGTGGGCGGCATCGAATGCGATCATGCTTGGTTCTCTATTTTGAGATTAGGGCGCGCACGGCGAACGCTCAATGATTAAAGTCACAACGCAAAAGCCGGCCGTGGCTTCCCGCTTGACAAGGGTCCCCCTAAACCATACAATTGCCTAACGAGCGACAGGTTGCGCGCAGCAACCCGCCGTTTCCCCGTGGGAGGCGGGACCGAGTGAAAATCCAAGTTGCTATCGTGCTTGCCCTCGGAGTGTTCGCGGCATTGCCGCAAACATCTCGCACCGCCGAACTGACCGGCCGGCAGGTGACATTTACTAAGGATATCGCGCCGATCCTTCAGGCGAAATGCCAGGATTGCCACCGCAAAGGATCGATGGCGCCGATGTCGCTGGTCACGTACGACGAAACGCGCCCATGGGCAAAGGACATCCGTCAGCGCGTGATTACTCGCAACATGCCGCCCTGGCACATCGACAAAACCGTCGGCATCCAGAAATTTCAGAACGATATTTCGCTCAGCGACGAGCAGATTGCCACGATCGTGCGATGGGTGGATGAAGGCGCGCCGCAGGGCGATCCCAAGGACATGCCGCCCGCCAAAGAGTGGCCCGACTACAAAGGATGGCAGCTTGCGAAGCAGTTCGGCCAGCCGGATCTCGTGCTGAAATCCGACGACTACACCATGCCGGCTCATGGGCAGGATGTCTGGTTCAAGCCTCTCACCAACATCCCGATTACTGAGCCCCGCTGGGTGCGCGCGGTCGAGATCCGGCCGGGCACTCCCTCGGGCCGCCGAATTATGCATCACGTCCTGGCGCGGCTCTTGCAGCAGGAGCCAGCGTCGCAGTTCGACGATGGCACGGGCGGGGGCGCCGCTGGAGACGCTGGACTGCTGATGGAGTGGGCCATCGGTAAGAACTACGACATCTATCGCCCGAACACCGGCAAGCTGCTCCTGCCCGGCTCCCGAATCTGGTGGGAGTTGCATATCCATGCCGTAGGCGAACAAATCCGAGACCATGCCGAGTTAGCCGTCTACCTGTATCCCAAAGGCGAGGAGCCAAAGTACCGGACGCGGCTTGTGTTATTCGGCGCAACCGCCACGCAGGGTGCGCCGCTCGATATCCGCCCCAATTCGCTGTCCGAAACCGAAGGTTTCCATGTGCTCAAGCAGGCCGCCCGCCTGGAGAATTACCAGCCGCATATGCACCTGCGCGGCAAAGCCATGGAGATGGAGGCCATTCTGCCGGACGGCACGCGCGAGATACTAAGCTACGTCGATCATTTCAATTTCAATTGGATGATCAACTATATCTACGCGGATGACGCCGCGCCAGTGCTGCCGAAGGGAACGATTATTCACGTAAGAGCCTGGCACGATAACACCGCCGCCAATCCCAACAACCCCGATCCGAACCAATGGGTGGGATGGGGCGACCGCACTGTCGATGAAATGGCGCACGCGTGGGTGAACGTTACTTATATTAGCGACGAAGATTATAACGAGTGGGCCGCAAAGCATAAGCCTGCGCGGCCGGCGTCGGTGGCTGCGCGTGCGGCGGCCGCTCAAAATTAGGCCGATGCTCTTTAGGCGAACCTTGCTCTTGTGCGGCGCTGCTGGGGCCTGCATTTGCGTGCTCTGGATACAGGCGCAGGCCGATCAGTTGCCTCTCGAACCGCCGCACGATTCCGGCCAGAGCGTCACCGGAGCGTTTGAAGGCTGGTTCAAGAATCCGGATGGCAGCTTCAGCATCTTGCTCGGTTACTACAATCGCAATCTGAAGCAACCGGTCGATATTCCCGTCGGCCCGAACAACCGCATCGAACCTGGCGGACCGGATCGCGGCCAGCCAACACACTTTCTCCCGAACCGGCAGTGGGGCATGTTCACCATAATCGTGCCGAAGGATTTCGGCGATCAGAAGCTTACCTGGACCATTAACGTGAACGGCATGCCAACCGTGATTCCCATGAGTCTCAATTCGCTGTGGGAGGTTTCGCCGTTCGTGGATGCCACGGGGAACACGCCGCCCTTCATCGGCTTCTCGGAGAAGGGGCCGTTTTCGCAGGGGCCGCGGCCGATCACGGAATCCTTGCACACCGCGGCCGGCGCGCCGCTTGCGCTCACCGTGTGGGTAGCCGATGATGCCAAGCAGCCCCCCATCGCTCCGCGATTTAAGCTGCCGCCGGTCCTAGTGACTTGGAGCAAATTTCGCGGCCCCGGTGAGGTGACGTTTTCCAAGGACCGCTCTCCCGCCGAGCCCAGCGAATTCGCCGCGCCGCCCACCACCGTGTTTCACGGCAAGGCCACCACCACCGCGACATTCAGCCAGCCGGGAGAGTATATTTTGAGCGTGGTGGCAAACGATTCGAGCGGGCCGGGCGGCGGCGGCTTCCAATGCTGCTGGACCAATGCCCAGGTGAATGTCTCTGTCGCGCCGCAAACCACCGCCCCGTAACGCCCAAATCAGGAGGACCACATGCCTCGTAGCCAAGCTATCGCGCTAGGATTCGCATTTCTCGCCGGCGCTGCTTTCAGCCAAACGGCCAACAACCGATCTGCTCTGCCTTCCACGGCAAATGGAGAATGGCCGTATTACACGGCCGATCTGAAGGGGACACGCTATTCCCCCTTGGATCAAATCAACGCTTCCAACTTCAACAAGCTGGAAGTCGCGTGGCGGTTCAAGACCGATAGCCTGGGCACGCATCCCGAGTACAAGCTGGAAGGCACCCCGCTAATGATTAAGGGCGTTATTTACGCCACCGCGGGCACGCGCCGGGACATCGTTGCGCTCGATGCAGGCACCGGCGAGCTCCGCTGGGTGTACAGCCTGCGCGAGGGCAAGCGTGCTGCCATTGCTCCACGGCAGCTTTCCGGACGCGGCCTGTCCTACTGGACTGATAGCCGCGGGGACGACCGCATCATATTCGTGAGCACCGGCTACCGCCTGGTGGAGTTGAACGCGCACACCGGCCAGCCGATCTCCTCGTTCGGAAAAGACGGCATCGTCGATCTCAAAGTTGGCATGGTGACCGGCACGGGCCAGCAGATCGATCTCGAAACCGGAGAGGCTGGTCTGCACTCGACGCCGGCGGTCGTGAAAGACGTCGTGATTGTAGGTTCTTCCTTTAAAGAAGGAATGACGGTCGTCACGCACAACAACACCAAGGGATTGGCGCGCGCCTTCGACGTGCGCACCGGCAAGTTGCTGTGGGCCTTCAACACCATTCCCCGCCCCGGCGAATTCGGCAACGATACCTGGGAGAACAACTCCTGGGCGACAAACGGAAATACCGGCGTGTGGACGCAGATCAGCGTGGATGAAGATCTCGGCCTGGTATATCTGCCCGTAGAAAGCCCGACTTCGGATTTTTATGGCGGCGAGCGGCCAGGCAATAATCTCTTCGGCGAAAGCCTGGTGTGCGTCGATCTAAAGACCGGCAAACGCAAGTGGCATTTCCAGATCGTGCATCACCCCATTTGGGATTACGACCTTTCTTCCGCGCCGATCCTGGCCGATATCAACGTGAATGGCAGGCCCATCAAAGCTGTGGCGCTGCCCACAAAGGAGTCATTCCTTTACGTCTTTGATCGCGTCACCGGCGAGCCGGTTTGGCCGATTGAAGAGAGGCCCGTGCCGCAATCGGATGTGCCGGGCGAAAAGACCTCGCCCACGCAGCCGTTTCCGACTAAGCCTCCCGCATACGCCCGCCAGTATTTGAAGATCCCTGACGATCTGATCGATTTCACGCCTGAGATGCGGGCCCAGGCGCGCGACAATGTCGCCCGTTACAAAACCGGCCCGATGTTTCTCCCGCCGATCGTCGGGGATTCGAAGATCCTCGCAGCGCTCACTCTGGGCACGGCTGGTGGCGGCACGAACTGGCCCGGCGGGGGCTACGATCCGGAGACGCAGACGGTCTACGTGGAGGCGAATCAATCCGGCCTCTTTCCCCTTTCGCTGCGGACGCCGCCTCCGGGATTCTCCGATATTCACTATGTCATGGGCCGCAACGACACCGACTTCGTGGTATCGGAAGGCCCAGGATTCGGAACTGCGGCCGATGCGCCGCAGCGCCCTCGCCGCCAGGCGCCGGCCGGTCGCGGCGGCGGTTCTAATCCGCTCGCCGTTCAAGGCCTGTCGATCGTCAAGCCCCCCTACGCTCTGATTTCCGCCATCAATCTTGATCGCGGCGATATTCAATGGCAAACACCATATGGCGAAACTCCGGACGTGGTCCGGAACCACCCCGCGCTGAAGGGCATGAATATCGGCAACACCGGACAGCCCGGCAGCGTGGGCTTGATTGTCACCAAGACACTCGTCATTCTTGGCGATAGTCAGGTGACCACCACACCGCAACATCCACGCGGCGCCATGCTGCGCGCGTACGACAAGTCCACCGGCAAGGAGGTCGGCGCGGTTTGGATGCCGGCGCCGCAGAGCGGCTCTCCCATGACCTACATGCTGGATGGCCGGCAGTACATTATCGTGGCGGCCAGCGGCGGTAATTATTCGGGTGAATACATCGCATATGCGCTGCCGCGGGAAGATTAGCCTCGTAGCCTTTTGCGGCACATTACTGTTCGCGCAGGCCGACCGCTCGGTGTGGGATGGCGTCTACACCGAGCAGCAGGAACGGCGCGGCGCAGACCTTTACAGCAACGAATGCGCGTCGTGCCATGGACTTTCCTTGAACGGAGGCGAATCCGCGCCCCCGCTGACCGGCGGCGAGTTCCTCTCGAACTGGAATGGCCTCACCGCCGGCGATCTGTTCGACCGCATTCGCGTCTCCATGCCGGCCGACCGTCCCGGCCACCTCTCCCGTCAACAGACCGCCGACATCCTGGCGCACATCTTCGCGGTGAATCAGTTCCCAGCGGGCGCCAGCGAATTGGACACCCGCACCGAGGTGCTGAAGCAGATCCGCATAGACGCAGCCAAGCCGGAAAGGCGCAACTAATTCGCGCCCTCCGGTTGGACCTACCGATAACCGGCGGCCTGCATGGAATACAGCTCGGAATATGGACCTCGGGTAGCCATTAGCTCTTCGTGGGTGCCGAATTCGACAAGCTTGGCCCCATCCAAAACGACGATCAGGTCGGCCATCCGAACCGTGGAGAAGCGATGCGATACCAATATGGTGATGCGGCCGTTGCCGTTCCTATTAGATCGCGCAGCGGCGGCGTAGCGCTCGAACAGCGCATGTTCCGTCTCGGCGTCAATCGCGGCAGTGGGTTCGTCGAGGACCAGCACGAGCGGCTCATCGCGCATGAATCCGCGCGCGATGGCGAGCTTTTGCCATTGCCCGAATGACAGTTCGACTCCGCTCGGCCACGTCGGGCCTAACTGGGTATCGAGGCCGAGGGCAAGACGCGCAACCACGTCGCCAGCCCCGGCACGGTCGACTGCGGTGGCTATTGCGGGATCTTCCTCCAACCGGCCGAGATCGCCCAAGCCGACTGTGTGGCGAGCGCGAAACTCAAAGCGAAAGAAATCCTGAAATGCACCCGCCATCCGCGCGCGCCAGCTTCCGGCAACCATGCGCGAAAGAGGCACCCCATCGATGAGGATCACTCCCGATGTGGGCTCATACATCTTCGCAAGCAGCTTCACGAGCGTGGTCTTGCCCGCACCATTCTCTCCGACGATCGCCACGACCGCGCCGGGCGGCAGGGTCAGCGAGACGTCCTCCAGCACGAGGCGCGTAGAGCCGGGATAAGCAAATGAAACGTGTTCCAATTGAATCCCGCTGCGCAACACCGCAGGCGCCGGAAGATCGCCGGCTGCGGCCTCTTTCGCCGCATAATCCTCAAGCCAGGCGAGGCGGCGCGAACCATCAGCCCAGAATCCGCGCAGAAAGCCGATTTCGCCCACGGCGGCCCGCACATAGGCGGCTAGACTCGCGCCGGCCGCAAGCACCAGCAGAATTTGTGCCGCGGGCGCGCGAAGTACCCAGACGACGAATACAACCGCTCCCGCATAGCTGGCTCCAAAAATCGTCCAGGCGAGTGTATTCCAAAGAGCCGTACCCCAACGCGCCCGCGCAATCGGTCCGTACCAACGCTCCCATGCCGCCCGCCGGTCACGCGAAATCTGATCCCGGATGCCAAGGACTCGCACTTCCTTGCCCGGCGCTGCGGTGGTTGCCACATTGAACAGATGCCGTGAGAGGCGCTCGGCTTGCGCGCCGCGCTCGCGAGCCTTGCGCTCGACGTCCGGCCTCCAGAATGAGGCAATCGCCGTCGGCAACGCGAATACGCCCAGCAAGAGCAAGGCCGGATGAACCCAAGCGAGCATCGCCAGAGTCACTGCCAATCGCAACAGCCATGAGAGCGTGGTGAAGAGCGACATGTACATGTGATCGAGCACGAACACCTGGTTCCTCAGCATCGAAAGCCGGTCCAGATATTCCGGCCGCTCCTGATGCGCCACCGATATGATCGAGGCTTGCAGGTGCGCCACGTGCCCTTCGAGTGCTATCGTCACTTTGTCGCGGAACCGCCTTTGCACGCGGGTGCTGATCGTCATCATGAACCAACTCGCTGCGGTGCTCACGGCCATGCCCGCAGCGGCGCCCAATACCAGGGCGGTCCTTTGCTGGACGACGCCTTCTCCCAACAACGCCAGCCAGAGCGCCAGCAAAGCCCCGGGCAAGGCAGCCAGTTGGGACAGCACCAACGCTAGAATCATCAGGCGCCGCTCGTTCCGATACCCCAGCTTGCACAGCCGCCACATGGAAGAAAGCGTTGGCGGAAGGGGTTCGATCGAGCTCGCTTGGCCCTGCTTTGCCCCATTAGGCGAGGACTTCGTAGGCATCGCCCTCCTCATCGGCTTCCTGGAACCGCTGCGCCTGCAGATCGAACATCGTCCGGTAGCGGCCGCCCAGGGCCATCAATTCTTCGTGCGTGCCGAGTTCTACTACGCGCCCATGCTCCAGCACACAAATGCGATCCGCATGGCGCACGGTGGAGAAACGATGCGAAATCAATATGGTGGTGCAGTGCCGCGTGGCCTTCAGCAGGCGCTCGAAAATTTCCGCCTCGCCGCGAACATCGAGTTGAGCCGTAGGCTCATCCAGCAGCACGACACCCGCACCCATCTTTACCGCGACCAGCGCTCTGGCCAGCGCCACCCGCTGCCACTGGCCACCCGAAAGGTCCGTTCCGCCCGAATAGCCTTTGGAGAGCACGGTGTCCAAAGAAGCGAAATTCTCCGCGCCCGCGGCTTCGAGCGCTTCGTAGATCATGGGATCGGGCGCACCGCTGGGGGCAACATTGTCTCGCAGGGGCAATTCGAAACGAATGAAGTCTTGGAACACTGCTGTGATCCGCGAGCGCCAGGACTCCAGATCCAAATGGCGCACATCCACGCCGTCTATTTCAATCACGCCCTCCTGGGGATCGTAGAGGCGGCACAACAGTTTGGCAATGGTTGTTTTGCCCGCGCCGTTCTGTCCGACGATCGCCAGCGACGTTCCGGCGGGAATGGTCAGATCGAAGTGTTCCAATACCGGAGCGCCGCCCGGATAAGCAAAAGTCACATCCCGCAGACGAACGGCTCGCGCGGGCTTGCTGGTGGCGGCTTCAGTGCCCAAAGGAAGCGCGCCGGCTCGCTGGGCCGCTTCTCGCAACCGCAGGACCGCCGCGACCGGCGCGGAAGCGCCATCCAGAGCCCAATTGAGTCCGCCGAACGCGATGGCGGAAACTCCGATCGCGCTTTGCAGAAACGTCACCGCTTGCCCGAGGCTGATTTGATGCGCGAGTGCGGCGCTAGAGATTGACCAGAAGATTACCACGTTGGCCGCAATCACCAGCAGGATGCTGCCCGCCAACGGACGCTCTCTCAGGCGCGTCGCCGCATACTGCAACTCGTGCAACCGCGTGCGGCGGTGCACAAAACGATCCAACATCCAGCCAGCCAGGCCAAACAGACGCAGCTCTTTGCTCGCCGGCGGATCAACGGCCAGGCGGTAGGCATACTCAGCGTCGCGTTGCGCTCCGCGCACTTCCGGCGTGTTGCGATCAAACCAAACACCGCTTTCGCGCAGCAGGTAATGTGTAGCGAGCCAAGCGCCGGCGAGGAGAGCGCCGGCCCACCAATGGTAAGCTGCCACCACAACGGCCGAGGCCACCCCCATCACTATCAAGATCATGCCGGTTGCAATGAAATCCATGTCGACCGAGAGCGGCGGACCCATGATTCCCAGATCGAAATCGCGCGCGACGGTCAGATCCGTGGTAAGCGAGGCGTCTTCCAGGTGCCCGATACCTGGCGGCCGCACACAGGCTTCGGTCAGCCGGTCATAAAGCCATGCCGCGGTACGGTCCCCAAGATTCGAACTGATGGCAGTTTGGATCGGATTCAGCACCTGAAGAAGAAGAAAGATGCCGCCCACATACGCGAGCGGGGTCACCAACGACTGACCGCCCCGCACAGCGCCAATCAGAATACCCATCGCGATTGCGAACGCCGCGGGCAGCACGCCCAACAGAAACAGGCACGCCCACCACCCCGCTGCAAGCCGCACGCTGGCCTTAGGCAGCACGCTGAAGAACTGCCACTCTTTCCTTCCGGTTATCGTCACCCTCGTAACCTTAGCGCAAATGCGCCCTTGAGGGATTATAAAGGACCTGGCGAACGAGATGTTTCGACAGCGGCCGGCAGTTCGCGGCGCTGTTCAGAACTGAAACCTCGCGCCTATCTGTTCCGCTCTAGGTCCGGCGCTTCCGAACACCTGCCCCAGGCGCGCCGTCGGTTGACCAAAAGCGTAGGTTTGCCGTGCTCCCGCGGCCGCAGCCGCATCCAGAGTAATGTTCGCAAATTGCAGATTCGCGATATTGAAGGCATTAAACACTTCGCCGAAAATCGAGAAGTGTATCCGCTCCTTGAAGACGAATTCCTTGGTCAGGCGAAAATCCTGGCTGAAGATCGGAGTTCCGAGGGCGTAATTCGGAGGCAGCGCGAGCGTGGGAATCGTGATGCCGCGGGCATCTTTCGTGCCGGCCAGATGCGAGTTCCAGTATGCCACCGCATTCGCCAGATCGGTCTTGCCGCATCCCTGGTTGAAACAGTTATACGAAAGACCCATGTTTGCGGGCACCGCCTCCGTGATCGGGAAGTTGGTAGTTCCCGCCCCGTTCAAATCCACTCCGGACACGATCGGCGTTATAGGAGTAGAACTGACAATCGACGAATTGATGCTCAGCCGCATGCCCACGGGCAGATCGATTGTGCCCGCAATATTCAAATTGTGGCGCGGCAAATTGGGCCCATACGCCGCGAAATAGTTATTCAAATTCACGGCCGCGTTTTCGACCAGGTTTTTCTGTAGCGCGTAAGATGCCTGGAACAGAAACCGGTGTGAAAAACGCTTCTGCAGTTTCGCCAGCATTCCATCGTAAACCGTCCGGCCCTCGGGTACCCAAAACGTGATCGTCCCCGTAGAGCACTCGTCGGTCGGATTGAAATCTACGGCCGTCGGGCAGGAGGGAATCACCGGCGTGGGCACGCCATTGATGTAACGGCCGGAGCGGTTCAGATCCAGCTCCCCGAGGCTCACGTTTTCTCCCTGTCGCCGCGCCCAATCGACCGTCAGAACCATGTCGTGTCCCAGCTCGCGCTGAATCCCGATGGAAGTCTGATAGCTGCGCAGCAGCGGGAATTTCGATGGATAAATCTCGATGCCCTGCTTGGCGAGTTGAATTCCGGCAACGGGAAAGGACCCGCTCGCGGGCGGCGCCGGAGCGAGTTGCTGCTGGAGCGCGGGAAGTTGCTGGTTTACAATCTGCAGGAATTGACCGAACGTCATGGACGTGAGCGTGTTCAGTGGCAGTGGAGCGCCAACCGGTAGCAGACCGCGAGTACTGAAGTTGATGATGCCCGGGAAAGTGTTGGAAAATGCGCTGCCCGCCAATGTGGTTCGGCCGTCTCCAGGCGGCCCGATGGATGCGCCTTCGCGGAAGTGCTGCCAGATCGGCTGCGTATCCCAGTAGAGGCCGGCACCGCCCCGAATCACTGTCTTCCGGCTCTGCCCAAGGGCCCAGGCAAAACCGAATTGCGGCGCGAAATCCAGCTTGTTGGAAGGCGTCGCGTTCAAACCATAGGGTACGCCTCCGGTTTGGCCCTCTACGATTGGAGCCAGATATTGCGGCAGCGACAGATTGGAATAAAACAGGCCGGTTTCGAGGAAGTATCCTAAACCGAAATTCACGGTGAAACTCGGGCGCACCTTCCACGAATCGGTGAAATAGGGATGAATGCGGTTATTCGTGCCTCCCTGATTGTGGTCATATAAGCCCGGAAAGGTTCCATTGCCCACGCCGATGCCGCTGTAGATCGACGACGGCAGATTGTAAATCGGAAGGTTGAGAAGGTCGGCGGTGGAAGTAATGGTCGTGGGGAGGTTGGGGAAGAAGCTGCTCAGTCCAAGTCCGCGGATGGTCTCCGGCGAAAAGATATAAACGCAGCCCGGATCGCAGAAATCCCACGGCGCGACCTTCGTTTTCATATGTTCGAAATCTATGCCGAAGCGGATGCGGTGCTTTCCTTTTTGCCAGGTCATCCCGTCGGTGAACTGAAAAGCACGCGCCTGCCGGAATTGCGGAGAGTTTACGCTCGTCCCGCTGTAATAGGTGCTCGATCCGACCATGAAAATCGAAGGCAGGCCGTAGCCGATGCAGGGGAATTGGCAATCGGAAGGCTTCGAATCGGTGACATTGTTTTCCCAGAAGTGATATTGGAATCGGAAGTCATTCACCAGGTTAGGCGTGACGACGCTGGTCAGTCCCATAATGCTCTGGTCCGACCAATTGTAGTTGTAGTTGAATTCGGCGGGCTGGGGCGTCAGCGCATACGGACCGAAGCCCTGGTTGCCGTCATGCGAATAGCGGACAAACAGCGTGTGGCGGGCGGAGAGATGGTCATCGAACCGGGCGTTGAACAAATTGTAGTGATAGGGGCTCGCCCAGATTCCGCTTAGCGTCGACAGCGATGGCAGGTCTTCTTTTTCGCTTAGCACCGATACTTGGTTGAGATATTCATAGTTGACGAAGAAGAAGAGTTTATCCTTCTTGATGGGGCCTCCCAGCCAGAACCCTGGGTTGCGCCGGACAAAGAATGGATTGGGGGCAATCGCCAGCCGCTGCAAACTGGGGTAGGCCGCCATATTGTGATCGCGGTAGTAAAGGTAGGCGCTGCCGTGAAAGTCGTTGCCGCCGGAGCGCGTCACAATGTTGATCGCTCCGGAAGCGGAGACTCCAGTAGGAGCGTCGAAATTGACTTGCGAGATCTGGAACTCCTGCACCACCTCCTGGGAGAAATTCATCGACGTGCCGCCTTCCATCTCGTCGTTGATCGTTCCGCCGTCCATGGTGGTGATGGGGCCGACGCCGCTGCCACCGGTCGCTCCTCCGTAGCCGAACATTACGACATTGGTGATGGCGTTGAACTGGGCGACGCTGCCGGCCTGGACTTGCACGCCCGGCTCCAGACTGGCCAATTGAAGCGAGCTGCGGCCGTTCAGCGGCAATTCCTGAATGACCTGGCGGGTGACCACGTCTTGAATCGAGTTGCTGTCGTAGCTGACCTGGGCGGTAGCTGCCTCTACCGTGACTACCTGGCTCTGCGATCCTAAAGTCAGGCTGACATCCACGGTGGTGTTCTGGCCCACCTGCACCGTGGCCGGACGCACCACCGTCTGGAATCCGGCAGCCTCGATCCGTACTTCGTATTCGCCGGCTTGGAGCGCAGGCACGTTATATAAGCCGAATGGGTTCGGGGCCACTTTCCGCGCCGTCCCCGTGGCTTGGTTGCTCACGGTAATCACCGCGGTTTGAACAGCCGCTCCCGAGGAATCGGTGATCGTCCCCAAAATCGTCCCGGTAGGCGCCTGGGCATATGCAGCTACCACCCACCCGCATATCCCGACAGTTAGCAATTGTGAACACCGGACTCTCAATGACATGGCATTTCCCCCTGCACTTGTTCCCGAGCTATCGACCGGTTTTGCGGAAACCTGTCGATCGGTAGGTAGGATTCTACGGGGACACAATCTGGTTGTCAAGGCTCAGGCGCCCTCTGTTCCGGTATGGCCGCAGGATTTGACCTCCACACTGAGAGTAACTGGTGAAATTTGGGCAGAAACCAGGCATTTTGCCGAAATTGTTGATTTCAAGGGCAACAAATCTTAAATTTTGGCGTCAACGACCGATGGCGGCTAGCGAATTGCGAGCGATAATGAAACTTCGACCCTGCCTTTCCCTCCATGGAACAAAAACTTGCAGTGCGAGCCGGCGCCGAGACGGAACCTCGCAGGGGAACGCTTGAACGCCTGTTCGACACGGCCGCGGCATTGTTCTGGGAAAAAGGCTACGCCGCGACCAGCACGCGCGAAATTGCCGCGTCACTGGGCATCCAGCAGGCTTCGCTCTACTACCACATCGCCAGCAAAGAAGATCTGTTCTATCAGCTCTGCGTCGCATCTCTGGAGCAGTTGCGCAGCGAGGTGGAATCTGGAATCAGCGAAGTTCGCGATCCGCTCGGCCGCATCCGGGCTTTGATCCGCGCCCATCTCACCACTCTCCTGAGCTACCAGGTGCGGCACGTCACGATGCTCACCGAA
>DATBID010000231.1:0-8086 GCA_036557125.1 Bryobacteraceae bacterium | reverse complement strand
AAGGGCCGCGGACGCGCACCCGCTCCAACCGGTGCCCCAAAACGCGCGGACGCAAGGCTTCCACATACACCGTTACGTCCGGCAGTTCAGGCAACTTCTATTCGCTCTTCGCCTGATTCAGCAGCGGGATGTCCTTGGCTGGTTTCGCCGGCGGCAAGGATTTCAGGTAGGCGTAGATATCCGTCAGATCCTGATCGCTGACTACTTTTTCGCTGAACGCCGGCATGGCCCCGGCTGGGCGCCGTACATAGCGAATCACACCCTGCAGCGAGAGGCTGGTGGAGGCGATGCGCGCGCCATCCCGGCTGCCCTGCCCGACCGTGCCATGGCACTCCCAACAACTATCGCGCAGGAACAGCCGCTTACCGTTTTCCGCATTGCCTTGCGCGGACTGCGTCTGAGTGAAAGCCGGGACCAGCAAAGTCAAAAGCAAAATTGCGAATTTCATGACCGATTCCTAGCGCGGCTGCGTGACCAAATCGATCAGCGCGGGCTCGCCCTTCTTCACCACTTCAAGCGCGGCTTTGATTGCCGGGCCAAGATCGTTCGGATTCTCGATCGGCCCCGCGCTGTACATGCCGTACGCTTTCGCCATCGTCGCGTAATTGATATTCGGATGGTCGAGCGCTACGCCGATGTGGGTCTTTTCCACGTCGCGGCCGGCGCGGCACGCCATATCCGCCAGGAACATGCGCTCCTGATGATAGCCGCGGTTGTTGTGCATGATGCTCAGCAGCGGAATGTTGTGATGCGCGGCCGTCCAAAGCACGCCGGGCGCGTAGTTCAGGTCGCCATCGCACTGAATGTTGACGCTCAGCCGGCCATGCCTCTTGTTGGCCAAAGCGGCGCCCACCGCCGCCGGCGCACCATAGCCTATGCCGTAAGCGCCGTGGCCGCCGATGTATTGATAATGCTTGTCGAACTCCCACAGGCGCAGTGGCCACCAGCTCACAAAGGTGAGATCCGAAACCAGCGACCAATCCTCGTGGCGGACCTGGTTCCACAACTCCGCGGCCATGCGGGCGGTGCTAACCGGGCTGGCGTCGAAGCCGGCTGCGGCGGCTTCAAAATCCCGGTCGCGGTTCTGTTTGTGGCGTTCCGCCAGTCGCTTGCCGCGCTCTTCCACGGCGCGTTTGCGGTCGGCGGTCATCAGTTTCTTACAAGCCTCGATCAACGAAGGCAGCGTCGCCTCGGCATCCGCCGCGATCGCCAGATCCACCTCCGCGTAGCGGCCGAAATCCTGGTAATTGCTGCGGCTGAACAGATCGCCCGCCGTGATCGTGACCAGCTTGGTGCCAGGTTTGACGGTAGAACGCGACTCCATCCCCATGCGGTTGATAGGGGTCTGCGCATGGGTGACATACCAGAAATCCGGCACTTCGAGACCGAGCACCAGGTCCGCTTCGGGCACACTGCCGCTGTTGTAGAGCGGATGCTTCGTGGGGAAATTCATTCGGAAGCGGCGATCCTGCACCGGCGCTTGAATGGTTTCCGCCAGTTCCGTCAGCAATTGGATTCCGTTCGGCGTGCGGGCCACGCGCCCGGCCACAATCACCGGATTTTGCGCGTTCACCAGCATCTTGGCAAGCTCCTCTACGGCGGCGGAGTCGCCGGCCGGAGGCGTGGTCGTCGCTAGTTTGGGGACGCGCAAGGTCTTGCGATCCTCTTCCGGCATCGGCTCTTCCTGCAGCGCGCCGCCGGCCACGATGACCACCGGCTCCATGGGAGGCGTCGTCGCGATCTTGTAGGCGCGAATCGCGGATTCTGCGAAGTGCCGCAAGGTCACCGGCGAATCGTCCCACTTGGTGTAATCGCGGACCATCGAAGCGGCGTCCTGCACGCTGTGGGTCCATTCGACATCGCTGCGGCGGTATGCGATGTCCTGCTCGTTTCCGAGAATGAGATAGACCGGAACGCGATCGGCATAGGCGTTGTAGATTGCCATGGAGGCGTGCTGCAAGCCCACAGTGCCGTGCGCCATGCAGAGAATCGGCTTTCCTTCAATTTTGAAGTAGCCGTGCGCCATGGCGATGGAAGATTCTTCGTGGCAGCAGGTGATCCACTCGGGATCCTTATTGCCGCCGTAATTGATGAAGGATTCCTGCAGGCCGCGGAAGCTCGAGCCGGGGTTGGCGAAAATGTAGTCGAAGTTAAGCGACTTCAGCACATCCACCATGAAGTCCGCGCCCGGCCGGTCCGTGTGGTAGGCCTGCACTTGTGGCGGCGTCCCGGTCTCGAAGGCCACTTGCCTGGCCGACGGCAGCGGCGCCGCGGGGCGCGGCGATTGCGTGGGTTGGGCCTGCTGCGCTGTAGCAGCGGGAGGTTTTGCGACCAGCGCGGCGGCGCCCGCAGCCACTCCTTTCAGAAATCCGCGACGTCCATGCCCGGAGGGCTTCTTCGATTTTGCCATTTGAATCCTCCTGCCCCAATGGAGACACCACTAGATGGGGCCTGCCGAGTGCGGTAACCATGTTATTGAAGCGAAAGTTCAAGTGTCAAGGCATCATCGAATTTCCCCTTGACAGTATTTTAGTTTAAACTAAAATAGATTTATGAATTTGGCTCCCGCGGTACTCGGCATTCTGGGATCCCCCCGCCGGCGCGAGATTCTGCGGCTGGTGTGGAACGAGGAGCGCAGCGCCGGGGAAATTCACCGCGCCATGCCGGACGTCACCTTCGGCGCGGTCTCGGGGCACCTTCGCACGCTCACCGAAACGGGTCTGCTCGATGTGCGCGGGGATCGCCAATATCGTTTCTACCGCGCCCGGAAAGAAGCGCTGGGCCCGCTCGGCCAGATGCTCGAAAGGATGTGGGATGACGCGTTGCACCGGCTCAAGCTGGCCGCGGAGTTGGAAGAGAGCCGCCGCGGGCCGCGGCCGAGCCGCCCGAAGAAGAAAAAGAAAGGTTGAAGAGACGATGCCGGAACTAATTCACTTGCTCGAACGCACACTCGTCATTGAAGCTACCCGGACCATTGTTTTCCGGTTCTTCACCGATCCCGGGCGTTGGGCCGCCTGGTGGGGCGCCGGGTCCGCCATTGACCCGCGGCCAGGCGGGCGCGTGCTCATCCGCTATCCCAACGGTGTCCAGGTGCTGGGCGAAGTGCTCGAGATCGCCGAGCCCGAGCTCATCGTCTTCACTTATGGCTACGAAAGCGGTAAGCCGATTCCGCCCGGCAGCTCGCGGGTGACCATTCGCCTAGAAGCGGTGGAAAGCGGCACACGGCTTCACCTGGCGCATGCTTTCGCCGACGCGGACGCGCGCGATCAGCACCTGCCGGGTTGGCGCTTCCAGTTGTCGCTATTCGCCAACCTGGTGGCGGACGAAGTAAATGCCGGCGCGCCCGACCTCGCGGATGCATGGTTCGCGACATGGTCCATGAGCGACGGCGGCGAACGTGCGCGGGCCCTGGAGGCGATCGCCGCGCCCGAAGTCCGCTTTCGTGACCGCTACGCCCGGATAGACGGCATGGCCGAGTTGAACGACCACATCGCTGCTTCGCTGCGTTTCATGCCTGGCATCCGTATGGAGCGCAAGGGCACGGTCCGCCACTGTCAGCACACGCTGCTCGCCGATTGGGTGGCACGCGGGCCGGACGGGGCAGAACGCGTGAGCGGCATCAACGTCTTTGTCTTGAATGCGCAGGGGCGAATCGTTTCCGTAACCGGATTTCGGAACCAATGAGGCCCATGCCCGTAGATGGCCTGACAAACTAACAAAAACTCTCGCACGAGGTGCGCGTGAAGCCGAACTCTAGGCAGGCTCATGGCGGCTTCGGTCGCTGAAACTGGACTGCGAGAGATTCCGGGGATCGGTTACAGCGGCAAAATCATCCCGAAGCCGCCGCCGCCGGGGGGCGGATATGCGACACGGATGGTGCCGGAGCGGGTCAGATTCAAAGGTTGCGGAACGTAGGGCCAGGCAGCGATGGTCTGGAACGGCTCGGTTGCGGTGACCTGAACGTAGACGAGTTTGCCGGAACAGCTATTGGAGCAGGAGACTTGCGGTCCACCGACCGAGCAACTGCACAACTGGACCACAGAGACGCTCAAGCCTTGCGCGCTACCGGTTCCCTGCGTGACGAGTTTGGTGATGCCGGTGGTATCGGAGGCGGTGTTGGCGTTTTCGCCGGCGTATTCCAAAGCCGTGCGGGTGGCGCCGGTCAACATTATGGCTGCATTGAAGACACGGCCCATATCCACGCCTGCCAGGCAGATGAGGAGCAACATGGGCACTACGAGAGCGAACTCGATGAGGGCACTACCGCTCCGTTTGCGTCTCACTGTAGCCGGGCCTTTCCGTACTAACAGTAGCGGAAACGGGTGGGCGGCTGGAATCGGTGGGACGCCTTAATTCGGGCGCGACCCAGCCTGAGTAGGACGACGGAAAACCAATAGAACTGAGCCGCCGGCTAACAAAGCTAATGGCGCGACAGGAGCGGGCTCGGGTACGGGCGTCGCGGGCGCGATATCGAAACTGAGGTTGACGTAATCGGCTTCAACAGAGAACTGATCGTTTAAGGAAACTACTGGAACGAACCCAACCTGGATGGGCGCGCCGGCGCTGGAAAAATCGGGGTTGATGGAGGAGTTGTAGGAGTTGATCAAATCGGTCGTGGTGCTGAACGTTACCTGGCCGAAATCAGTTTCCATGAGGCCTGATTCGGAAAGGGTCTGGTAGCCTTCGGTTGTGTCTCCGGGGGAAAAACCTGTCCCGTACAATACGGCCATGTAGTAGTTGCCGCCCTCCTCGAGCAGGGGCACGAAAACCGTGTAGAAGCCGCCGCCGGGGCTTCGATTGAAAGAGACGCTTTGATCGACGGAAACGCCAATGGAGCCGATGGCCCCGTCGGTGGCAGGATTGTAGACGAAATCGTTGTTGATGAGCCCGAAGGAGACGCTTCCCCCGACGTAGGGAGGAGTGGTCACTAACTCTTGAAAGCCTGCGCCCGGATCGCCACAATTGGAGCAGTTCTGGTATTCGAGGGTAACACCGGAATCGATAGAGATCGGCGTGGCGGTATAGTTCGTCAGATCAATGGAACTGTCCGAGAACAGGACATCCGCGGCGGCCGTGGCAGGCAAGAGGAGACAAAGAAGGTAGAGCAGGCGCTGTCGCACCGGAGAATTCCTTTTTCCGTCCTAAGGGTTCTGAATTGTGAGTGCGAAGCGCGAGGCCGGTATCTCAATTATTCCGTTTGGCGTGGGAGAACGGCATCAGAATGCTGTTCACTTCCTTAGTGGAGACAGCGTCCGCGGCGAAGGTGAACGTGCCGCGTTCCCGCATTTCGCGGGCCGCGCGCAGAAATGTGCCCAAGGCGGAACGATAAAGCGAGCTGCCGACGCTGACGCGTTTGACGCCAAGGGATTGAAGTTCAGCGAGACTCAATTGGACACCTCGCAGGCCCATCACCACGTTGACCGGACGATCGACGGAACTGACTACCGCGGCGATATCCTCTTTGGAGGCCAGGCCGGGAGCATAGAGGACATCGGCGCCGGCCCCCTGATAGGACTGCAGCCGCTGGATGGTGTCACGCAGGTCAGGGCGCCCATGCAGGTAGTTTTCGGCGCGCGCGGTCAGGGTAAAAGGAAACGGCAGAGATCGGGCGGCGGCTGCGGCAGCCCGGATTCTGTCGGTGGCATGAGAGATCTCATAGATAGGATCATCCGGCCGCCCGGTTGAATCCTCGATGGAACCACCCACCACGCCGGCGCTTCCGGCCATGCGAATCGTCTCCGCGGCCGCTTCGGGAGCGTCGCCGAAGCCGTTCTCGAGATCGGCGCTCACGGGCAGATCGGTTGCGGATGCGATCTCGGAGGCATACTCAATCGTTTGCTCGCGGTCTACAGTGTTGTCGAGCCGTCCGCGGGAGAAAGCGTAACCCCCGCTGGTGGTGGCGAGCGCCTCAAAGCCGAGATGGGCCAGGAGGCGCGCGCTGCCCGCGTCCCAGGGATTCGGAATGATGAATGCACCCTCACGCTGATGAAGGCTGCGAAATGTCTGAGCCTTTTCCAATAAATCGCTCATGCTAGCTGGGCAGGCGAAACGCAATCAGTTCGGCGGGGAAGCCGGGACCGGCAATGGCGAGAACGATGTATTGTTTGCCGCCGAGCGTATAAGTCATGGGAGTTCCGGTTTGTCCGGCGGGCATGAAGACAGCGCCCACTTCTTTGCCGGAGCCTTTATCGTAGGCGCGGAGCATGGCTCCCTTTTCGCCCGAGGGCGTGGTGAAGGTGCCGCGCTCGCCGGCAATTACCAGAGTCTTCGTCACCAGGACGCCGAAGACGCCGGGGCGGCCCGTACGCGGAATGTTCACGCCCTTTAGCGCCGGATTATTCCGGATGTTGTCCGGCGTTTCGCCGTGAGCGATCTGCCAGATGATGTCGCCTTTATCGAGATCGATGGCGGTGATCTGTGCGTACGGAGGCTTGTCAAGAGGCAAACCCTCGACCGTTAGTCCCGGACCTGCGCCTTCCCCACCCCGGCCAGCGCCCGTGCGTGGAGCGGCGCTGCCGGAAATATAGCGCATATCGGAACGACCGTTTTCGGGCGGAACAAGGCCCAGCGCGGTGAGGGCCTTTTGCGAGGGGATGTAGGCGATGTGAGTCTCGGGATCGAAGGAGCCGCCGGCCCAATTGGTGCCGCCGCCGGCTGTGGCCAAAGCCAGAGTGGCGTAGGGGCCTTCGGGTTTGCTGACGACCGGCGGCGTGAAGATGGGGCCGAGCTTGTACTTCGAGACGAGCTCGAGGGCTTTGGCTTTGAGCTCGGGAGTGAAATCGATGACGTCATCGACAGTGAAGCCTTGGCGGTCATAGGCGGGCGGTTTGGTGGGGAAAGGTTGGGTGGGACTAGTCTTTTCGCCGGGGACGTCGGATTGCTCCACCGGGCGCTCCACGATTGGCCAAATGGGCTGGCCATTTTCGCGATTGAACACATAGAGGAAGGCCTGTTTGGTAGGCTGGGCTAGCGCCCGAACCATACGGCCGTTCTGGGTGATGTTGACAAGCATGGGCGCATCCGGAATATCCATATCCCAGATGCCGTGGTGGACGAGCTGATAGTGCCATTTGCGCTGGCCGGTCTTAAGATCCACGGCCACAACGGATTCACCGAACAGACCGTTCCCCGGCCGGTGGCCGCCGTAGTAATCGCCGGTGGGGAGCTCGACGGGAAGGTAAGCCATGCCGAGTTGCTCGTCGACACTGATCTGCCCCCAGACGCCGGCGTTGCCGGTATAGGTGGCGGAATCGTTCTCCCAGGTGTCGTAGCCGAATTCGCCGGGCTTGGGGATGGTGTGGAAGATCCAGAGGCGCTTGCCGGTGCGCACGTCGAAGCCGCGCACGTAACCTTTTACGTTGGTCTTGCTGCGGGGCACGCCGCCGGGCCTGTGAGCGGCTCCCACGATCACGGTATCGCCGGCGACGACGGGAGCGGCGTGGAGGCCGACTTCGCCGGTTACGAGATCGATCTGCTGATCGTCATCGAGTTTCAGATCCACCACGCCATCCTGCCCGAAGCCGGGTACGCGGTCGCCGGTTTTCGCGTTGAGCGCGATGAGGCGATAGCCGGGGGTGACGTAAAGAATTCGCTCTTCGCGGCCATCGGTCCAATAAGCGAGGCCGCGACCCGAAAGCTGGCGGGGCGCGTTGGTTCCACGGGCACCTTCTTTTTCGCCGTGCACCCACAGCAATTCGCCGGTGGCGGCATCAATGGCAGCGACCGCGCGGCGGGTGCCCGCTGTGGTGTAGATGATGCCGTTCGCTTCGAGCGGCGTGCCTTCGAAATTGAATTCCGGGCGGGGGCCGAGATTGTCGGTCTTAAAGCGCCAGGCCACCTCGAGGGAATTGAAGTTGGCGGCGGTAATCTGATCGAGCGGCGAGTAATGGGTATTGCCGAGGTCGCCTCCATAGGCGCGCCATTCCCCGTTTTTTGCGCCAGTTTGCGCCGCCACGGGCAAGGCGGCGGAAAGCGAAACGGAAAGCAGGATCGAGACGCGGGAAACGCTGAGGCTCATAAGTACTCCTCCAGGAACGGATCATTATATATGCGGCTTGGGAGAAAAGCATCCACGCACTACAAGTAG
>DATBID010000230.1:0-29676 GCA_036557125.1 Bryobacteraceae bacterium | reverse complement strand
CCGGAAACCGCGACTTTGACCAACACCTCGCCAGGGGCGGCTTCCGGCATCGGCCGTTCGCCGAAAGTCAAAACGTCCGGACCTCCGGTTCGCTCGATAAACACCGCTTTCATGAGCTATTTCCCCGTAAATACCGGCTTGCGCTTTTCGAGAAAGGCGCGGCGGCCCTCGCGGTAATCTTCACTGGCAAAACAAGCCTTCACCAGCGCGTCGCATTTCGCCGAATCGCGTTCGGCAGGATTGCGCGCCAGTTCGCGCAGAATGCCCTTAACCGCGCGGATGGTGAGCGGAGCGTTGCCGGCGATGGTCTCGGCTATGGAATGGACGTAAGACTCGACTTCCGCGTCCGGCACAAGGTGGTTAATCAGGCCGATCCGCGCCGCTTCGGCAGCTTCGAACTGCCGTGCCGTGAACAGCATTTCCGCGGTGAATTGCGGACCGATCAAATCGACCAGGCGGCGGAGATTTTCCAGGCCGTACCCCAAACCCAGCTTCGCCGCGGGCACGCCGAAGCGGGAACCCTCCGTCGCCACGCGTAAATCGCAGGCGACCGCGATTCCTAACCCCCCGCCAATGCAATACCCGCGAATCATGGCAATCGTGGCCTGGGGACAATCGAGCAAGGTTTGGGAGAAATGCTCGGTCGCCGCGTTATACACCGCAACTCCGTCGGCGCTCGCGCGCTCGCTTTCGAACTTGCTGATATCGGCGCCCGAGACGAACGCCTTCCCGCCCGCGCCTGTAAGCACGATTACGCGGACGGGGGAATCGCGCCCAAGGGCTTCCAGCTTCGCGGTCGCATCCTGCCACATTTCGAGCGACATCGCATTGTGCCGCTCGGGATTATTGAAAGTGAGGGTTCCCACAGCCCCATCCACGTGGGAGAGAATCTTTTCGTCCATGTTGTTCTGCTAAACGATCTGCCGCCGTCGCAGGCCGGCGATTTCTTCCTGCGAATAGCCCAACGTTCCCAGAATTTCCGCGGTGTGTTCGCCGCATTCCGGAGGCCGCATGCGCACGTCGCTGGGCGTTCTCGAAAGCCGCATGGGCTGCGCCACCAGGCGCAGCGGATGGTAGTGCGGCGAAGACACGCTCGCCACCATACCCAGCGCTTGAACCTGCGGATCGGCGAAAACTTCAGCGACTGAGTTAATCCGGCCGCAAGGCACGCCCGCTTCGTTGAGCCGCGCGATCCACGCGGCGCTGTCTGCCGCAGCAAGGCGCTTCTCAATCTCCACGGTGAGCGCATCCCGATTGTCCGAACGCAGGGTGCTGGTCGTGAATCGCTCGTCTCGCGAAAGCTCCGGCGCGCTCATCACGGCGCACAACCGCTCCCACATCTTCTGCCCGCTCGCCCCGATGTTGATAAAACCATCCGCAGTTTTGAAGACACCCGTGGGAATGTTGGTGGGATGATTGTTCCCAGCTTGTCCGGGGATTTCGCCTTTATTGAGCCAGCGTGAGGCCTGAAAATCCAGCAGGAAAATCTGCGCCTGGAGCAACGATGTCGTCACCCACTGCCCTTCGCCCGAGCGCTCCCGTTCGACGAGAGCCAACAAGATGCCTTGCGCGCACAGAATGCCCGCGGCCAGATCGGCAATCGGAATCCCGGCGCGCACCGGCCCCTGCCCAGGCAAGCCGGTGATCGACATAAGCCCGCCCATGCCTTGCGCGATTTGATCGAATCCCGGGCGGTCTCGATACGGACCCTCTTCGCCGAATCCGGAAACGCTGGCGTAGATCAATCGGCCATTGACGGTGCGCATCGCTGGGTAATCGATGCCTAGCCGCACTTTCACATTCGGCCGGTAATTCTCCACCAGCACATCCGCCGTTTTCGCCAGACGCTTCAGAATCGCCACACCTTCTTCCATCTTCAGATTCAACGTGAGGCTGCGCTTGTTGCGATGCAGATTCTGAAAATCCGGGCCAGAGCGTTCCCCGCCGAAAGGGTCGTTTTCGCAATCGGTCGTGGGCGTCTCGATTTTGATCACGTCCGCGCCCCAGTCCGCAAGCTGCCGCACCGCCGCCGGGCCGGCGCGCACTCGCGTCAGGTCCAGAACGCGGACGGAACATAAAGGGCCGGCCATGCTCGGTTATTATATAGTCTCCCCATGAGCAAACGCGTCAGCTTCGAGTTGCCCGGCGTCGAACACACCAACCCCATCCCTGGCGGCTGCCGGATCGGCCCGTTCCTGATCACCAGCGGCGTCTCCGGAAAGGACGCCAAGACGAACAGCTTTCCCGAAGGTATCGACGCCCAATGCGCGCAGATGTTTGCCAATATGCGCGCGCTGCTCGAAGCCGGCGGCGCAACTCCAGAAGACATCATCAAAGTGACCGTGTGGCTGAAGGACAAATCGCTTCGTCCCCACCTGAATAAGCAGTGGCTGGCCATGTTTCCCGACGCCCACTCGCGCCCGGCCCGCCACACCTTCGCCGGTCCGGATCTCGATCCGCCCATGCTGGTCCAGTGCGAAGTAATGGCGGTCGTCGCGTAGCTATGGTGTAAGCGGGGGTGTAAGCGGTGCTGGGCGCAAGATCTGGAACTTGCCTTCCCGCGCGGCAACTCGATAGCGGTTATGCAGAAACTCTTCAATTTCCGTCATCTGCAGACGCGCCGGATTGCTGCTCGGCCAGATGCGCAGATAGGAGGCCGGCGCGACGGGTCGGTAGATAACGGCGTGCGGCGGATGCGCGCTTAACGCACGCAATACTTCGTCTTCATCCTGTTTGGGAAACATGCCTGGCTGGAGATACGAAAAGCGAGTGGGATTGCGCGCGCCGGTGGTGAAGTAGAACACCGGCCAGTACGGAAACACAAAAAGCGTCTGGTTCGAAGAGACTTGCGCTTGGATAGTGCGCAGCACGGCGAGGTGTTCCGGTTTGCCGTGCAACACTCCGACGCGTGTAGCAAGCGTTGGTTCCTTAATCCTGTAGTACACACTGAACCCGGTCTCGCAGGCGGCCGAAACGAGCACTAGCGCGGCGACAACTGCCTGGCCGTGGCGGCCGAGAGTACGCGCAAGCAGGACTGTAGTCAACACATAAGGCAGAGCCGAGATGTACATAAGGTGGGTCATATCGGGACGAGGCCAGGTGGATACGAGGATCGCGGCGGACGAAATCAGTAGGAAAACAATCCGGCGCTCAGGATGAGCGCGTAATCGCAGCGGCCAGCCGGCAGCGCAGATCAGAGGCATAGTGGCAGGCAGAGTGACCAGAAGCAGCATGAGGCTGAGCAGCGCGCTCTCGATTGGTCCCGCGCGTTGGAACAGGTCGCCATACCCCCCGATTACATAGCCGTAAACGGTTCGGTTGGGGCCTGAGTAGTTGCGCGCCGACCAAAGAATTCCCTGGAGCATCGGTAGTAACGCGTGGTTCCAGGCGAGCCACGAAAGGAACGCGGCCGAGATCACGCCTGCCGCCGCGGCATAAGTTACTACGTATCGGCGTAGGCCACGATCGTACAGTAGCCAGGCCGCCATCACAAGACAAAGAAGCGCAAAAGAGAACGTGGTCCAGGCGGCCAGCGCCGCGCAAATGCCCGCACCGGCGGCCCACCAGTGCGAAGCCCTCTCCAGCAGCAGGAATGCGCAGGTCACCGCAGCCAGGGAAAGCGCTGACGAATCCCAGCGATGATTGGCCACGACGAAATTTGGATTGAATGTTTGAAATATTAAGTAGCACGCCGCTACACCGATTGCCGCACGGCGGGTCGCCAGGCGATCGACCAGCACAAAGACTAGCGCAGTCATCAACGCCAGATCCACCGTAACCGGCACGCGCGCCGCGGCCAAGGATTCGCCGAATGTGCGGAAGAGCGCTGCCAATGCCGCGAAGGTCCCCGGTGCCAGATAGGTGAAGAAGTCTCGATAGAGCATCTGGCCGCGAGCCAGACGCAGTCCGCCATCCAGATAGATGCCTTCGTCGATGTTGTCCCCGAAACGGGCGGCCGAATTCCAGGCAATGTAAAGCGCCGCGGCCAAAAACAGACCCAAGGCCCACCATGCCGCGCCGCGATTCCGCTCCACGGCTTACTTATCGGCCGGAAGAGCCAACATGCTGAAGTTATGGGCTCTCGAGCGGTATGATCATACCAAGAGTATGATATGCCTTCAGTAGAACGCGTGACTGTAACCCTGCCTGATGCTTTGGTCAAAGACATTGACCGCCTGGAGAAGAATCGCAGCAAGTTCATCGCGGAGGCCGTCCGCCGGGAGGTTGATCGTCGACGTCGTGAGGAACTTCGCCGCTCTCTTGAGAGCCCGCATTCGGAAAGCATCGAAGCCGCCGATCAGGACCCGGAGGAGTGGTTGCGCACCCTTCCCGAAGAAGACGTCGATTCGCTTCTCAGTCCCGAGACTGGTAAGGCTGTCCGATGGGTGCCCGGCGAAGGTTGGCTAGAGGACCGAAGGTGACCGTCGGTCGCGGGGCAGTAGTTGTCGTCGGACTTGACCCCACCATCGGCCACGAACAGAGTGGTATGAGGCCTTGCATCGTCGTGAGCGATTCCGACGTCACCAGCGATCAGCATTTTCCGTTGATTTGTGTGGTACCCGTCACGGGAGCGCCGGGGAAGGGTCTGCTGTATCCGCCGCTGGCCCCCGGCGCCAGCGGTTTGGCGAAGAAGTCCTTCGCCCTCATCGACCACCTGCGATCAATCGACAAGCGGCGGGTCCGGCGCATCTATGGCGAACTTCCGTCCGAAGAGATGGCACTCATCGATGAAGGCTTGGCGGCGTTTCTTGGCCTCAGGGGCCGGCTCTGAAGCCGCTCGCCCCGTGGCGCCGGTTACCGCGGCTGTGTCACCACGTCGATCAGCGCTGGCTCGCCCTTTTTCACCCGCTCCAGACCGCGTTTATAAGCCGCGGGTAGGTCCTTCGGATCGGTAATCGGCCCTTCGCCGTACAGTCCGTAGGCCTGTGCCATCTTGGCGTAGCTGATATCCGGGTCGGTCAGCTTCGTGCCGATGCCGGCGTTTTCCGCGCCGCGGTTGTGCAAGCTGCACTGCCGCTCGACGAACATCACTTCGGCGTGGTAGCCGCGGTTGTTGTGCATCACGATCAGCATCGGAATGCGGTGATGCGCCGCGGTCCAGAGCACTCCTGGGGCGAAGTTCAGATCCCCATCGGTTTGGATATTGATCGAGAGCCGCCCGTGCTTCTTGTTCGCCAGCGCCGCCCCCACCGATGCCGGCGCGTTATAGCCGATACCGCCGCCGCCTTGCCCGCCAATGTACTGATAATGCTTGTCGAAGTTCCATAGCCGGTTCGGCCAATTGCCGATAAAACCCTGCCAGCCCACTAACGACCAGTCTTCGTTTTTGATGAGGGGCCACAACTCCGCGCTTAAGCGGCTCAGCGCCACCGGACTCGCGTCCCAGCCGTAGGAAGCCGCTTCGACCTCGCGGTTAAATGCCTCCCGGTGCGCCGCGGCCAGCTTTGTGCCGCGCTCTGTGAGCGCCCGCTTGCGATCCGGCGTAATCTGCTTTTTGCAGGCCTCGATCAATGCCGGTAAAGAAGCTTCGGCGTCCGCGCCAATATCCAAGTCGTATTCGCCGTAGTGACCGAAATCCTGGATGTTGCTCTTCATGAAAAGGTCGGTTGAAGAGATGTTGATCGTTTTCGCGCCCCGCGCTTGGGCCGCCCGCGCCTGCCCGGAAGCGTCCGCTACTTCCAGGAACAGAGTGACATCCGGCTGCACCCCCGGGACCCCATTGCCCGCCAGTGGATGCCGGTTCGGAAAGTTCATGCGCTCCTGGTTGTTCACCGGAGCTTGCAGAGTCTCTGCCAACTCCACCAGGAGTTTCACGCCGTTGGGCGTGCGCGCCGAACGCTGCGTGACAATCAGCGGATTCTCAGCGTTCACCAGCATCTTCGCCGCTTCCGCCAGAGCCGCATCGTCGCCCTGGGGCGGCACGGTCATCACCAGCTTGGGGATGCGCAGATTTTTCTGCGTGTTCGGATTCGACTGCAACTCGTGATGCGCCACGATCAGCACCGGCCCCATGGGCGGCGTCGTCGCCACCTTGTACGCCCTCACGGCCGATTCCGCGAATGCGCCGAGCGAATACGGCTGGTCATCCCATTTCACGAAGTCGCGCGTCAGCGCCCCCATATCCTGGGCGCTGTGATACGATTCCACGCCGCTCGTCCGCACCGCGCCATCGGCGTGATTGCCCACCATCATGTAGACCGGCACGCGATCCGCGTACGCGTTGTAAATCGCCATCGAGGCGTGCAGCAGACCGACGGTGCCGTGAATCAGCGCCATCATCGGCTTGCCCTCGATTTTGGCGTAGCCGTGCGCCATCGCGACCGCCGATTCCTCGTGGCAGCAGGTGAGGAACTCGGGGCTCGTGTTGTGGCCGTAATTGATGAGCGATTCGTGCAGCGATTCGAACGTGGATCCTGGATTCGCGGCGAGGTACTCGATCCCCAGCGACTTGATCACATCCACCATGAAATCCGATCCGGGATTCGCAATCACCCGCGCGTTTTCCGTGGACGCGCCCGCATCTCGGGCGAGTTGAGCCGCGCCCGGCCCGCGAGCGCCCACTCCGCTGCCCCGCGGCTGCTCCGCCTGCTGCGCTTTGCCGATCTGCGGGTTAGCCACCACCGTCGCGGCGCCTGCGGCCGCGCCCTTCAAAAAGCCGCGGCGGCCAAATGCACGGTTCGATTTCGCCATGCGCCCCCTCCCGCGGGGCAGTATATCACGGGGCTAGAAAATCAGTCTCGCCTGCAGTTCCGCCACACGCCCCGCTAATGCACCCGAGGATTCGCCGAAAAACGGCTGATCGGCGTGTGTGCCCGCCCCTCCGAAGGTTAGCGGCGTGAGGTTGAGTTGATTAAAGATATTGAAGAAGTTCGCGCGCAATTCGAGATTTGCGCTCTCAGAAAAGAAGAACGGCAGCCGCGTATTCTTCGCAAAGCTCAGGTCGGTTTGAAAGAAGTGGGGACCGCGCCACGAGTTGCGGCCAATGCCCGGAGGCCCGCTGTCTTTTGTATCGAAATAAGCTGCGCCGCCCGAGGCGAAATTGCTGCCCGTCATGAAAGCGTCGTTCGACTGGCTGTGGCCCGCCCCACTGAAATAGGCCGTCGGTCGAATGGGACTCAACGTCGGGCCGCCCGGCGTCTGCACCGATTGTCCGATTACCGGCGTCCACGGAAATCCGGTATGCCAGCTTATGATGGGCGCTAGCTGCCACCCTCCCAAAACGCTTCGGGCAAAGCCGCGCAGCTTTCCCGGCACAGGAATGTCCCACACGGTCGAAAATCCAACCAGTTGACTGACGTCGAAATCCGATGGCCCCCACTCACTCCGGTTGTTCTGCGGATAAGTTTGGTTGGTCACCGAGCCCGGCCCTTCATAAGAGGAATTATCCAGACTCTTGGCAAATCGATAGTTGAACACGAACTGGAGGCCATGATCGTACCGCTTGCGCAGCGTCACCAACGCAGCGTTGTAGTTCGAATTGTCGTCCGGCTGCGGAAAGTACACTGCGCTGTAAGCCGGGCCCGTCGCCAGGTTATTGTTGTTCCCGTACAGAAAAACCTGGTTCACCAGGCGAATCAGATGGCGCCCGCCGCTCCCCGAATAACCAACATCGAGAGACGCATTCCACGGCAGCCGGTACTGCACCTCAAACGAGTACACATACACCATTGCGTTCGGCTCGTAGGCCGGCGCTCCCCAGATCTCCACCGGTCCCGCGGCGGGCGTTCCCGTCAGCGGATTGATGCCCTGCGCCAGGGCGGGATTCATCGGGTAGCTGAACGGCGAGTTGCTCGTGCCGAGCGCATACAGGATCTCGCCGTTGTCAAACGGGTTGGAGGTTGTTCCGCAGCACAATCCGTACCGTGCAAAATAGGGCGGATTGGCCGCGCTGTTCGTGATCAGCGCTTGCGGAATACGGTCGTAGAACATGCCGAAACCACCCCGCAGCACAACGTTGTTATTGGCCGATTGCGGCGACCACGCAAACCCGAAGCGTGGCCCGAAATTTCGCCACCGCGGATTGTACAACCGGCTCACCGGCCGTACGATCGAGTTCGCCATTCCTTCCGAACCGAACATCAGATTGCTCAGCGTCCCACGGACCTCGGTGGGCGGGCCAAAATACTCCCATCGCAAGCCCAAATTCAGTGTGAGGTTCGGCAGAATCTTCCAATCGTCCTGGACAAACGCCGCGCGATAAGCGGTCCGGAAATAGCGCGAGGTCACTGGAGGCCCTCCGGTCACCGGATTTGCGGCAATGCCTTCGTAGATCGGTGCGCTATTGGCCAGCTCCCACAGGCCGTTAAACACGTAGTCCGGCCGCGCCGCCCCTCCCAGTCCGCTATTGTCCTGTTCCTGGCGCACTGTCACGCCGACCTTCAGCGCGTGATTGCCGGCCACCTTGCTCAGCACGTCTCGAAACTCATACTGATTTTGTGCGAACACTCCGGGCGTAGTATCGCCCTGTAAGGCCCCGAAATAGAGCCTGCCACTGGGCGCCCCTTGGCTGCCGATCGGATACCCCTGTACTTCCACTCGTGGAGTGCCCCAGTTCACCGTGCCCTCATTCGAAGTGACCTGGTTGGCGGCGAACCGCGTGAAGTTGGCGCGCGCTTCATTCAGTATTGTTGCCGAAAAGATGTGCGTGTAGAGCGCAGTCACTACGCTATTGAGCGGCGTGAAGTTTACATCCGCCATCGGCCGGCTTCCGGTCGTAGTATCCGCCGACAAATTGTAGAGCGACGTGAAGTATAAAATCCCTGCGAAAGAGTCGCGCGCGGTCGGAGCGTAGTCCATCCTGCCGTTGTACTGATTACCGCGATTCGTGGCGGGCGCTGCCAGTTGCGCATATTCCAGATCCGGAGTGTTCGCGAGGCCGCCCCCAGTAAGCGAGTTGTATTGGCCCGTTTGCCCAGTGAGCGAGCCGACGTTGATTCCCCCCGCCACCTGCTGGCAGGCACTCGGCGCGAATGCCGGCGGGCACGGCACGTTCAGCACATTCAGTACCCGCGGCGCGATTCCGGGCGATTGAAAGATTTTGGCCGTCACGCCGTCAGGCCGCTGGCTGACTACCATCTGCCGGAAGTCCGGCGTCTCCACCCACGCCTCATACACGCCGTTCGTATGCTGCCGCAGCCCTTCGTAGGAAAAGAACCAGAATAGTTTGTTCTTCACCACTGGCCCTCCCAAGCTGCCGCCGAACTGCCGGTAAAGATTGTTGTCCCGCACCGGCAATGCGCCCCCGGGGCCTCCCCACTTATCGTAAGCGTTCAGGCTAGGGGAGTCGTAATGGAAAAAGCCGCTGCCATGCAACTGGTTCGTTCCATTCTTGGTAGTGACCGCAATTTGCGCGCCCGAGTTCCGTCCCCACTCCGCCGAATATGCGTTCGTCAGCAAGGTCATCTCTTTCACGGACTCCTGGTTCGGCGTCAGCACCGCCGCCCCGCCCCAGTTCAGGCTGTTCACGCTCACTCCATCCACGAGGTACTCGTTATTGGAAAGTCGCTGGCCGTTGACTGATACCGGCAACTGGTTCTCGGTTTGAAAAATCGAAGAATTGGAGCCGCCCGGCCCGGTAGTGTTCGGCAGCGATACGGAATTTCCCGAACCGTTACGCGCCATATCTGCGGTGGTATTCGGAGCGATCCGAATCAGCTCGTAAGGATCGCGGCCGAACTGCGGCAACGTTGTCACTTGCTGCGTCGTGATCGATTCGCCGATTTCCGCATTTTCAGTATTGATAATTGGTGAAGCGGCGGAAGTTACTGTCACTGTCTCCGTCACTTGTCCGGGTTGCAGAGTCACATTCACACCTTGCGCCTGCTCCGCGCTTACGACAATCTCACTAACCTCTTGGCGGCTGAAGTTCGGCGCTTCCGCAACCAGCGAGTAAGTTCCCGGCGCAAGGCCTGTGAATCGATAAAAGCCTTCTCCGCTCGTGACCGTGCTCTGCTGCCTTTGTGTCTCATTCTGCGTGAGTGTCACTTTGGCGTTTGGAATTGCGGCTCCCGTAGAATCGGCGATTCTGCCTTCCACACTGGCTCCAAACTGCGCGTTCGCAACCGCAGCCAGCGCTAGGAATATAAGAAAAATTCTGATAGTCATTGGGTGGACCCCGGATTGTATTCGTTCGCCCGGAGTTTCCCACGCGATTGTGCGCGGGCGCAAATGATGAAAGTGGGAGATCACACAGAAACGGCTTCGAAACTGTCTGATCCGAGCCGTTTGCTGGAAATTAGCCTCTAATCCTCTTCGTGCTGCGCCGCCAGCCTCGTCACCACGGCCATGTCTTCGAGCGTAGTCACATCGCCCGTCACCGCGTTCGTCGTAACAATCTCCCGAAGCAGGCGCCGCATGATCTTGCCGCTTCGCGTCTTGGGGAGCGCGTCCGTGAATCGAATTTGCTCCGGCCGGGCGAAGCCGCCGATTTCCTTAGTTACCCATTTGCGCAGATCTTCTGCCAGCTCCTCGTGATTCCAATTGCCGTTCTTCAGTGTCACAAAGCAGGCCACGGCCTGTCCGGTGATTTCGTGCGGTTTGCCGACCACCGCTGCTTCGGCCACAGCCGGGTGCCGGACCAGCGCCGATTCCAGCTCCATCGTGCTCAACCGATGTCCACTCACATTCATCACGTCATCTACCCGGCCTAGAATCCAGTAGTAACCGTCTTGATCGCGGCGGGCGGCGTCGCCGGTCATGTACACGCCCGGAATGCGCTCCCAATATTGCTGTTTGTAGCGCTCCGGATCGCCCCAAATCGTGCGCGCCATCGAGGGCCACGGCCGCCGGACAATCAAAAAGCCTTCCTGGTTCGTGCCCACGGGTTTGCCATCGAGCCCCACAACATCGGCCACGATGCCGGGCATCGGCAGCGTTCCCGACCCCGGTTTCATCGGCACTGCCCCGGGCATTCCCGCGATCATTGTCGAGCCGGTCTCCGTCTGCCACCACGTGTCTACAATCGGGCAGCGCTCTTTGCCGATCACGCGGTAATACCATTCCCAAGCCGCCGGGTTGATTGGCTCGCCCACCGACCCAAGCAGCCGCAAGCTCGATAGATCGTGCCCGTTCGGCCATTGCTCTCCCTGCCGGATGAACGCGCGAATCGCCGTGGGCGATGTATACAGCGTGTTGACCCGATATTTCTCGATCAGCCGCCACCATCGGTCCGGCTGAGGAAAATCCGGCGCTCCTTCGTAGATCACAGTTGTTGCGCCCGCGGCCAACGGCCCGTAGACGATATACGAGTGGCCGGTCACCCAGCCGATATCGGCCGCGCACCAGAACGTGTCCTCTTCCTTCAGATCGAACACCCACTTCATGGCCGTCACGCATTGCAGCAGGTAACCGCCGGCGGTATGCACGATGCCCTTCGGCTTGCCCGTGGTGCCTGAGGTATAGAGGACATATAGTGGATGCTCGCTGTCGAGCGGCTGGGCGGGACAATTCTCACTGATGCCTTCTTCGAGATCGTGCCACCAATGATCGCGGCCCGGCTGCATGGAAACACCGCCTCCGGTTCGCCGCAGTACGATTACATCGCGCACGGTGGGGCACTCTGCCACGGCCTCATCCACCGCGTCTTTGAGGCGCACCTCTTTGCCGCGCCGCCACGCGCCATCCGCCGTGACCACCGCCTGCGCGCCCAGATCCTGAATGCGCGTTTTCAAGGCCTCCGCGGAAAAGCCTCCAAAGACGACGCTATGAATGACGCCCAGCCGCGCGCAGGCCAGCATGGCGATCGGCAACTCCGGCACCATGCCCATATAGATGATGGCGCGGTCGCCTGTTTTGAGTCCCCGGCCTTTCAGTACATTGGCGAACCGGCATACCAGCCGGTGCAGTTCCTGATACGAAATCAGCCGTTGCTCGCCCGGCTCTCCTTCCCAAACAATCGCTATTTTGTTCTTGCGCGGCGTACCTAGATGGCGGTCGAGACAATTATAGGAAGCGTTCGTCTTCCCGCCCACGAACCATTTCACGAACGGAGGCTTCCATTCGAATACGTGCGACCATTTTTCAAACCAGAACAGCTCTTGTTCCGCCAGTTCCCCCCAGAATTCTTCCGGATGTTCGAAGGCCCGCTGGTACAACTCGCGGTAGCCCTCCATGCCTTTCACGCGCGCATGTTGCACGAACTCCGCACTCGGCTGATATACAGATGCTTCACTCATCGGAAGCATCTTATCATCGGCGACTAGAGGAACGGATTAAACTCCTTCTCCCGCCCGATTGTCGTATTCGGTCCGTGACCCGGGATTACCACAGTCTCCGCCGGCAGCGGCATTAGCTTCTCATGAATCGACCGCACGATCTGCCGCCCGTCGCCCCCCGGAAGATCTGTGCGGCCAATGCTGTCACGGAAGAGCGTGTCTCCCGCCACCAGTTTCCCTTCGGAGGGAATCCACAGGCTGATGCTGCCCTGCGTATGGCCTGGCGTGTGCAGAACGTGGAACTCCGCGGCGCCCACCACCAGCCGGTCACCTTCTTTGGCCGGCACGTCAATTGCCACCTGTTCGGGTTCCGCCATTCCTAGCCAGGCTGCTTGCATATCGAGCATCTTCTGCAATTCCGCATCATTCAGATTCATATACACCGGCGCGCCGGTAACCTGTTTCAGTTTTTGCGCTCCGCCGATATGATCGATGTGCGCGTGCGTGATCACAATCGCCTTCACCTTCAGACCGTGCCGCCGGATGATCTCCAGTATTTGACCCACATCGTCGCCCGGATCAATCACCAGTCCCTCCCGGCTCTCCTCGTCGCCGAAAATGGAGCAGTTGCACGCGAGCATTCCTACCGGCAGGATCTCGTGAATCATAAGCAGAGTATACTCAACCGTATATGATCGATATTCCCAAGGGAATTTCCCTCTGGATTCATCTTTCGTCCATAGTTCTTCTGATCGGCGGGGCGATCGGCTGCCGCCTTTCGCTGCGCAGCGCTGCCACCGTGATGGCGCAGGAAAGCGTACAGAAATTCGGCGATGCGGCTGCTACACGGTTCCGCCGGGTGATCCTACTGACCATCGTCTTACTCGTAGCCACCGGCATTTATAACTACGTTCACACCGGGGCGCATTCTGTCCGGTATCACATTCTCCTCGCCATCAAACTTCTCCTGGTCTTGCACATCTTCGCCGCCACTCTCGTTTCCACACGCCCCAACAATCCCCGCCGCGTGCGCCAGTTGACCGGCGCCGCCCTCTCCGGGCTGGCCGCTATCCTGATCGCCGTCTACATGAGCCAGATCGCTTGAACCACTTGAGCGTCGAAAATCCATTTCTGTCCGAGCTGCGCTGGCGCGGCTTTCTAGAGGCCACCACCAACGACGAAGTCGCTGCTCATCTCTCTGCGGCGCGCCGCACTATTTATGTCGGTTTCGATCCCACGGCCGATAGTCTCCATCTCGGCAGTCTGGTTCCCGTGATGGCGCTGGCACACGCCCAGCGTTGCGGCCATCGCCCTTTGGCGATCGTAGGCGGCGGCACTGGCCTCATCGGCGATCCCAGTGGCAAATCCGCCGAACGCATGCTGCTCACCAAAGAAGAGGCTGAGCGCAACACCTCAGCTATCGGCGCGCAGCTCGGCAAATTTTTCGATCTCTCGTCTCCCGAAAAGGGCCTGCTGGTGAACAACGCCGATTGGCTGCTGCCCTTGCGCCTGGTGGAGTTCCTTCGCGACATCGGGAAGCATTTTTCCGTCAACGAAATGATGAAGCGCGACTCCGTCCGCACCCGTCTCGAGGAGCGCGAGCACGGAATCTCCTACACCGAATTCACCTACATGCTCCTCCAGGCTTACGATTTCCTGCACGTCTCCGAGCACCTGGATTGCACCATCCAAATGGGCGGCCGCGACCAGTGGGGCAACATTGTTTCCGGCATCGAGCTCATCCGCCGCATCACCGGCCGGCAGGCGTTTGGAATCACCACGCCCCTGCTGACAACTTCCACCGGCAAGAAGTTCGGCAAAACCGAGGAAGGCGCGGTCTGGCTCGACCCGGAGCGAACCAGCCCCTACCAGATGTATCAATACTGGCTGCAAACCCCCGATGCCGATGTGATTGCCTATCTGAAACTATTCACGTTTCTCGACCGGCAGCGCATCGCCAAGCTTGAGCAGGAAGTCTTGACAGGCCCGGAGAAACGCGAAGCCCAGCGCGTTTTAGCTGCCGAGTGCACGAGCGTCGTTCATGGCATCGAAGCAGCCCACGCCGTGGAAACGGCCAGCCGGATTCTGTTCGGCGAGTCTGTCGACGCGGCCACGCCCCGCGCCATTCAGATGCTAGCCCGCGAGGTCCCCACCACCGAGATCGCCGCGAGCGAATTTGCATCGGGGATTGGGCTGATCGATCTCCTGGTCCGCACGCGCCTTGCCGAAAGCAAAGCTGCCGCCCGCCGCCTCATCGAAGGCGGCGGCGTCTATCTCTATAATGAGCGGCAAAGTTCGCCGCAGCGCACCGTCTCCTCCCCCGACCTGAAATGGCCCGGAGCCATCCTGCTGCGGACCGGGAAAAAGAATTTCCACCTGGCCCTGCTCCGGTAGCCTGGTAGCGCGGCCGGCCCCGCCCCACGGTTACGCTTGCCCCACCATCATCGTCGCGTGAAAAAGGGTTTGTCATCAGTCGGTTGCGCACCGGCGCGACGATGCGACGATGATTTTTAACTGTTTGTTTACTTTTGCGGATCACCTCCAGTTGCGGGTAGAACACTTCCCTATGGTGCGGTGCGGGATTTGAAGATTCGGCCATAAGCTAAGCCTGGCGATTCGATTATCCCAGAGGGTGGAAGGGCATTCAGGGCGAGGGGCGCTGTGGTAATCCGTAACTACTGGATTCAGCAGGAGTTAGCAATCTTTAGAGAGGCTTGGTTTGCCGGTGACTGGAGCGTGACGGGAGCCCTGCGGGCGCTATGCAGGCGGGTTCCGCCGTTCCGGCCACTGAGCTCGTGTAGCGTCCACGAAGTACCTGGACAGCTTCACCGGCCGACCGCAACCGCTCCGTTGAAAATCACTCACGCACTCGCCTCCTGTGCTGGGAGAGGAGTGAGGTCGGTCAGGACCACTTGGTAGCCCAGTCTCCTCAAGGCCTGTGCCAGCTTTTGAACGCGGCGCTTTCTGGCGCGAGGATCGGTATCTTGATCCGGTTCGAGATAGTTGAGTCCATCGTGGAGAATCTTCCAAACCAGCCGGGCGAGCCGGTGGGCGACCACCCAAATGGCCCCGTTATATCCCAGTTTCGGCAGGAAACGCCGGAAGACGTTTTGAAAATGGCTGCCCTGTTTCTTGGCTGCTGCGTGCGCCGCCTCCGATAGGATCCTCCGAACATAGCGGTTCCCCTTGGGGCAGCGAGAGCTATGGTTCTCCTCGGCACTGACATCGCTTCCCGGGCAGACCCCCGCCCAGGAAGCGAACTCGCCGGCCGAGGGGAACGCCTCCGCATCCACCCCTATTTCGGCGATCATCTGCTGTGCCGACTCTACCCCAAAGCCGGGCACCTTGGCCAGCCGCACCACCGCATCCTGATGCTTCTTCACGGCGGTGGCAGCCATCTGGCTGAGTTGTTCGATCTGCTCGTCCAGTACCTGCAAGCGCTTCAGATGCAGTTTCAGCAGTTGCAGGTGGCCGGCCTCCGGCGAACCGCGGAGCGCGTCGGCCAACTGCTCTTTGGTGCACTTTAGCCGGTCATCGCCCAGCATTGCCAATTCCACCGGGTCAGTTTTGCCTTGCGCGAGGGCCTCCAGAATCCGCCGTCCACTGGCTCCTAGCAAGTCGCTAATCACGCTGGACAGCTTAATCCGCGCTTCTTCCAGCAGGGATTCCACCTGGCTGTGCAGACGTACCCGTTCGCGCACCAGTTGCAGCCGCCCGCGTGTCATCAGCCGCCAACTGCGTTGTTCTGGCTCCGGCACGTAGCTCAGCATCAATTCGCCCGCCAGCAGACGCCGCGCCAGACGTTTGGCATCCTGAAAATCGTTCTTACGTCCCTTCGGCGCACGGTTGGATTGCGCCTGCGCCAGATGCAGTTTGGGGAAATGCGGCTCCAGGTCCAGCCATATCGGCTTCCAATATTGTGCCGTGGATTCCATTACTACTTCCCAAACCTGCTGCTGCTGCAACCAGCTCACCAGCTGATTCCGCTCACTGGCTCCGGCGCCAAACCGCCGCTGCACAAACTCCACTGCTGCTCCTGCCGCATCGGCAACCTCGTCGGCTATGCTGGCGACCACCACCATCAGCACTTTCTTGTGGATATCGATTGCTGCTACCTTGTAGGACATGTCTTCCTTTCTGGCGGGGAAGTGGCAGAACGCGCGCTAACGTTGAATACGCACCGTTACGAGCTATCGCCCTTCCTCGCGGAAAGGCAACTCTCAGTGATTGGTCCAAAGGCGCGATCCGAATCAGACTCCCTGGCGGCCTCAAGTTATCCAGAGCGGTCACGACCTCGGCCACTCTCCGCCGGAGCGCTATACTACCGCTACTCGCGCCCATTTTCATCACTTTTGGTGGCCCGCCACGGGCCATGGGGCACTCCCTAACGGTCGCGGCTCGGATATGGCTTTTCTAATTCCCCGGATTCACCGCAATTCCAATCACCGATACTGCCGGCCAAGGGAATGCTCCATCGATCCGTTTCCACAAAGGCACAAGCAAATCGAAAACCCGCAATTGCACTGCGCTGAAATCCGTGCGCCGGAAAATTCGCCCGTTCACATACCACCCCGGCCGGGTCACACGGTTGAACTCCAGCATCCGCTCTACCCGCAATCCCGCCTGCTCCATGCGCCCGCGAAGCTCAGCGGCCGAATACCTCCGGTAGTGTCCCAGCACCTTATCCAGGGTTCCATAGATCGCTTGATCCTGCGGCACCAGCACAATCGCGCGCCCTCCCGGCGCGAGTGCCGAACGGATATTCCGCAGCCCTTCCAGATCGTCTTTCACATGCTCGAGCACGTTCAGGCACACCACCGTATCGAAGCCGCCTCCCAACGCCGCGAAATCTGCCCGGTTACACAAATCGCAGCGCGCGGACTCGAAACTCGGCCGATTCTGAAACCGCACTCGCAGCCTCGCCAAGTGCTCCTCGTCCAGGTCGGTCGCTACGTACAGCTTGCGGGAGCGCGAAAGGTGCTGCGTCATATTGCCGATCCCCGCGCCCAACTCCAGCACCCGCTTCCCCATCCAGGGCCGGATCGTCTCCGCCATCCACCGGTTGAAGCGCGCTGTCCCAGCCAGCGAGTCCAGGATCATAGCACCAGGGTCGGTGTATAATTCGCGCGTAAATGCGCAGCGAAGGATGACCCACAGCGCGTTCACGGCGTCCCGCGCGCCGATTTTCTTTCCCTCTTCGTAGGTACGCCCGCGATAGCTGATGGGCACTTCGTATATCGCCGCCTGGCGCTTGGCGAACTTGATGGTCAGCTCCGGCTCAATGCCGAACCGGTTGCTGCGGATCGGTATGGAGCGCGCCAGGGACAGCCGGAACGCCTTGTAGCACGTCTCGATGTCGGTCAGGTTCAAGTCGGCTGCCATGTTGCAGGCAGTGGTGATCAGCCGATTCGCCAGCGAATGCCAGTAGTACAGAACCCGCCGCTCGCCGGAAATCAGAAACCGCGAGCCGTAGACCACATCGGCGCGGCTCGCCGCCAGCGGCCCGAGCACCTTCGGATACTCTTCCGGGTTGTATTCGAGATCCGCGTCCTGGATGATCCCGAACTCGCCTGCCGCATAACGGAGGCCCGTACGAATAGCCGCGCCTTTTCCCGAATTTCGCGTGTGCCGCACCAAACGTATGCGGTCCGGATATTCCGCGGCAAGCTCAGCCAGAATTTCCGCCGAGGCGTCCGTGGAACCATCGTCTACCGCCACAATCTCCGAATGCAATCCTTCCGGCAGCGGCGCTTGGAGAGCGCGCAGAATCGACGCGCGCACGAATTCCTCTTCGTTGTACACCGGAACGATGATGGAAACCAGGCTCTTTTCCACCGCTACTGCGCCACCACTTCCGGAGACTTGCGCATGGGCGGAGAGGCGGCGCGCCGACGCATCCAAACCCGCACCCGCCAGCCGAGCACCATCGCCACGAACAGACCGTACAGCACAGGCAGCCGGATGTCCGATTTCACCAGCCAGTAGTAGTGGATCACGCCTCCAATAGCGGTGAAATAAACCAACCGGTGAAGCCGTTGCCACCGTTTGCCCAGCCGCCGGATCCAGCCCCTCGTCGAAGTGATCGCTAGCGGAATCAGCATCAGGAACGCCGCCATGCCCACCGTGATATACCGCCGCTTTACAATGTCATCCCACATTTCCTGCGGATCAAAGAACTTATCCAGCCAGATCCAGGTGAGGAAATGCAGCACGCCGTAAAAAAACGCGAACAGTCCGATCATCCGGCGGTAGCGGATCAGGTCGGGGTAGTTGAAGATTTTGCGTAGCGGCGTGATGAACAGGCCGATAATGATGAGCCGCAGCGTCCAGTCACCGGTGTAATGCGTGATGAACTCGATCGGATTTGCCGTAAGCCGGTCGTTCAACGCATCGTAGCCCAGCCAAAAAAGCGGCGCCAGACCCAGAAGAAACAGGACTACCTTGTCTGCGCGCCGTCTTTGCACTCTTCCACCATTATGGCTCCCGGCTCCTGCTCCAGACTCCTCGAGCTAGTAGTTTTTGATCAAATCCATGCCGGAGTAGAGGCTCGCCACCTGGTCATAGCCGTTAAACATCAGTGTGCCGCGTTTGAAGAATTCGCCCAGACGCCGCTCCGTCTTCTGGCTCCAGCGCGGATGGTCGCGGTGCGGGTTCACGTTCGAATAGAAGCCGTACTCGTTGGCCGCATACTCGTTCCAGGTGGCCGGCGGCTGGCCAGATACGAGCCTGATTTTTATGATGGACTTGATGCTCTTGAACCCGTATTTCCAGGGAACCACCATCCGCACGGGTGCGCCATCTTGCGGCGGCAAGGTCCCTCCGTACATGCCAAAGCACAGCAGCGCCAGTGGATGCATGGCTTCATCGAGCCGCAATCCCTCGACGTACGGCAGCGGGATGCCCGCCTGCAACGGCGAAAGCATCTGCTTGGGATCGTAAAGGGTTTCGAAAGCCACAAATTTCGCCTTCGGAGTAGGCTGCACTTCTTTGAGCAGCGTGCTGAGCGAATAGCCGATCCAGGGAACTACGATCGACCAGGCTTCCACACAGCGGTGCCGATAGATCCGCTCTTCAAGCGGGGCCAGCTTCATCAGTTCTTCCACGCTGAATTTGCGCGGCTTGGCGACATCCCCCTCCACCGAAACCGTCCATGGGCTGGTTTTGAAGTTCTTGGCGAGCTGGGCGGGTTCTTCCTTACCCGTGCCGAACTCGTAGTAATTGTTGTAGTGCGTTACGTCTTCCTCGGGTGTGATTTTTTCACCCGTGGTGGAAAGAGGGCTCTTTACTGTGGTCAATTTTGTGATCGCGGCCAGCGCGCGCCGGGAGGGAGAAAGCAGCGCGGCGCCGCCTGCGAATGCGGCCGGCACGCCGGCCAGGAACCGCCGGCGATTGAAATACAGTGACTTAGGAGTCACGTCGGAATAACGAAGATCAGGCGCTTGTTTGATCAGCATTACAGCATCCTATCCTTAGAGACGAACTTGATATTCTCTGGTTTGGTATTTTATCAAGTCCTGCAAACAACTTTCTTGTGGAACCGACGCAGGCTCAGCAACTTGGAATATCCATCATCGCGCGCACTGACGCGCTAAACTTCTAAAAGTGCCCACATTCCAGGTCAAAACGCTTCCGCGCGGTTATTCCGCCATCGTGGAGCGGGACGTATTGTCGCGCACAGCCAATTTTATTCCGGTCAAAACGGGCAAGGTCTTCGTGATTACGACGGCTGATGTGTGGCGCCATCAGGGCCGGACGGTGGAGAACGCTCTGGCGGGTGTGCCCTACACGCGCCTCGATCTGCCCGGCGGCGAAGAAAATAAGAGGCTCGGGCCGCTCGAAGCCGCAGCCGAACAGATGGTTGCCTGCGGCGGCGACCGGTCCAGCCTGATTGTGGCATTTGGCGGGGGCATCGTCAACGATATGGCCGGCTTTCTGGCCGCGATGTTCATGCGCGGCATCCCGGTCATTCAGGTTCCCACAACGCTGCTGGCGCAAGTCGATGCTGCGGTAGGCGGGAAAACCGGAGTGAACCTCAATGCCGGCAAGAACCTGTTGGGCGCGTTTCACCAGCCGCTGGCCGTTCTCATCGACCCGGCTGCGCTCGATACGCTTCCCGAGCGGGAGTACCGCGCCGGTATCTACGAAATCATCAAGTGCGGTGTAATTCGCGACCGCGCGTTGTTCGATTTTCTGGTGGAAGAACGCGGCGCAGTGCTGGCGCGCGCGCCGGAAGCGGTCGAACGGATGATTGCGGATTCGGTCCGCGTGAAGGCGGAAGTGGTCTCGGCCGACGAAAGGGAAGGCGATCTGCGCCGCATTTTGAACTTTGGCCATACCTTCGGCCATGCGCTCGAAGCCGAAACCGGCTACACGCGGTTCCTGCATGGCGAGGCGGTAGCGTTTGGCATGCGGGCGGCGGTTTATCTGGCGCAATCCACCGGATATCTCTCGGCGGAGGACAGCGTCGATATTCTGGCGGCTCTGGATGCCTACGGCCCCATTCCTTCACTCGGCGGCATTTCAGCCGAAAACCTGCTCGCCCGGCTAGTCCATGACAAAAAGACGGTACAGGGCGCGGTGCACTTCGTGCTGCCGGTGCGTATTGGGGAGGTTGCGGTGGTTTCGGGAGTGGGGGAGCGAATGGTGCGGGAGTCGGTCGAGCGGGCGCTGGCATGAAGGGCGCGCGCGCCTGGGCAGAGGATCTCGATTCAGCGAATGAGCAGGAAGCCGCTTCCTGGATCCGCGACATGTTCGGCCGGGTGGCGCATCGCTACGATGCGGCCAATCACCTGCTCTCCTTCGGCATCGACTATTATTGGCGGGCGCAGACAGCTCACCGTTTGCGGCACATTCTGACCAATTCCGAGGCGCGGATTTTGGATATCTGCTGCGGCACGGGAGACCTGGTGCTGGCACTGGAACGCGCACGACGCAGCCAGGCGAAAGCCGTTCTGGGTTCGGATTTCTGCCATCCGATGCTGTCCGGAGCAAAAGCGAAACTGAAGCAACGCTATTCAGCCGTGGCGCTTTTCGAAGCCGATGCCTTGCGGCTGCCGCTGGCCGATGCGAGCCTCGACCTGATTACGGTGGCGTTCGGATTCCGCAACCTGGCGAATTATCACGCGGGTCTGGCGGAGATGCGGCGTGTGCTCCGGCCGGGAGGCGCGGCCGCGATACTGGAGTTTTCGCAGCCGCCAAATGCGCTGTTCGCTGGGCTCTATCATTTCTATTCGCGGCGGATTCTGCCGGTGATCGGCGGGGCGCTTTCGGGCGATCGCAGCGCTTACATGTACCTGCCGGAGTCGGTGAAACGATTTCCGGACGCCGATGAACTGGCGGCGGAAATGAGGAAGGCCGGCTTTCCGAGCGTGCGCTACGAATACTTCACCGGCGGCATCGTGGCGCTGCACATTGGAGAGGGCTGAGAGGCCGTTAGTTCACGAAGCCCAGTTGCTTGAGTGTTGGCGCGGGTTCGGGGTCTTCGAATTTGGTGACTGCCGCTTTCTCGCGGCCATTTTCCAAGGCTACGCCGGCGGGCGCGTCGACGAACGGAAAAATTGTTTTCAGTTGCTGGAGATCGTCGGAAAGGGCGGCCTTCAGCTTGGTGCGATCGAGGAACCCCGGCCCGAACTGCGGCTGCTGCGTGGGAATGGCAACGACGCGTGTGTCTCCCCAGTTGTATTGGGCCATGCGGGTGGCGGCATTCAGGCAGTGGATGCATTCGGGGTTAAAGAAGAAGACGAAGACCTTGCCCTGGGTCAGGGAATACGGCTGGCCGGCGACGGTGATGGCATCGGGCGCTTTGGTACCCGCAGCATGCACCGCGTTCACCCCGTAGGAAACGCCGGCGAACACAGCCACCGCCCCCAGAATCAGAACGGCAGAGCGGAACCCTTTGGCTGCCGTAGCCCACATGCCTGCCAGAACAGCCATTACCAACATCGCGCCATCCTCGGCGAAAAAGGCCGGGCCAACGGCTCGCTTGAGCCAGGGGAAGCAACTGCAGTCCTGGCCGCGCAAGGCGCTGTAGTTGATGCCGATATAAATGATGAATGCCGTGAGCAGCAGGCCGGTGGAGATTGCGCCCCACCGGCGGAAGCGCGGCACGAGCAGAAGCACGCCGCTCACCGTCTCCGCAATGCCGAACAGCACTGCTGCAGGCACACTCAAGTTCTCGGGCACTCTGGCCTGGTGCATGAGCACGGCGGCCGTTTGCGTATCGGTAATTTTAAAGATGCCGGCAACCAGGAATACGATCGCCAACAGCACCGCCGCGATCCAACTCGCGGCAGATTTCCAACGAGGCATCACGTGTATATTCTAACGATTCCAGGGGCGGCGCGGAGGGAGGGGCCGCAGCTACCGGTTGTCCGGCTTGATGGCGTAATAGCCTTTGCGCGCCTGCACCTTGAAATCTTTGTTGGCTACGCGCACTTCCAACCGGCGGTACGATCCGTCTTTCACATCGTTGCTGGGGGTATAGCCGATGGCGTACTGGCTGCGCATTTCGTCCTGCAGCTCCTGAAATACCTGGTCGAGGGTATGCTTGCGGTCGACTTTATAAACGTGGCCGCCGGTTTCGTCAGACATGCGGCGCAGTTCGGATTCGCCACCGCCACCGCCGAATCCGAAAGGGCCGTAGGCGCTGGGATCGTAGTAGTCGATGCTGTAAATGACGGCGTCGGCCTTCTGCGCGGCCTCCACAGCCTTGTCTCGCGTAAGGCGGCTGCCCTGGTCCACGCCGTCGGTGATGAGGATCATTACTTTGCGCCCTACCTCGCTGCGCAGCTTCTCATTGGCGGCCAGATAAACGGCGTCGTAGAGCACGGTACCACGCGGCTGTCCCACGGTCGGCACGGGACCGGGCCCGATGCCACCCACGCCGGAGCTGACATGCAACTGGTTCAGGCCGTCTTCGAGCAGGCGGGTGCTGTTGGTGTAATCCTGGAGCAGTTCGGCCTCTTCGCCGAAGCTGATGAGAAAGGCCTCGTCTTTTTTGCGCAGGACCTTGGAGAAAAACTGCACGGCGGCATTGCGCTCAATTTCGATCAGGTTGCGCTGGCTGGCGCTGACATCGATCAGCAGGCCGATGGTGAGCGGAAGGTCGGTTTCCTTGGTGAAGTACTTGATGTCCTGCTGCTTGCCATCCTCGAACACCGAAAAATCGTTCTTCTCCAGATTGCCGATCAGCCCACCGCGCTTGTCGCGGACGGAAGCGAGGATGTTGACCACATCCACGTCCACTTTGATGGGCGCCGGGAGGTCGTCCGAAGGGGCCTTGGCAGCGGGTGCGCCGCCGGGCGTCTGCGCCAGCAGGACGCCCCCGAGGGCGCCCCCCAGGACAATCGCAAAGAGGGTTCTGAACATAGTCGTCTACTCCAGTTTGTCCGATACCGGCTTCATCCAATACAATCAATGATGACGCATCCTGACGCTATCGTGTTTCCCCATGCGTGACGGTTCTCCCGCCATATCTGTGTCCGCCTTGGAACATCTGAGACGGGCGGACCCCGTGCTTTGCGAAATCATTAACCGTGTGGGCGAATATCGCATCGAATTCCGGGACCCGAGCTTCGAAAGCCTGGTGAGGTCGATTGTCTTCCAGCAGCTCAGCGGCCGCGTGGCGCGGGTGATTTTCGACCGCCTGGCGGCGGCTGCCGGAGGCAGTCTGACACCGCAAAACATTCTGAAGCTGCGCCCTGCCCGCATGCGGTCCGCCGGCCTTTCTGCTCAGAAGACGGCGTACATCCGCGATCTGGCGCGGCACACGCGCGATGGCAAGGTGGTGTTTGAACAACTTCCGGATCTCGCGGACGAAGAAGTGATCGAGCAACTGACGATAGTCAAGGGGATCGGCGTTTGGACCGCGCACATGTTTTTGATTTTTGCGCTGCGCCGTCCGGACGTGCTTCCCACGGGCGACCTGGGAATCCGGGCGGCTGTCCGCAAGGCTTATGGGCTGGAAGAACTGCCCAAACCTGCGGAGATCGAAACTTTGGCAGAATCCTGGCGGCCGTACTGCACTGTGGCGAGCTGGTATCTGTGGCGCAGTCTGGAAAATAAGGGCGAGGGTGCGGCACTGCTGTAAGAGGACCCTAAGGCGCCGTTTTGTCTAATTGCTGACGGGCCCAGGTACGCTGCGGATTCAGTTCCAGAGACTTGGTGAACGCCTGACGAGCATCGGCGTTTTTGTTTTCCTTCCGCAAAGCCATCCCGAGCCAGAGCCACGCGTCGGCGTTCTTGGGATCCAGTTCAATGGCTTTGCGGAAATCGGCGGTAGCGAGATCGAATCCGCCGCCCAATGCGGAGGGGAGGTAGTAGTTTCCCACGCCCCGAGCCATATAAGCCATCGTCGATTTCGGATCGAGGGTAACCGCCTTATCAATGGCATCGCGTGCCCGTTTGGCATAGCCGAGTCCGGCGAGCACATTGGCGGGCACTACCTGTCCGCAGAGAGTGCCCAAGACCCGATAGTACTCCGCTTCCTGTGGCTTTAGCGAAACCGCCTGCTCGGCATTCTTGACGCCGCGTTCGGCGGCTTGCTGCGCCAGTTTCTTATCGCCCAGCTCGAGCGCCACTTCCGCCAGGTATGAGGATGCCAGCGCCGTGCGATATTGCGTGTCAGCGTCCTCGGGGGCTTTGGCCGCTGCCGCAGCCGATTCGTCCACGATTCGCTGTAAGGCAGCGCGATCCTGACTGTCGCGGGCAGCTTGGAGAAAGGCAGGGGGCGGCGCTGCAAATAATGTGTAGACCGTAGCCGCTAAGAGCAGCAATCGCATGCGATCCTCAGAGCGTTGCAACCTTCCGCTGCCCAACCAAGAAATAGATCGCCAGCAGCACTAACAGCAATCCATTGGCGGCCAGCACGAAAGGCGCCGTGAAAATGGGGACGAGCCATCCGGTCAGCAGGTTTCCCATCGGCATCCCGCCGCGAAAGGCGGAGTTGTAAACGCTCATCACCCGGCCGCGCATCTCGTTGGGAGTGATCAGTTGCACCACGGAATTTACATTTGCGAACACTGTCATCAACCCGATGCCGGTGAGGAACAAGACCACGCAACTGAGGATCAGGTTGGTGGAGAACGAGAAGATCGCAATGCCCACGCCCAGCCACAGCAGCGAGACGAGCGCGATCCGCCCCTTATGCGCCGCGTTGCCCATCCAGGCCACCATCAGCGAACCGATCACCGCTCCGATACCGGAGGAGCACAGGAAGAGGGTGAATGTCCAGGGGCCGCCGTGAAATGTGGTTTTCGCGAACCACGGCAGGAACGTCATCATGGGAAAACCGAAAGCCGTCATGGCGAAGGCCAGGAAGATCAGCGCTTCCATGGCGCCCTGATGGCGGATGAACCGGAAGCCCGACTTCATGCTGGCGAAAACCGATTCGCCCGTATTCTGCGGCAGGTAGCGCGTGGTCAGGATGGTAAGGGAGATAACGGGCGCCAGGAAGGAAAGGCCATTCAGGCCGAAGCACCAGACGGCGCCGAGGCGGTCGAGCGCCACGCCTCCCAGCGCCGGTCCCAGCACGCGAGCCAGGTTGAACTGAATGGAGTTCAGGGCGATGGCGTTCGGCATATCGTCTTTCTTGACCAGCGTGGGAATTAAGGCAGAATAGGCGGGGCCGCCGAAAGATTGCGCCGTGCCGCAGGCGAACGAGAGACACAGGATTTGCCAGATGCGGACTACGTGAAAGAAGATGAGCAAGGTCAGGATAAATGCCGAGGCCATTTGGACGTACTGAGAAACCAACAGCACGCGCCGGCGCTCCACACGGTCGGCGACTACGCCGCCGATGATCGAGAAGAGGAATACGGGGATCCCCGCGAGAAAAGCGTCGAGCCCGAGGTAGAAAGCGGACTTGGAGATGTCCAGGACGATCCAGGCTTGGGCCAGATTCTGCATCCACGTGCCAATGCTGGAGATGCAGGCCCCGATGAACATGAGCCGAAAATCGCGGTAATGAAACGCCTTGAATACGCGTTCAAGGAAGGTGGGAGTAACGGTGGTGGATGAGGGTGGCGCCATCGATTGCCGGCCCGGAAGGGACATGAGGATTGTAGCAAGTTAGCACGATTCCGTTCACTGAGGCTGACGTGCGTTAGGTCAGTCGTTCCCGGAGATATTGACCAAACTCTCCGGCGCCGCCCCGCTCACAACCGCCTCGGCTTCTTCCGCGGTGAAACTCTCGACCTTCGAAGAGATGTTCATCGAGCAGAATTTGGGGCCGCACATGGAGCAGAAGGCGGCGTCTTTGAAGCCTTCGTCCGGAAGAGTTTCATCGTGGTAGGCGCGCGCGGTCTCGGGATCGAGCGAGAGCGCGAACTGACGGTTCCAGTCGAAGCGGTACCGGGCGTGGGAGAGTTCGTCATCGCGGTCGCGGGCGCCGGGGCGGCGGCGGGCAATATCGGCGGCATGAGCCGCGATCTTGTAAGCGATGATGCCCTGCTTGACGTCTTCGCGGTTGGGAAGGCCGAGGTGCTCTTTGGGTGTGACGTAGCAGAGCATGGAAGCGCCATACCAGCCGATCATGGCGGCGCCGATGGCGGAAGTGATGTGATCGTAGCCGGGAGCAATATCCGTGACTAGCGGGCCGAGCGTGTAGAAGGGAGCCTCGTAGCACATCTCCTTCTCTTTTTCGACCTGCAACTCGATCTGGTCCATGGGGATGTGGCCCGGGCCTTCGATCATCACCTGGACGTCGTACTCCCAGGCTTTTTTCGTGAGCTCACCGAGGGTTTTGAGTTCGGCGAACTGGGCCTCGTCGCTGGCATCGGCCACGCTGCCGGGCCGCAGGCCATCGCCCAGAGAGAAACTCACGTCGTGCTTCTGGAAAATCTTGCAGATGTCTTCGAAGCACTCGTAGAGCATATTCTGGCGATGGTTTTTGACCATCCATTCGGCCAGGATAGAGCCGCCGCGGCTGACGATGCCGGTGACGCGCCGGGTGGTGAGCGGGATATACTGCACCAGAACGCCGGCGTGGATGGTCATGTAGTCCACGCCTTGCTCGGCCTGCTCCTCGATGACTTCGAGCATCAGCTTGGCGCTAAGATCTTCAATCCGGCGCACGCGGGAGAGCGCTTCGTAGATGGGGACAGTGCCGATGGGGACAGGCGAGTTAGCGATGATGGCTTTGCGGATGGCGGGAATATCGCCGCCGGTGGAAAGATCCATCACTGTGTCGGCGCCGTATTTGACCGAGTAGCCGAGCTTTTCGAGCTCCTCATCGATATTGGAGATTACCGCCGAGTTGCCGATATTGGCGTTGATTTTGCACTTGGAGGCGACGCCTATACACATCGGTTCGAGGTTGGTGTGGTTTACGTTGGCGGGGATGATGAGGCGCCCGCGGGCCACCTCCGAACGGACTGTTTCAGGGGCGAGATTTTCGCGGCCGGCGACGTAATGCATTTCCTCGGTGACGATGCCCTGGCGCGCATAATGCAACTGCGTGCGGATCCGATCGTCCTCGCGTTTGGCAACCCATTCTTTACGCATGGTCAACTCCCTTGCGGAGTAAAGAGCCAGAATTCGCTTCGAAACTTCTGGCTCCTGACTCCCGGCTCCTTACTTCTTCTTTTTCGGTTTCTTGGCTTCTTTTTTGGGGCTACGGTCCTTGGCCACGGAAATCCTCCCTTAGCTTGAGATTATACTCGTTCGGCCTAAGCAGAATTCTTTAAATCGTACCGATAACCGCGCCATTTGATGGTACTACCGAATGCGGAAGAAACAAGGGCCACGAGCCAGAGCCAGGTAGCAAAGGGAACACAAACCGCGTGCAGCCAGGCGTAGCGGCGGAACCAGGATTCGTATTCCGGAAGGCAGGCGCGGGCAAGCGCGGCGCGGCGGGATCCCTTCCACATGCCGGGGAGCAACTGGGCGGCGAGGGTCCACCAGCCGAGGGACGACCCGCGAAGAGCGAGCGACAGCGAACCGAGCATGGCGGCGCAATAGATGATGTGGGCCAGGAGGCCTTTTTGCCATAGGCGGGGGGCGTAGAAGCGGGTGATGGTGAGCTGGCGGCGCGACCACGAGAGGAAAGCGGGAAAGGAGATGGATTCGCTGGAGGGGACCAGCGCGGCGGGGGCGTAGGCGATGGAGAGGCCCGCAGCGTGGATGGCTGCAGCGAGGATATAATCGTCGCTGATAGCGCCTTTCCACCGCTCGAGGATTTGAGCGTCCTGAAAAGTCTGTCTGCGAATGGCCATGGAACCGCCCCAGGCGAAAGGGCAGTCGTGGGGGCCCAGCATGCCACCGGACACGGCATCCCAAACGGCCCGGAAAATACTGCCGGGATTTGGGCGGGCGAGAAACCAGCGGTAGCCGGTGGATGCGCCAATGGCATCGCTCGCGAGTGGGACGGCCAGAGCGCGGAGCCAACCGGGGGTAACGTGGCCATCGGAATCCGCGAAAGCGAAGACCCGGCTGCGCTTGCGAGCGGCATGGATGGCGGCGGTGAGATTCTGAATTTTCTCCGATGTGCGCGGATCGGCGCCGTGAGCGAGTACGACGCGCGAGCGAGAGGGCAGGACCCCAGGCGGGATATCAGCGGCCGAGCGGGCAACGATCAGGAGTTCGAAGTCGGGATAGTCGAGCCCGGCCAGCGCAGCGAGATTTTCGCGTAGGCCTTCGTCGAAGCCTTTCACAGGGACGATGACGCTGGCGGGAGGAAGATTGGCGGAAGTAAGATCGGAAGACCCCGGGGCGAGGCAGCGCCTTATGTAGGCAGCGCGCCCGTGCTCAGTGGCCAGTGAGGCGAGAGTGAGAAGCAGCGCGGGGGCCACCACCAACCAGAACCAGAACACCGTTGGTAAGCATAACAGCCGAGAAGTCAAAAAACTTGATGATCACAATCCACTTCGTTGATAACAGAAAGGCACGAAAAAGGGTATTCTTTCAAGAGACTAACTTGGATTCCGAATGGCAAACGAGAGCTTAGAGGCATTACTGGCTGCGAAAAAGGGGATTTCGCATTTTCTGTACAATCAGCAAACCGGTCCCAATGTATACCCGGGCGTCCCGCCCGAGTTCACGAACTGGCGGGATGAGCAGAGGGCGTGGCAGAAGACATGCGTTCTCTTCAATCAGTCGTATCACATGGCCGAACTGCAACTGGAAGGCCCGGATGCGTTGAAGATCCTGAGCTGCCTTGGGATCAATAGCTTCGCGAATTTCGGCCTGGACCGGGCAAAGCAGTTCATAGCGTGCTCGCCCGAAGGCTATGTAATCGGGGACGTTATTCTTTTCCATCTTGGGGAGAACCTGTTCAACCTGGTCGGCCGCATTCCGGTCCTGAACTGGGTCCGCTACCATGTCGAGTCTGGGAATTACAACGTCAAAGCGGATTTGGACGAGCGGACTGCCGTCCGCAAAGATCCGAGCCGGCGCCGCAATTATCGCTTCCAGATCCAGGGACCGAATGCGATGAAAGTCATCGAGCGGGCGACGGGAGCCCCGGTTCCGGATGTGAAGTTTTTCCACCTGGCATGGACCGAAATCGCGGGTAAGAAAGTGCGGGCAC
>DATBID010000229.1:0-3845 GCA_036557125.1 Bryobacteraceae bacterium | reverse complement strand
AATCCGCTCTAGCGGACGCCTGGACGACAGCCCACCGTAAGAACTGTACGAAAAATTACTGCATTTCGGGATTCCAGGATGGCCTGTGTGGATGCCAAATTGCCCCAGATACAACGGAGCCGGAGCGCTACGTTGGCCGGGTCCCCGCCGATACGCAGGAACGGCACTTAGTGCGTGTTTTGTATCTGGGATAGAGGTAATCGAGATGTTTGGCCACCGCATCACGTTATTTAAGATATTTGGCTTTGCCGTCCGGCTGGATGCCAGTTGGGCCATCATTGCGATACTGATCACCTGGTCTCTGGCCGGCGCAATTTTTCCCCACGCTTTCCCTCACCTGACGCGCGCGGATTACTGGTGGATGGGAATCGCCGGTGCTTTTGGCCTTTTCTTCAGCATCGTGGCGCATGAGCTATGTCACTCTCTGGTGGCGAATCACTATAAACTTCCCATGCGCGGGATCACCTTGTTTGTGTTCGGCGGGGTGGCCGAAATGGGGGGAGAACCGCAGAGTCCCAAGATCGAGTTCCTGATGGCTGTGGCAGGGCCGGTGTCGAGCATCATTTTAGGCGGTATTTTCCGCGCCATCCAATTAGCGGCGGCCGGAAGTTGGCCACGGCCGGTGATCGGAGTGCTCGCCTACCTCGCCTGGATTAACTGGATTCTGGCCGCTTTCAATCTGATTCCGGCCTTCCCTTTGGATGGGGGCCGCGTGCTGCGAGCCGCGCTCTGGCACTATAAGCGTGATCTGACGCGCGCCACCGAAATCGCCTCCCAGATCGGTTCCGGATTCGGCATCCTCCTTATGGCGTTTGCGTTCTATCAGCTCTTTGTTGGCGACCTGATCGGGGCCATCTGGTACTTCCTGATCGGCGTGTTCTTGCGCAACGCGTCTCGGGCATCGTTTCAGCATGTGCTGCTACAGCAGGCCTTGGCTGGCGAGCCCGTGCGCCGGTTCATGCGGCCGCATCCCATTGCCGTCGACGCCGATATGTCGATTCGGCAACTCGTGGAAGAGTACCTGTACCGGTACGATTTGCCGATGTATCCGGTCGTTGAACAGACGGACCATCTGGTGGGCTGTGTCTCTCCACAGGATGTCCGAAACGTGCCGAAGGAAGAGTGGGAGCGGCATCATGTCTTTGAACTGAGCAAACCGTGTTCGGACAAAAATACAATCAGTCCCGACGCGGATGCGCTCAACGCTCTCTCGAAAATACAGGAGACCGGAGGAGGCAGCCTCCTCGTTACCGATCACGACCATCTTCTGGCGGTCATTTCGCCGCGCGACGTCATGAATTTCCTTGCCGCCAAGCTGCAATTGCAAGGGCGCCGTTTGGCGCTACCAAGCGGATCACGAAGCTAGTACTTTGATGCTTGGTCTTGTACTCTGGCCAACACCACTCGCTTACGCTCGTGGCTCCGATCAGAGCCGCGACCGTCAGGGAGCGGTCCTCCGCGAAACGAGTGAACTACTCAGTCAGACATGTAACGGCAACTTTACGGTTACTTGCTGTAGCTTACGCGCCAGATTACTTTGCCTGCGTCGTCGGTGACATACAGCGCGCCTTCCTTGCCCACCGCAACACCGACCGGGCGGCCCCAAGCCTGACCCTCGGAATTCACGAAGCCTGTGAGGAAATCCTCGTAAACCCCGCTAGCACGTCCCTTATCGAGCGGCACTCGCACCACTTCGTAGCCGGCGCGCACGGCGCGGTTCCAGGAACCATGCTCGGCGGCGAACAGGTCGCCCTGATATTCGGCCGGGAACATTTTGCCTTCATAGAAGGTTAGGCCCAGCGAGGCGTTGTGCGGTTGCATCAGCACGTCGGGCACGATGGCCTTGTCCTTAAGATCCGCCGGGGCGCTCGCCGTTTTGCGAGGATCCGAATGCGAGCCCATGTAGTACCACGGCCAGCCATAGAACCCGCCCTTTTGCACGTGAGTGATGTAGTCGGGAACAAGGTTATCCCCCAGCAGGTCCCGTTCGTTTACGGAGCACCAGACCTCGCCCGTTACCGGGTTCACGCCTAGGCCGGCGGGATTGCGAATGCCGGAGGCGTAAATGCCCACGAATTTGCCGTCGGGAGTGTACTCCAGGATGTTGGCGCGGTGCTCATTCTTGTTGTCTTCGTCAATGTTGTCGGAAGAGCCGACTGCCACGAACATGCTTTTGCCGTCTTTGGAGAACACGACGTCGCGAGTCCAGTGGTTTCCGTTCGCAGGCAGTTCGGGGACGATCGTTTGCGCGGGGCCGGTCGCCTTCAGGTCGCCGTTCTTATATGGAAACCGGACCACTGAATTCGTGTTTCCGACATAAACCCATTGCGGGTTACTGCCAGCCGGATAAAAGTTGATCCCGAAGGGGCGGGTTAGGCCTGTCGCGAAAGTGGAAATTTCTTCAGCCTTGCCGTCTTTATAGCCCCGCACGATTTTGATCTCGCCCTTGCCGCTCTCGGCGACGAAGAAATCGCCGTTGGGAGCGGTGCGGATCTGCCGGGGCATATCAAATCCGGTAGCGTACAACTCCACTTTGAAACCGGGCAGCGCTTTGGGCATAGCGCCTTCCGGACGCGCTACGGGGCGGCCGAAATTGGCAGTCGATTTGGTGTCGTAGGGCTTGGGCAGCACATCGACCGTGATCTTGTGGAAAGTCCCCGGGGTCAGCGTTTGCGCATCGGCGAAGGTATGGAGATCCTTGGGATCGATCCTGACGGCCGAAGCGTACACCAGCCATCCGGCCGCACCAACCGTCGCCACCAGGGCACACCTCGACAGCAACTGCTTCATCATTTCCTCCTGAAGATCGTTTGATAGTTTATCATGCAGTTTCGGAGCGCCTTTTGCGGAAGCTGCCAGGTAGAATTCGTTACGCGCTGCGCCAATTCCGGTTGGCCCCGATGTTCACGGCCGCAGCGGTGCTCACGCTGGCCCTGGGCATCGGCGGCGCTACAGCGATTTTCACTTTGATCGATGCGGTAATGCTGCGGTCTCTGCCGGTTTCCGATCCGGGAAGGCTTTACCGCCTGGGCGATGGCGATGCCTGCTGTGTTAAGAGCGGCCCCCAGGACAACTGGGGCATGTTTTCGTTTCCTCTGTACCAGCGGCTGAAGCCCGCGGCGCCCGAATTCGAAGATGTGGCCGCCTTTCAGACCGGCCAAGACACCATGAGCGTGCGGCGGGAAGAAAAAGAAGCCGCGGCGCGTTCGCTGCGCTCCGAATACGTAACCGGAAATTACTTCTCGGTGCTGGGCGTGAAAGCATTTGGCGGCCGTGTATGTACTCCGGCTGATGACCAGGCGGGCGCTCCACCGGTGGTGGTGCTTAGCCATGCGATCTGGCAAAGCGCCTTTGGCGGCGATTCCTCCATTATCGGCTCTACATTCGTCCTGCAAGGCCACCCGTTCACAGTGATCGGAATCGCGCCGCCGGGGTTTTACGGGGAAACGCTGCGCGGTGATCCGCCGGATCTCTGGATTCCGTTGCAGCAGGAACCCCTGATCGCTGGCGAAACGGAAATCCTGCATCAATCGGCCGGAGCCTGGCTGCGCGTCATCGGACGGCTGCGGCCAGGGGCTTCGATTGAAGGAATGGCCCCCCGCCTTACTGGAGTGCTGCGGCAATGGCTGCAGAACGATTCCGGCTATCCGCCCAACTGGATGCCGGACGTCCTGCGGACCCTGTCGAAGCAGGTCATCAACATTGTTCCGGCGGGGGCCGGCGTGGCGGAAATGAAGGACTACTATTGGCGAAGCCTCCAGATTCTGATGGCGGTTTGCGGCGTGGTGCTGCTGATCGTGTGCGCCAATGTGGCCAATCTGCTCCTGGCGCGGGCGGCGTCCCGG
>DATBID010000228.1:0-6630 GCA_036557125.1 Bryobacteraceae bacterium | reverse complement strand
CAGTATTGGTTGAGCAGCGATTGTTGCGCGTCAGGCGTTTGGGCGAAGGCGCAGAGTGCGGCGAGCAACAGCAAGAGCGCCGGGCGGAAGCCCGGCGGCAGGGCAGAAGCCCTGACCCCACATATCCCGTGCTCCCTCATTGCTGGGAAACCGCCTCGAGGCCCTGCGCGGCCAAGAGCTTCTTCAATAGCGCGATGGCTTTTGGCTTGGCTTCCGGAGGCCGCACTGCGAGAAAGATTCCTTGCGCGAAAATCATGGGCGTGCGCCCGCCAATATCTTTCACATCGAGCTTCGAGCCATGATCGGCCAGGATTTGAATAATCGATTCCCATCCGCGATTGGCGGCTCCGTGCATAGCCATCATTCCGAGCGAATTGGTGGCGTTCACATCAGCCCCGCGCTCCAGGCATAGCTTCACAGCCTCGACATAATCGGCCTCGCTATGGCTGTAAGTCTGGCCGGGAATCCAGTTGATGCCGGAGGCGGCCATGAGCGCGGTAGATCCTTGTTTGGTGGCGATGTTCGGATCGGCGCCATGAGCGAGGAGCAGGCGCATCACTTCGATATCGCCCGAAAGGGCGGCGCGAATGAACGGCGTCTGCCCATCGAAATTGACCCAGGAGGCATCGAACTGCATCAGCCCATGGACGGGAACAGTATCGGTTCGTTGGTTGGGATTAGCTCCCTTATCGAGCAGCGCTTTGATCAGATCGAGCGGATCGCGGCCATCGGTGGGGAGATCCGCATACTTGTCGTGATTGAAATTGCGGAGGTCGATGGCGGCAAACAGCGGCCCGCGGTGATAATCGTCGGCGGCATTCGGGTCGGCTCCGCGAGAGAGCAACTCGGTTGCGAGGCCCAACTGCCCGTTGAGCAGAGCAACGATCAGCGGCGAAGTGTGATTGCCGGATGCTTGGTTGATATCCGCGCCATGATCGAGCAGCAGCCGGACCATGGCCGCGTTGCCATCGCGCACGGCAAAAAGCAATGGGGTCATGCCGCCATCGGGGGTGGGCAGGGCCCGCTGGCGGATGATGCCGGTTCCCGCTGCGCCAGCGGGCCGAGCAGGCACGTATTCGCCCTTGGGCATGGTGACTTTGGTATGGGCGTTAATATCTGCGCCGCGGGTAAGAAGCAGATTCACGAGCTCGCCGTGGTTTTCGAGCACCGCCCACATGAGGGCCGTCTGCTCGTGCGCCGAATCTTTGGCGTTGACGCTAGCTCCGCGATCGAGCAGGAGTGTGACTGCATCTACACTGCCGGTGCGCGCGGCGGTCATCAGCGCGGTTTCGCCGCTCGGCGTAGCGGAATTGGGGTCCGCGCCGGCATCGAGCAGCAGGCGGATCATGGCGGCATTACCGTTTGTCGCGGCCAGATTCAGTGGGGTGACGCCGTAGCGATTCGCAGCTTTCGCATCCGCCTCGGCCTCAATGAGCAGGCGAGCGGTCGGAAGATCGTTATACCGCACGGCCCAATGCAAGGCTGTGGTTCCGTCGAGTTGCGCGGCATTCACAGCGGCGCGGTCAACCGCGAGAGAGCGAACCAGCGCCGGGTCGCGATGCATCACCGCATCTGCCAGTGGCGCTTCGGCGCCCGCCGCCTGCCAAAGGCCGCTCAAAACAATGAACCAGACACACCTCTGACGCATTCCCGTATTCGATCATTCCCGTTCGCCGGCGTCAAGCGGGCCGAAATGGCATGGTCCGGAGTGGACGAGCATGGAAGATTCGGGCCTTGACTATGCCCGACCCACTTTATATGCTGCTTCGGCAAATGCAGCGAGATCTATCATGACCAATCGCTACTCTATTTTTCCTACGATCGCAATCGCGCTATGGCTGTTTCCTGTGCCTGGCGCTGCTCAGAAAGCCGTTCCGCGAACACTCGAGGGCAAGCCCGATTTCAGCGGCTACTTCAATATTCAGTACACGCCCAATATGGCGATGGGGAAGGAAGACAGCATACCGTACACGCCGGCCGGTAAAGCTGCTTACGCGAACCACGATGCCAAGGATGATCCGACTTCCAACTGCTGGCTGCCTGGTGTGCCACGCATTATGCAGTCGCCCTATCCGGCGCAATTTGTGCAGACTCCGGCTTACCTGGTGATCCTGTTCGAATACATGCATACGTTCCGTTCGATTCCACTGAACGGGCGGCCGCATCCTGCCAACATGGAGCCGGCTTTTATGGGCGATTCCACAGGGCATTGGGAAGGCGATGAAATCGTCGTAGATACGGTCGGTTTAAAAGGGCCGCCCTGGACTTGGCTCGATACGGCGGGCCATCAGCACAGCGACCAATTGCACGTCACGGAGCGCTTCCGCCGCACGCCGGACAATATCGAATACGAATACACCGTTAACGATCCGAAGATGTACGCGGAGCCGTGGACCTTGCACCGCATTCTTACGCCGCTCAAGCTGACTCCTGGTTTGCCTGAATTGATCGAGTACTCTTGCAGCGAGAATAACAAGGACGTGCAACACCTGGTTCCGTACAAGCCGGCACAAAGGTAATTTTTATGAGGGCCACTCTTTCGAGTCTTGCGATCGCGCTTCTGTTTTCAACGCGAGCGCTGCCACAAGCTGCCTCGACAGCTCAGATCAACGGCGCGGTTCACGATTCCAGCGGTCTGGCCGTTCCGGCCGCCGAGATCAAGGCCACGCAAACCGCCACGGGCGCGGTGCGCGCCACGGTCTCCGGCGCGGATGGTGCGTTCGTATTGGCCAACCTCCCTATCGGCCCTTATCTGTTGGAAGTTACCAAGTCTGGGTTTAGCAAATATGTGCAGAGCGGAATTGTGCTTCAGGTGGATAGCAATCCCAGTATCGATGTCAGTTTGAAGGTCGGGGCCGTGAGTGAGCAGGTCGTGGTGCAAGCCGACGCGGCGATGGTAGAGACGCACAGCACCGGAGTCGGAACCGTGGTGGACCAGCAGCGGGTTGTCGACCTGCCCTTGAACGGCCGCGAGGCAACGCAACTCATCTATCTTTCCGGTATGGCCACAACCGGAAACGGCACGAACCTGAACACGATCCGCAACTACCCCACACAGTTGATCTCCGTCGCCGGCGGTCAGGGAAACGGCATCACGTATTTGCTCGATGGCGGGATGCATAACGACATCATGAACAATTTGAACCTGCCGCTTCCATTCCCCGATGCGTTGCAGGAGTTCAAAGTGGAGAGCAATGCCCTGCCCGCGCAATATGGGCTGCATGCTTCCGCGGCGATCAATGCGGTTACGAAATCGGGAAGCAACGAGTTGCACGGCGACCTGTTTGAGTTTTTGCGGAATGGAGATTTGAACGCCCGCGATTACTTTGCCTCGGCGCGTGACACTTTGAAACGCAACCAGTTTGGCGGGACCATAGGCGGGCCGATTCGCAAAAACCGGCTGTTTTACTTCCTTGGCTATCAGGGCACGGTGATTAAATCGACTCCGCCGCAGACGATCGCTTTTGTTCCCACAGCGTCCGAACTCCAGGGGAATTTCGCCACTGCGGCATCTCCAGCTTGCAATACCGGGGGGCGGCAAATCCCTCTTCCAGCGTCGCTAGGATTTGTGAACAATCAAATTGCCCCGTCAGCGCTGAGCCCGGTGGCGTTGAAGATCGCGAGCCTCCTACCAACATCTACGAACCAGTGTGGGAGCGTGACTTACGGAATTTTGGGGAATAGCAACGAGAATATCGGTGTCGCCAAGATCGATTATCAGATCACTCCCAAAAACCAGTTCTTTGGCCGTATGGTTTTTGCGAACCTGCAGGGGCCGGGAGCTTATGATGGCAAGAACGCCCTTACCTTCAACAATGCGGCCACCTTAGATCGGGACACCGCCGTGGTTTTGGGCGATACCTACCTGATTGGCGCCAATACAGTCAGTTCGTTCCGCGCTACGGTTACCCGTACACGAGTAGAGAAAACCTCGGATAAATTTTATTCCTGGGCCGATCTTGGGGTGCCTGCCATCACGCAGTTGATTCCGGACTTTGCGCGGGTGACGGTATCGGGCGCCGGTTTCGGCTTTGGCTCGGCGAATGAGACACCGAGTAAGTTCAACACCGGCCCTACTCTTCAGTTTGGAGATGACTTCAGCCTGGTGCGTGGACAGCATCAGATCGGATTCGGGGTGAACTATATCCGCGAGATGATGAATTTTGTATCGGGATTGAACACTCCCGGCGGATTTACTTTCAGCGGCCAGATCACGGGGCTATCCATGGCCGATTTTCTATTGGGGGATGCTTCGGCATTTACGCAGGGTGGTTTCTCGCTGGGCTATAACCGGCAGCACTATGTCGGGTTATACGCGCAGGATAGCTGGCGCATCAGTTCACGGTTCACGTTGAACTACGGCGTGAGGTGGGAGCCGTATATTGCGCCGTACAGTAAATACGGCTGGTTCTCAAATTTCAATTCCAGCCTGTTTTCACAGAACGTGCATAGCACGGTATACCCGAATGCGCCCGCCGGCGTGATCTTTCCAGGAGACCCGCAGTATACGGCCGGCAACGCTCCGGAAAATTCCACCTGGAGCCGCACGGTGCCGAGGGTGGGAGTGGTGTGGGATCCGGAAGGCAAAGGCTTGATGACGATTCGGGCGTCTTACGGAATGTTCACCGACCGGCAACACTTGTTTTATCTGGACGCCTATGCGAACGATGCGCCGTACGGTAATAGCGTAACCACAGGCGCGGTCAACTTCACCAATCCGTGGACTACGATTTCCAATCCTTTCCCCTACGTTTTAACGAAAAATTCAGGCTTCCCGCTCGCCGCCGGCATTGTCACTCATCAACTCAATGCGAAACCTACTTATCTGCATCAGTGGAATCTGAGCATCCAACGGCAATTCGGCAATAACTGGCTGGTAACCGCGAGCTATGTGGGAAACAGCACAATTCATCTATGGACAGGGAACCAGGAAAACCCGGAGATTTATATTCCGGGGGCGAGTTGCGTCATTAATAACATCACTTACGCCCCATGCTCGTCGTTGAGCAACACCAACCAAAGGCGGACGCTGTACCTGGAAAATCCCGCTCAGGGCAAGTATTTCGGTTCCGTACAGGCGCAGGATACGGGCGGAACGGCAAGCTATGAAGCGATGTACCTTGGTCTGTTGCGCCGGCTGAGCCGCGGAGTAACCGTGCAGGCCAATTACACCTGGTCGCACTGCATCAGCGACCTGGAAAACACTGAGCTAGGCACGGCCGGTCCGTTGTATTTAGTGCCCTCGGAACGGCGAATCGACCGCAGCAACTGCGTGCTGTCCGATCAGCGTCAGGTGGCGAACATCTCCGTCGTGGCGCAAACGCCGCGGTTTTCCGGCCGAACTCTGCGAACGTTGGCCAGCGACTGGCAGATATCGGGGATTATCAGCGCGAAATCGGCTCAATTTTTTACGGTTACCACCGGCGTGGATAACGCTCTTTCCGGACAGGCGAACCAACGGCCAAACCTTATGGCCGGGGTGAATAAATATGCCGCGAGCGCAGCCTGTACGCCCGCGCCATGCGTGCAGTGGACCAGTTCTGCCGCATTTGCCGCACCGGCTACGGGCACCTATGGAAATTTAGGCGCCTTCAACATGGCAGGGCCAGGCGTTTTCCAATTCGACATGGCGCTGGTACGGGCGTTCCGGATTCGGGAGAAACAGACGATACAAGTGCGATGCGAAGCCTTCAATATTTTGAACCGCGTGAACCTCAGCACTCCCGTGGCTACTTTGAACAGCTCCAACTTCGGCCAAATCACGAGCGATATTAGTGGGCCGCAGGCCGGCGGCCTGGTGGCATCGTCAGGCGACCCAAGAATCGTGCAATTTGCGCTGAAGTTTCTGTTTTGAGGCTGCGATAATCGCCTCTATGCGCAATCAACGGCTGTTCATTCTGTTCGCATTACTTTCCAGCGGGGCACAAGCCCAGTGGTTGAACTTCCGCACGCCAGGCACGCCGCGTACTCCCGACGGCAAACCCAACCTCACGGCGCCCGTGCCGCGCGCCGCCGACGGCAAGCCCGATCTTTCGGGCGTCTGGATGCACGAACTCACATCCGTAGCGGAAATGAAGCGGCTGTTCGGCGGCCTCATCGATGCCGCGGTCAAAGTGGACGTGCCCGGCATGGAGATCGGCACCCAACACAAATACAGCTTCGACATCCTGGCGGACTTCAAGAATGAGGCAGCGATATTGCGGCCTGCAGCCGTGGAAGCGCTCCGGCGGCGCGGCGCGGAGACCAATCCCGCCGCGGTTTGCGGCAACGTTGCCGGGATTCCGATAGCTGGTCTGCTCTCCGAGCCGATCAAGATCGCTCAGTCGCCGCGGCTGACCATCGTTTTATATGAGACCGGGAACGAGCACCGCCAGATCTACACGGATGGACGCAAGCTGCCGAAGGAATTCGATTTTCCGGCTTATCTGGGTTACTCGGCGGGCCATTGGGAGGGCGATACCCTGGTTGTCGAGACCGCCGGCTTCAACGACAAAACCGGTCTCGACCTGGCGGGCCATCCGCACAGTGAACGCCTGCGGGTGGTGGAACGCTTTCACCGCCGCGACTTCGGTCACCTGGATATCGAGATGACTTTCGATGACCCGATCATGTACACGCAGCCGTTTACCA
>DATBID010000227.1:0-13546 GCA_036557125.1 Bryobacteraceae bacterium | reverse complement strand
GCTTTCGAGAAGTTCTATCAAGACAAGTATCCGCAGGTATGGCTGGAGCATCGGAAAGATGTAGTGGCCGCCGGCCGGGTGGTCCTGGTGTTGTGGAGCCGTAACATCTTTCCCGATATGAAAGTTACCTGGGGAACCTATCCGAACGACTTAGGCCATACTGACTCCCCGGGCTGCTTCCGCTGTCACGATGGCGCCCATATGGCCCGGACCGGCGAATCCATCACACAGGACTGCGATGCCTGCCACTCACTGCTCGCCGCGGACGAAGCTCATCCCAAGATTTTGACCGACCTTGGTCTCGCGGAGGCGAAGCAATAAAGACTCGGGTCAAATAAGGAGCCGCCGGGCAAGAGCGACTGACGTCACTTGCCCGGCGGCCGAAGGGCGGTCGAAACTTCGGGTCGGCCCGGGTATGGTGGCAGGCTTAGATTGCCGCCACCGGGCAGGGCGACTCTCGCAGAATGGCATATGCGTTGGTCCGCAAGCGCCCCAGAGTTCCCGCCGCGTGGCCGCGGCCAATCACCAACACATTAGCGCCGCACTCTTCCGCCACAGTGCTCACCGCATGCGGAGTGTCACCGGTCTTAACGATGATCTCAGCTTTGGCTCCGATTTCACTTAACAGAAAACCGATCAGGCCCTCCGCCTCAGTCCGCACCTGTTCGTGCCATCGCGGATCAAAATACACACCACCCAGGTTTATCGTCGAACGAGGGACCGCATACGCCACTACCAGTTTCGACCCGTATTCGCGTGCGAATGCGGCGCCTCCCCGACCCGCATCCATGAACCCGTTGGGAGCAGGCTTGGGCCTGCCTCGCTCTACTTAGCCGGGCGAATTTCCAGCTTCGTTCCCAGCCGTTCCACCCTGGCCTTGGCGTTGCCATAATCGACGAACTCAGCGATCATAGCTGCTAGATCGGCGGAATAATCGGCATTGGCTTCCAGAAAATCCTTGTACTCCGCGAAATCGCGCCGCTCAGTCCCCTTGAGGTGCTCTAATACCGCGTCGGTATAGCCGCCGAGCTCATCTAGAAAGGGAGTGATGCGATCGATGGCTGTTTGTTGCCATGGGGAAGCCTCACTCCGCGCGGATTTCAGTTTGTCGACTTGGCGGCCGAGGGCGTTGACGTCATTCTTGATTTGATTGATCGCCACCTTCTGGCTCTCCACACTAACATTCATGTAAGTAAAGCTCTCCATCGTGGCGGCGTCCTCCTTCACTTGGAACGCCAGGGTCTTCGCTTCGGAGAGCAGTTTGGAAACTTTTTCGGAGTCCGGCGCGGCAGCTGCCTTCGTCAGGCAACCCGCGGCCAGTACCCCGGCCACGATTATCGAACGTGTCGCATATTTCCTCATAACCTTTCTCCTTCTTGTTTCAACCAACTTCAAAGGCTCACCACCGGGCAGGTCGATTGGCGAATGATCGAATACGCATCGGTCGTCAACCGCCCTGCCAGCGGATATCGCATGCTCCTGCCGGCCACTAACAGATCCGCTTTGGTCTCGCGCGCCGCCTGCGCGACAGCGCGGCCGGCCTCTCCTCTCACAATCTCGATCGCCGCTTCAATTCTGAGCTTGTCCTTCAGCGCCGCAATCTCCAGACTTATTTGTTCGTGCATCTCTTCCTCCCACCGGGCCGCGCTGAACTCGCCTAGTGTCGTGGCCATAGATGGAATGGCATGTACAATGGTCAATTTCGCCGCGTACACGGCCGCAAAATCTGCCGCCCAGCTCAAAAGACGGCAGCTATGCTCGCTGCGGTCAATCGCGCATACCACGTTGCGGAACGAAACGTCGTGAAGTTCCGGCAACTCCTCCACATGGGCGCTCGTCCAGACCGGGCACTCCGCATCGTGCAGTACTTTGAGCGTCACCGAACCGAAAAGAAACATGCGGAACGGGCCGTATCCGTGCGTCGACATCATAATGAGATCCATTCCGTGATCTCGCGCGTAGTCCGCGATGTCCCTTCCGATATCCCGATCGCTCATCAAGACATGGCGATGAGTTTTGATATCGGCCAGGTGGAGCGCCCCAAAATCCGTGAGGCGCTCCCGTTCCGCATCCGGCAGGCGTTCCGGAAACAGCGGCGCTAAATGCAAGAACGTGATCTCCGCGCCGAAACGCCGTGCGAACTCCGCCGCCATCGGAATGACCAACCACGAGCGGTCGGAAAAATCCACCGGCAGGAGGATCTTTTTGATCCGGAACATATATTCCTCCTACTCGAAAGCGGGAAATGCACGGCGATAACCGCAGGCGCGTCCAATAAGTTCAATCGGTTGCGGAAAGTAGCGGTGCGCGTCCTGGCGCTGCTGTGCGTCTTGGCGCACGTGCCTTGCACTTTTTGATCGATGAGACACGGTTTGCCATGCGCTTTCCAGCGCCCACTCGACTTCCTTCGCGCGCAAGGGTGTGGCCAGCACGTCATGTCCGCCGAGATTTAACACCTCGGCCCAGAACCGCTCGTCGGCCGCCCGGGAGACGACGATCACCAGAGGCGGTGCATCTGTTTCTTGCAGAAACGCCAAGGCATCTCGCCACGTGCCGAGCGGTAACTCGCGTTCCACGATGACGACCGGCACAAGACGGTTTTCAAGCATTTCCGCCCCTGCGGCGAACGTTGAGGCCGAACAGAGAGTCCACTTCCGCCGCGCAAATATTTCGCGCAGCGCCGCCTGGTCCTCCACAAGGGGGCTGATGAAGAGAGCGGATTTCATGGCATTCTCCGCGGAGCCACAACGAAGAAGCGTTCCGCCGCCGGATCGCTCAATTCAGGCGTCCCGTCGAGCGATAAGATCCGGGCGCGCTGGCCCTCTTTGAGTTCCTGGATGAGGACTTCATATCCGTTCGAAAAGCGCACTGCGTCGCGATACCGATATTCATCGTTGGTTAGTTGCGTGAAGACCACACTCTCCGCCGGCACGACTTCGAACCTCCTCTGCCTTTTTTCGGGAATGTCTCGCAGCATCAGCCGCGCACCCGGCGGGATGCACACCGCAGTGACGGAGTCGGGAACCGCCGGCAATAGCAAGTCCTTGATCTTGCCCCAAAGCGTTTGCGGACCGGAATTTCTTGTTTGCGGGTTTGCTTCCTCAGGCGAGGCCATACCCATGGCTCCGCTGGGAAACCGGTGAACGATCAGTTCCTCTCCTTCGACTGCCAGCCGGTTCGGAACATTCATCAACGAGTAGTCGCACATAAGCTCTTCATTACTGGGTTGAACTGGGGAGTACCTCGTAATTTTCCGGGGTACGTTGCGGATGCTTCGCACCTGGAGGACCAGACACACGGGAAGCAGCTCCGAGGGTTAGGGCTTCTTAGCGATGCGCGAAATCGCGCACCCGCGCGTAATACCGCACCGTGACGGCGAGCCTCGCTGCGTAGCAAGGCATATGACTGGTGCTAATGCAGCCGCGCCCCAATTGCCTGGGACGCGAGGGATATCCAAGGCTCGGCCGTGGTGCAGCCGACTACAGGGCAGATATATAGCCCCAGGCGCCGCTGCACCACTAAATACGCGCCTTCGCGCATGCACTGCGGAGCCAGGTTGGGATCGTGGAGGCATCCGACGTGTCCGTAACCGCTCGATCCATAGAAATAGCGGTTGCAACCTTGTTCAGGACAACGCCAAATATATATATCCCGTGGGCCGAGTCCGAGTGCAGCGCCGCTGCACTCCACTCGACACATCGGTGCGCCATGAACGTCACAATCGGGAACTAAATCCGGTTTTGCTCTCATGGTTTGTACCTCACTATTGGCCGTTCTGAACCGCGACCGTCAGCGAGCGGTCCGGCCGTTGCCATATGCGCCCGATATCGCAATTGGCCCTCCATTCACTGCGTCGGCCTTTTCGAAGGCTACAACGGCCGTAACGGCCCTACGGCATTCTTTGGTGCGCCTCGCGCGCGCCAGTTCGCTCAACTACTGGCTCCCGCCTCCTTACTCCTCGCTCCTCTACAGCTCCAACCGCGCCTGGAGCGTCTCGCTATCTTCCGCCGCAATTGTGAACCCCAGCCGCCGGCAGGTCTCGGCCATGCCGGTGTTCTCCATCAGGATGTGCCCGAACACAGCTTCAAGCTTTTCTTCGCGTGCGATCTCAATCAGCCGCCGCAACAGTTCGTGCCCCAAGCCCTGCCGCTGCCGGCGGTCCGCCACGACGATGGCGAATTCGGCCTCTTTGGTTCCGGGCTGCTTCATGGTGCGTCCGACGGCAACAATTTCGTGGGCTTCTGCCGGTCCGCATTCCGCCACCAGCACCATTTCGCGATCGTAATCCGGGAAGCAGATGCGGCTGAGGCGGTCGTGAGCCACGCGGCGGTCCAGCGGAAACGCGTGGAAGTATCGGAAGTACACGCTGCGCTCCGATAATTGCGCGTGAAACGTCTTAATCAGCGGCTCATCCTCGGGCGTGATCGGCCGGATGAGAACTTCGGTCCCATCGCGCAAGCGCCAGGGGCGCACATACTGCGCCGGATAGGGCCGGATGGCGAGTTTGGGAAGCTGCTCTTCGCGAACATCCGGCCCGTGCAGGACCGCCCGCGCATCCAGCGCGATCGTCCTTTCCGGCGAAACCAGGAGCGGGTTGATATCGATTTCTTTGATCCACGGTTGCTCGGCCACGAGAAGGCTGAAGCGCACCAGCAGGCGCTCCAGTTCCTCCAAATTTGCTCCGCAGCGCCCCCGCACTCCTTCCAAAGCGCGATAGACGCGCGTACGTTCCATCAGGCGGCGGGCAAGGGTGGTATTCAGGGGTGGGAGTCCGAGCGCATAATCGCGAAAAATTTCGACCATGATGCCGCCCGCCCCGAATAGCAGGACCGGGCCAAACTGCGAATCGATGCTACTCCCCAGGATCAATTCGTAGCCATCCTCAGCGATCATCGGCTGCACGGTGACTCCCAGAAAATCCCCCGGCCCCGCTTTTTCCGAAACAGATGCTCTGATCTGGTGGAATGCGGCGCGGACCTCTGCTTCCCTGCTGAGATTGAGACGAACGCCTCCCACATCACTCTTATGCGTGATAGTCTCCGAGTGCAGCTTGACCGCGACCGGATAACCGATTCTCGCCGCGGCCAAAGCGGCTTCATCTTCCGTTTGGGCGATCTCCGCGCCCGCGGCCGGGATTCCGTAGGCACCAAGTAATGCCTTGGCTTCCGCCTCGGTCAGCAGTGTCCGATTGTGCTTCCGCGCCCCGTCAACGATCTCTCGGGCGCGGGCGCGCCGTTTCTCTGGCGCCTCCCCGCCATCCACCAGCGACGGGGTTTCATAGAGTACCCGCAGGTTGTCGCTGTAGCGCCACATCAGTTCGAAGATTCGCGCGGCCGTATCCGCGTATGGAAACATGGGAATGCCGGCGGCGTGCAGCAGGCCTCTGGCGGCCGCAACACTGGCTCCTCCCATCCAGCTCGCAAGCATGGCTTTGTCGCGCAGGTGCGCATAGGGCTGCAACTCGCCAGCGACTTGGGCGGGATCGGCAATCCCCGTAGGAGTAAATATAGTCAGCATCCCGTCGGTCGCGGGGTCCTTGGCAAGTATTTCTACCGTTTTTGCGTACCGCTCAGGAGTCGCGTCGCCTATGATGTCGACCGGATTGCCGTGGCTCCAGTGAGGGGGCAGGAAGGCATCAAGCTGCTGCGTCGTTTCGGGCGAAAGAGGAGCCAACTGACCCCCGGCCGTAAGCAGCGCGTCCGCGGCCAGCACCGCCGGGCCGCCCGCATTCGTCACGATCGCCAGCTTGGGTCCTTTTGGCCGCGGCTGCTTCGCCAGAACCTCGGACATGTAGAACAGCTCGGCGATCGTGTTTACGCGCAGCACGCCGCAACGGCGGAAGGCGGCGTCGAGGACCTCGTCGCTGCCCGTGAGGGAGCCTGTATGCGAAGCGGCGGCTTTCGCGCCGGCCTCGCTGCGTCCGGGCTTGAGCACGATCACAGGCTTGGCTAGGGACGCTTCGCGCGCAGCCGAAAGGAAAGATCGCGCCTGGCCCACCGTTTCCATATAAATAAGGATGTTGCGGGTGTGCGGATCGTCATTCAGGTATTCGATCAGGTCCGCCCACCCCACATCCACCATGGAACCGACCGATACGAACGCGCTGAAGCCGACCGACTCTTCGAGACTCCAATCCAGAATCGCGGTACACAGCGCGCCGCTCTGGCTGAGGAAGGCCACGTTGCCCACCAGCGCCATGGCGCTGGCGAAGGTCGCGTTCAATCCGCTCAGCGGGCTCATCACACCCACGCAGTTCGGACCGATCACCCGAAGCCGCCCGCTCGCATTCTCCAGGATCTGTCGCTCCAGGTCGGCCCCCGCCGGCCCGGTTTCCCGAAATCCCGCGGAGATGACGATCGCGCCGCGTACCCCGGCTTCGGCGCACTCCTGAATCACGCCCGGTACGGTCTTGGCCGGTGTCGCAATCACTGCCAGATCTACCGCTTCCGGGATGTCTTGAATTCGCGCATAAGCCTGTTTTCCGAACACACTGCGCCGCCGCAGATTTACCGGATAAACGGCCCCACCGAAAGGCGAGCCGAGCAGGTTAGCCATCACAGATCGCCCCACCTTGCCCGCTTCCTCGCTCGCCCCAATCACCGCTACCGAGCGCGGTCGAAAAAAGCCCTCCAGTTGCGGCCCCTGCGTCATCGTCAAAAACACTGCACTTCGAAAACCGAAGCGTTGAGCGATCACCGCCTAATGAAGTCCCCTGGAAAATCACTAATTCATTCAATTTCCAGCAAGTTGCGGACTATCTCAAGAAACCTCGCCCCGGAATTTCCTTTCTCCCGAGGGATAATAAAATCGCGTACCATACTGCAATCCTGCTCCGTCCCCGCGTTTACCCCCGCCAACCGTCCAACGTGGGGCGCGGTCGGGTTGAGGCAGGTGCGGGATAAGAAGGAGCGAGAAATTTGACGAAACGAAGCCAATTTTGCCGGCGTCGGCCCGGGGTCGCGTTCGGAACCCCCCAGCAACATGTCTCACGCTACCCGCAAATGGGGGTAATTTTGCGAGCTGAGCAAAAAACTGAAAAACGCCGTCACACTGTCACGCTGCCTTTCCCCAGCCAATGGCTCCCGGCCCCGGGCCTTTTCCAGGGGACGATTGAACAAAATGTCTGACCCCACCACCCAAATGGCACCGCTCCTGGAGGACCACGGTCCCTGTCGCGCCCTCATCGAGTCATCGCCGCTGGCGGTATTCGTAACCGATACCAGGGGCACGCTACAGTTGTGGAACACCGCCGCAGAGCGCACGTTCGGCTGGAAATCTGGGGAAGTCCTGGGGGCGTCCCCTGCCGCTATATTTTCAACGGCCTTCGAGGTGCACGGTAAAGCCGATGCTCCAACGGATCTTGAGGTCCGCCGCAAAGACGGAACCGCCATTTGGGTGCGGCTGCGAAATTCGCTTCTTCCGTTGCCCCACGGCGCGGGTGCGGCAATCGTCAGTTGGGTTGCCGACCTCACCGACATCAAAACCCGTGAGCAGGAGCGCGAGGACTTGATGGCGTTGGAACAAAAAGCCCGGGCCGAAGCCGTCGCTGAGCGGCGCTTCCGGGTGCTGTTGGAAGCCGCGCCTGATGGAATTGTGGAGGTCGATTCCCAGGGCAATATTCTTCTGCTGAACGCGGCGGCCGAGGAGCTGTTCGGCTATACTCGCGCAGAACTATTCGGCAAACCCGTGGAGCTTTTAGTTCCCGAACATTTGCGGGCCGGCCACGCCAAGGACCATGCCGTATACCGAAATCATCCGGTCAGCCGCCCCATGGGACTTGGATTGAAACTTCTCGGGCGGCGCAAGGACGGAACCTCTTTTCCGGTGGAGATCAGCCTGAGCCCGGTAAACTACGACGGCACCTTCAGCGTGATGGCGGTCGTGCGCGACGTCTCCGAGCGGACGCGATCGGAGGCGGCATTCCACCGCCTTCAGGAAGACCACACGCGCGCATTGGCTGCGGCCAACGAGGAATTGCATCGCGCCAACCGGCTGAAAAGCGAGTTCCTGGCGAGCATGAGCCACGAACTCCGGACGCCCTTACATACCATAATCGGCTTCGCGGAATTGCTCGGTGAACAGATCGAGGGCAGCCTCAACGAAAAGCAAAAGCGCTTCGTGGAGCATATCCATCGCGACTCGCTGCACCTGCTCGAACTGATTAACGATATCCTCGATTTGAGCAAGATCGAAGCCGGCCGGATGGAGTTGCACCCGGAGACCTTTGACGTCGAGCCGGTGCTCGACGAGGTCCTGGCTACCGTACGCCCCCAGGCCGCCGCCCGTTCGCTTACGCTGGTCACTTCGGTTCCCGAATCGTTCGCCATCGAAGCCGACCGGGTGCGCTTTAAGGAGATCCTGTACAATCTGTTGAGCAACGCCATAAAATTCACTGGAGAAACTGGCCGGATCGATGTGGCGGCTGTGCGGAATGGAGATTACGCCGAACTCTCTGTCGCCGATACGGGAATCGGGGTTCCCGCCGCGGAACAGGAAGCGATTTTCCAAACGTTTTACCAGGCCGGCGCCACGGCTAAGGGCGTACGCGAAGGTACAGGGTTGGGGCTGGCCATAACGAAGAGTTTGGTCGAGATGCACGGCGGCCGCATTTGGGTGGAAAGCGAAGTTGGGAAAGGCAGCCGCTTTTCCTTTACCATACCTCTCACGGCTTCCGTCGAAACACGCCCGCGCGGGAAGCGCGAACGCCCGCTAGTGCTGGTTATCGACGACGAGTTCGCCGCCCGGGAACTGCTCATCAGCTCTTTAACTTCAGCCGGCTACGACGTGGCGACGGCGGCGTCAGCGCGTGAGGGTTTGGAATTGGCCGGCGAGTTGCAGCCGGACGCGATTACGCTCGATTTGAAGCTGCCTGGCGAGGGGGGCTGGAGCGTGCTGGATAAATTACGGCAGAACCCCAGCACGACCGGCACGCCGGTGGTGATTCTCTCGGTTCTCGACGAGAGCCGCGACGCCCTCGAACGCGGCGCAGCAGCGTATTTGACCAAGCCGGTAAACCGGGACGCACTGATTCGAACTCTAAAGAACGCGATCGCCCCAGGAGGCTTCGCGCGCCCATGAGGAAGATTCTCCTGGCCGACGATCAGGCGGCTAGCCGGGAACTGCTGGGGACCGTGCTGGCTAACTCCGGTTACGAAGTGATTGAGGCCGCCGATGGAATCGAGGCGCTCGAACGGGCGGGTCAGAACAATCCCCATCTTATCCTGCTCGATCTGCAAATGCCCAAGCTGGATGGCTTCGGGGTGATTCGCGCCCTGCGAGCCGACGCGCGCTTTCAGGCGACTCCGATTGTCGCCATCACCGCCAGTGCCATGCATGGCGACCGTGAGAGGGCGATGGCCCAGGGGTTTACCTCATACCTGACCAAACCCATCCGGCTGCCCGAACTGAGAAAGGAAGTCGCCCGTTTATTGAACGCCCAATGAATGCAGCCACTCCTTACACGCAACCCGTCTCGCTGGTGATCGTCGACGATAATGCCGCCAGCCTGGAGCTTCTTTCGACGGCGCTGGCCGGAGCCGGAATCTGCATTTACACGGCGCAGGATCCGGAAGAGGGACTCGATCTCGTCTATAGCAAGCACCCGCAGATCGTGCTGACCGATCTCGTCATGCCGGGATTGACAGGCATCGATGTGCTGACCCGCGTGATGGAATTTGACCCGGCGACGGACGTGATCCTGATGACCGCCCATTACACAACTGAAACGGCAGTGGAGGCGATCAAGAAGGGTGCTTCGGACTACCTGAATAAGCCGGTAAATATCGCCGATCTGCGGGCACGCGTGGGGAAGCTAGTGGAGGCAGCGCGGCAGCGGCAGCTTGCCATCCAGCTTGAAAGCGAACTGGCGGCGGCGAGCGAATTTCAGGGCCTGATCGGCCGCAGCCCGTGCATGTGGGAAGTGTTCGCTCGCATCCGCCGCATCGCCTCGCACTACCGCACCGCATTAATTACGGGCGAGACGGGAACGGGTAAGGATCTCGCAGCGGCGGCGCTGCATCGGCTCAGTCCGGCGGCGGGCGGGCGCTACGTCGTGCTCAACTGCTCAGCCGTCGTGGAGACTCTATTTGAAAGCGAGCTCTTCGGGCACGTGAAAGGTTCGTTCACCGGTGCCGTCAGTGACAAGCCAGGCATGTTTGAACACGCCCACTGCGGAACCCTGTTCCTCGATGAAATCGGCGACATGCCCTTGGGGACTCAGGCCAAGCTCCTCCGCGCCCTGCAAAATCAGGAGATCCAGCGCGTGGGTTCGCTCACCCCTCGGAAGGTGGATGTGCGCGTGATCGCGGCCACAAACCGCGATCTTAAAAAGGCGGTGACAGAGGGCAAATTCCGCCAGGATCTTTATTACCGCCTCGCGATGCTGGAGATCCACCTGCCGCCTCTGACCGCGCGCATGGAGGATCTCCCGCTGCTCGAACGCCATTTCATCGGAAAGTATTCGGCGCTGTATCACAAGGAAATTCGCGGCATGACGCACCGTGCACGCCTCGCGCTCTCGTCGTATTCCTGGCCCGGCAATGTTCGGGAACTCGAAAACGCCATCGGCCACGCTTGCATTATGACGTTCGGAGACATGATCGATGTAGCGGACCTGCCGGAATATCTGCGCGCGCCGCGAAGTCCACATACGGCCGATGCGCCGTCCGCCGCTCCTGCTCCAGGGCCAGCGGGAATCGTTTCCCTGGAGGACCAGGAGCGGCTGTCAATCCAACACGCGCTCGAAGCGGCGGCCGGGAACCAGTCGCAAGCGGCCCGGCTGCTGCGCATCGGCCGCGACGCCCTGCGCTACAAGATGAAGAAGTACGGGCTGTAACTCGGAATCATATCTCCCTCTCACGCTGCAAAACGGCTTCTGAAGGCGACCCCGCTTTTGCCGCGCTCGTGACTTCAGTCACTGCCGGAACGCCGGCGGCATCGTAGCCTGAAATTTCGGGAGAGCTAGATATGAAAGTCGCGCAAGAGAAAACAGTAGGAGAGATTGCGGCGGAGAACCCTACCAGCGTCCGGGTTTTCGAGTCGCTTGGAATCGATTATTGCTGCGGAGGAAAGCGTAGCCTCGCCGACGCTTGCTCGCAGACCGGGCTCGGCGTCGCGGACTTGCTGAAGCGGCTGGAGGAAGCCGCCGGGAACGCACGGGAAACCGTCGCCGAAGGATGGAATGAGGCCCCCCTGGCTCGCCTGATTGCGCATATCGTCGACCACCATCACGCCCACGTCCGGAACGAGACGCCGCGCTTGGAAACCATGCTCTCGAAAGTTGTCGGGCGGCACGGGGAGAAACACCCGGAGGTCCGCAAGATTCGGCGGCTTTTCGCGGTACTGATTGAAGAGCTGACCACCCACATGCTTAAGGAAGAGCAGATCCTGTTTCCCTATATCGAAAAAATGGAACAAGCAACGGATACGGGCAAGCCGATACCGCCGGCATTTTTCGGATCGGTCGCGCGGCCCGTCGCCCATATGGTGGCGGATCACGACGACGCGGCCTCTCTGCTCGAGAGCATCCGCTCCGAGGCCAACAACTACGTCCCACCCGCCGATGCCTGCGGCACATTTCGCGCGCTGTACGCCGGACTTGAGGAATTCGAACGCGATCTGAAGCGCCACGTCCACCTGGAGAACAACATCCTGTTCCCTCGGGCCACCAAGCTGGAGCAGATCCATGATCGTGCAGCTTGAGCCGGCCGTGCTCCTCGCGCAATCGACATTTGTCAGATGCTGATCACTGGACAGGGCGACGATCGGACAATCGAATAAGCGTGCTGGAAGATGTGGCCGTATAAGCCTTCGCCACCATGCCTGCCAATCACCACGAGATCGGCTTGATAATTGGTGGCGGCGCAGGTCACGACTTTGGCCGGCTCGCCCGGATCGATAAAGATCTCTGCCTCGATGCCGGTTTCGTCTCTGAGTTCTTCGATCCGTCCCGTCTCTTGTGAAACCAGATATTCGACAAACTCGCTCCCGTAAGATTCCGCGTCGATTCCCGCAACCGCGTGAATGATGCCGAGACACGCTTGGGTTTCTTCCGCCAGCTTTCCCGCCCAACGGAGGATCGCCGCGCTCCGCGGTCCGAGATCGAGACCACAGAGGATGCGCCGGCAATGGATTCCCTCGAGTGCCGGCGCCGATTCGGCGTGCACGCTCGTCCAGACGGGCATATCGAGATCGTGCAGTACCTTGGCCGCGACGGAACCGAGCAGGAGCCGGCGGAAGTAACCCAAGCCATGAGTCGGCAGCATAATGAAATCCGGCCGCCAAGTCTGGACAATTTGCGTGATTTCCTTCTCCGGCTCTCCAACGGCGCAGACACGGCGCGTCGTGAAGTATTTCAGTTCCTCAGCCAGGTATTTTTCTAACTGCGCTTTTCGCCCGGGTAGAAGTTCCTCAGCCCCGGCGCTTTCTCCGCGAGCGACTGCGTGGAACAGGGTGATTTCCGCTTCGAAGAGGCCGGCAAAATATTCGACATACCGCGCGGCGCCGTCACATGCGGAAGAAAAATCGACAGGGAATAGGATTCTGCGAATGATTGGCATGGCGTCTCCTCCTCAGCGTCCGGCGACGCTGCTGGTCCCTAATGCCCGCGCCTGTTTCCGGCTCGAGGCGGCATCCCCCCCTTGTAAAAGATATCCGCTTCCATGAGTTCCCTTTTTGGGCGTTTAAGCCGCTGCGCCGGTTATTGCCACCTGTCCATGCAAGGGCTGGCGGTAAATGGTCTGAAGGGCATTGACCACATCCGTGAAGTTGATTTGTGAACCCGCTTTGGCCTGCAGAATTATGTCGTCCATGGACAGGATGCCCTCCAAACCGCCCTCGTCATTGATTACTGGTAGGCGGCGAACCTCCTGCGCTGCCATGGTTCTTAGAGCGGAATGAATGTCTTCATTCGCTTTGCACGCGAAGTAGCGGGGAACGGCGACATCGGCTACCTGGACGTCGGAAGCTTTTAGATTTCGGGTCCCCAGCGCGATCGCGATGTCGCGGTCCGTGATTATACTCCATAGGCGTCCTTGGGGGTCGAGCACCGGGAGCGTACCGCATCCACCATTCCACATGATTTCGGCAACCTGCGCCAGGTTCTGATCGGGATGGCAAAACTTCACATTGCGTACCATTATGTCTACGACTTTCATTTTCATCCTCCTGCTCCTCTCGAGTGCAGGTTTCGACCCAAGCCGTGCGCTCCAGAAGCGGGAGTTGCGCTCGCGGTAGCCGGGGAACATTGCGCCATTCCGCGCTTGTGCGCGAAAAGGCTCACCGGACCCCCACGGTCGCGCTCGTGGAAGCGCAAACACTCCCGGTCTTGCTTTCACAGCCTAGAATGTGGATCGTGTTCTTGCGGGTTCGACCACCACGGAGCCAGAGACAGGCAGCCCTGACACGCGTCGTACACCGGCTCACGGCGCCCGCTCCAGTACCCAACCGATTCGGCCCCGCGCGTAACCCACGACAAGTCTGAGCTCTTATTTGGCCGGATCTCTCGTGGTTTTGCCTTGAACGACAAGATCTCAACGTTCTCGTTAGA
>DATBID010000226.1:0-8794 GCA_036557125.1 Bryobacteraceae bacterium | reverse complement strand
TCGAGCAGCGGCTGGATGGGGTTGGCGAAATGCTGGTGCAGACCATTCTGCGGGCGGAGGTGCGTAAGCAACTGGAGCCGGTTCTCGATATTGAGAGGCTGCTGGCCAAGGTCACATTGGGTACCGCGGGTCCGCGCGATCTGCTGGCGCTCGGCCGTTCGCTTGAAAAAATCCCTGCCCTCAAGCTTTGCTTTAACACTCAGCAACCTGGCCAGCTTCGCTCACTTCATGAACGACTAGATGAGGTTCCCGAGGTTACAAAGCTGATTCTCAAGGCAATTGCCGATGAGCCGCCCCCGAACCTTGCCGATGGCGGAACGATCCGGCAGGGGTTTCATGCGGAACTTGACGAACTGCGCGACCTCAGCCAGAACGGGCGGCAGTATATCGCCCAAATTGAGGCGCGGGAGCGGCAGCGGACCGGAATTCAATCCCTCAAGGTTCGCTTTAACAATGTGTTCGGGTACTACATCGAGGTCACGCGGCCGAATTTGCCGCTGGTTCCGGCCGATTACGAACGCAAGCAGACTCTGGCGAATGCCGAGCGCTTCACTACGCCGGAGCTGAAAGAATACGAGCGGAAAGTGCTCGACGCGGAAGACAAAATTTTGACTCTCGAGAAAGAGCTCTTTGCCGAAGTGCGGAAGGGTGTGGCCGGTCAGGCACAGCGGGTGCGCGCCTCAGCGGCGGCGATTGCGGAGCTGGATGTGACGGCGGCCCTGGCACAGGCGGCGGCGGAAAACCGTTACCGGCGGCCCACGTTTTCGGAGGATGGCGAGATGCAAATTGTGGCGGGGCGCCATCCGGTAATCGAGCGAATGGCGGAGCAGGAGGCCGGCCGGTTCATCGCCAACGATCTTTATCTGAATGACACTTCCGATCTGATCGCGATTATCACCGGGCCCAACATGGGCGGCAAATCGACTTATTTGAGGCAGGCGGCGCTGATTGCGATTATGGCGCAAATGGGTTCGTTTGTTCCGGCCGAGTCCGCGCACTTGCCTTTGATCGATCGGATTTTTACTCGCATCGGCGCTTCGGACAACCTGGCGCGGGGCCGCTCCACGTTTATGGTGGAGATGACAGAGACCGCGGTGATTCTGAATACGGCGACGCCGCGCAGTTTTATCGTGCTGGATGAGATCGGGCGCGGAACGGCGACTTATGATGGGCTGGCGCTGGCTTGGGCGGTGGTGGAGCATATTCATTCGGTGACTCGCGCGAAGACTCTGTTTGCGACTCACTATCATGAGTTGACGGATCTGGCCGAGCAACTGGAGGGCGTGCGCAATTTACAGGTTTCGGTAAAGGAATCCGGGGACCAGGTGATCTTTCTGCACAAGGTCGAGCCAGGCAGAGCGGACCGTAGCTATGGGATCGAAGTGGCGCGGCTGGCCGGTTTGCCGATCGCTGTGATTGAGCGGGCCCGGGATGTTCTGAAGCTGCACGAGCGGAGCGAACGGGTAGTTACGGAAGAACTGTCGCCGGTTGAGACCGGACCGGTACAGATCCAACTCTTCGAGCCGGTGGGCTATCAGCTTGCCGAACGGCTGCGGTCTCTGGATTTGGACCGCCTGCGTCCGATTGAAGCTCTCCAATTGCTGGCCGATTTACAGCGGGAACTGAAGAATAAGTGAGAGTCGCCGGAGTGATGAGCGGCACGTCGCTCGATGGGATTGACGTGGCCATTGTGGAGATTCGCGGCCGGCAAATCCGCACTCTGGGTTTCCGCTCGACGCGTTATCCGAAAGCCACGCGCGCGGCACTTCTCGCCCCGCTCAATGCGGCGGCAATTTCGCGTCTCAATTTTCAGCTTGGGCAACTGTACGCCCGCGCTGTGCTGGATGCGATTCGCCGCTTCGGCCCGGTGGGATTGATCGGCTGTCACGGCCAGACCGTTTATCACGAAGGCGGAAAGCACACGCTGCAAATCGGGGAGCCGGCGGTGGTGGCGGAGCGCACAGGGGTCGCGGTGGTTTCGAATTTTCGGGCGCGGGATATTGCCGCGGGCGGCCAGGGTGCGCCGCTTGTGCCTTTCGCCGATTACCTATTGTTCAGGCACCCGAGGCGCACGCGTGTTGCGCTGAATATCGGCGGGATCGCCAACGTGACGATCATTCCGCATGGAGCGCGCCCGGAAGACGTGTTGGCGTTCGATACGGGTCCGGGCAATATGGTGATTGATGCGCTGGTTGACGAGTCCACCAAAGGTCGCCGGAGGTATGATCGCGACGGGCGGATCGCCGCGACGGGGCAAATCAACCGCACGCTTTTGGCAGAGCTTCTTCGAGATCCTTATTACCGGAAGGCGGGACCGAAGAGCGCCGGCCGGGAGCAATACGGGGCGGCCTTTGTGGAGCGCATGAAGGGAGCAGAGACTTCCTATCCCAACCTGATTGCGACGGCGACGGCCCTAACTGCTGCGACAATTGCGGGCGGACTGCGGGGCATGGCGGGTGACTTGATTGTTTCCGGCGGGGGCGTACACAACCGGCAGGTTATGGGGCAGATTGCGGCGTTGCTGCCTGAATTGCGTGTGACTACTTCGGCAGAGTATGGCATCGACCCGGACGCGAAGGAAGCGATTGCGTTCGCGGTGCTGGCATATGAGACATGGCGCGGGCGGCCTTCGAATTTGCCTTCGGCGACGGGGGCGAAGCGGGCGGTGGTGTTGGGGAGCGTAACGCGGGGATAGGGATCAGCGGGTATCTTCGGTGTCGAGCACCTCAAATTCTTCGTGAATGATTCGCTCGATTCGAGCGGTTTCCGCATGCAAACCGCGCAACTTCCCAAACGCTTTCAACCAAGGCCGCTCCCCTGCCCCGGCGGAGCGGAGCTTTTCGGCCAGAACCTCGGATACAAATTCTCGGAGCGGAATTCCTCTTTGCGCGGCGGCGGACTTGGCGCGCCGGAACAGAGCGTCGGGAATCTCCAGCGTGGTCTTCACCCTCTGCATTTTCCGATGTTTGTGTGAGGCCGGTTCTCTTCGAGAGGCTCCTCAGGACAACAAGACGGTTTTCGGGTTACGCGAGCGTTAACTGGATTCAGGTGCTTGACTACTTGTTATCCGGTGACAACACTGCTGTGAGCGTTTTTCCGCGTGGTCGAGGTGCCGAAGAGACCTGTACAACGAAAATCGAATCTGTGTTCGTGCAGCGGCGGAAACGCAGGACAGGCAGATGCCAACCGCTACCGGGTAGGTTGGCTGGCGTACCTTCCTCCCCTTGCGGCGCACCTCGCCATGCAGTATGTTTCTTAACATAGTCTTCAAGGACACGGAATTGGAGCGTGCATGCCCTGGATCTGCCCTTGCGGCAACACAAACAGTAGCAGGTCGCCGGTATGTTTACGCTGTGGCCGCCAGATCACCCCTCCGGAAAAGCCGTCAGGAAAGAGGCGCGGATGGCCTCTCACCCTTGGTCTCGTTGGGCTGATAATCGTTCTTCTCCTGGGCCTCGGAAGCCTCAGCACCACGAATACCGGACAAAGCACCGTTTCCACTCCAGCACCAACACCGGCCAGCGCCCCGACACCAACTACCGGGGCACCAGTTTCCACCACCCCAGCACCGACCATTTCGACGTCGGCGGCCAATGATGATGTGGTACCCCAGACTCACAACCCACCGGCTCTGTCAGCGCAGTCTGCACAGCAGCTTACCGTGCCCACAGATGAGATGACATTCATTTCGACCGTCCTATCCTTCAAGGCACATTACGCAGAGGGGGCGAATGATTTTCAGAAGTCTACAGTTCGGAGGGATCGGGCGACGGCATTGGCGACCGTTTTGCCTACTCGTTCGGCCGATGGTTGGATCGGAACGGTTTCAGCAATGCGAACGACGTCCGATGGAGATGGGATTCTTGAAATACATCCGTTGGGACAGGAATCAATCACCATAGAAAGCGGTATTAGCCTGCTTGGCAACAACACGCTGATTCGCCCTGGCTCGCAACTCTATCAACAGGTTTCCCATCTCTCGGTGGGCGCGAAAGTGATCTTCAGCGGCCGGTTTGAGTCCTCTGATTTGGACTATTTGAAAGAAGGTAGCCTCACGGAGCCCGGGGCAATGGACGAGCCTGAGTTCATATTTGGATTTACAGACGTGAAGCCAGTAAGCGAGCAACAATAGCAGTCAACTGGGCAATTCTCATTTTCCTGGCACACCCAAGGATGACGCGATCAAGCTGGCCGGCCACCAGCAGCCTAATAAGTGGGAACGACGGAATCGATCTTGCGGTGCTGCAGAGCGCAGAGGAGGACCCTGGCCGGTTTTTTGGGTTGTGGGTTGCGGTCGGCGAAGCCGTGCCAGACTCGTCCTGAGACTGTGGGCTGACGGGCGTCCCAGTTGACGAACGGGTGATGCGGAAAGGATTGATGCCGGACCCGAAAAGACCGCTCCGCCGCGAGCGGTGAAACAAGAACGGGACCGGCGCGCGAGCGTGCCGCTATGGCCAACGGCGCGTCTGCGGGAATCAATCCTTTCCGCAACCTCATTGTGCCAGCGAGGTGGGGCGATCCAGGGTTCCCGGAGGCAGATGGATTATGTGCAAGCCATTGCCGTAATTGGGATTTATTGACCGAAAAATATTTTTGAAAATGACGTGATCGGGCTGCCGGCCGAGGTTCATTTATACTCGCAGTAGCATGCGTGCGGTGGAACTACGGGAAGCGGTGGACCCTTATGCTGTGCTCGAAGCCGGCGACATTCTGGTGGTGCGGCGGTCCTTTTTCGAGGACGCGGAGGAAGACCGGGCATTTCTGCTGGATGCGCGGTTGAGCGGAGGGCAATACCACAAGAACATCGCTTACAAGCCGGCGAGCGGGACGATTTCCGGTGTGGGACAGATGGAAGCGGCGGCGGTGGAGCGGCTGCGGTCGGTGCTGGCGGGGTATTCGGGGCGGGTGGTGGATTTTGCAGGCAATCTGTTGCCGCGGTATCGGGCGAAATGGCGGCTGGATTACGCCAGCCTGCGTCCGCTCGAGGAGGCGGGGCGCGAGTTGCCGCTGAAAAAGCGGAACGACCTGCTGCATACGGACGCTTTCCCTACCCGGCCTACGAATGGCGGATTGATCCTGCGATTTTTCACGAACGTGCATCCGGCGAAGCCACGGCGGTGGGTGACCTCGGATCCATTTGGAGTGGCGGCTCCGAGGTATGCCCGCGAGGCGGGTTTAGACCGTTTCGCACGCAGCGCCATGCATAAGTTCCGGCGGGCGATGGGATTTGTGGGTTTGGCAGCGGCGAGGCGGTCGCGGTACGACGAATTTATGCTGGCGTTTCACGATTATTTGAAATGTAATGGCGAATACCAGCGCGAGTGCCCGAAGTACCGGTTCGAATTCGCTCCGGGAACGAGCTGGATGGTGTTTACCGATATTGTGCCGCACTCAGTGGAATCGGGCCAATCGGCAGTGGAGCAGACTTTTATTGTGGCGGCGGAATCGTTGGCAGCGCCGGAGAGGGCCCCGGTGGCGATTCTGGAGAAGCTGGCAGGACGGCAATTGCGGAATTAAAGCATGGAACTAGTACGAAGGCGCCCGCAACCCAGTACGAGTAACCTTGAAACGCTGCCCCCTTCTGGTTCACTCTGCTAACGAGCGGCACGATTCGGAGAGTAGAGCCGCCTGCTCTCGGAGGAGCAGCGCCCCACGCTTCCTCTATTGCCTCGGACGCAGGAATGCGTCTCTCCGCGCATTCCTGCTGTCTGTCTACTTCGCGGAGGCGAGAAACCTGGGACAAAGCCGAGGTTAGGAATGAGCCGCACAACGGCAATATTCGCCTAAATTGAAAAATAGTAATATGCTTTTATAATTCAGTTTAGAAATTAGGGCGAGGTCTAACAATTTGGGCTCGTTTTTTGTTAGAAAAGAGCACCTTGTTAGCATTGGAGTAGCCATCGCCATCGTGCTGGCGATCGGGGCGCTTTCCTATCGCGACTGGAAGGAGTATGAACAAACCGCGGATCGGGCCAGACAAGTCCGCGACACGGTAGAACGAGCCCAGCAACTGCTTTCGCTCCTGAAAGATGCCGAGGCGGGACAGCGCGGCTATCTGCTTACCGGCGACGAAGCTTACCTTGCGCCTTACCGGGCAGCGGTGCCCCAGATCCGTGAGATCCGTTTATACGGAGGGCTAGGAAGCGCCGATCCGGCCGACGCAGAACGACTGAGCCGGCTTGTAGCCAAAAAGCTATCGGAACTTGACCAAGCCCTCGAGATTCGCCGGAAGGGTCATACTGACGAGGCACTGGCCTTCGTACGCACGAATCAAGGCAAGCAGACGATGGACCAGATCCGCGCAGTGGCGGCGCGTCTGCTTGGCGCAGAAGACCAACGGTTGCGTGCGTGGGAGGCGGCCGCTCACCAGCACGAAGATGACACCCGGATCGCCATTCTCGGCGGAACAGCTATATTGGCTCTCCTTCTGCTAGGATCCGCGATGCATGTAGACCGGCTTTTTACGGCTCTAGATCGCTCGAGGAGCGACGAGCAGCGCCAAAGAGCCATATTGGCAATCACGTTACACAGCATTGGCGATGCCGTAATCGCCACCAATAAAGCGGGGGTGATCACGTTTGCAAATCCGGTGGCTGAATCACTAACCGGCTGGACCGCTGATGAAGCCGTCGGACGGCCGCTCGAAACGGTGTTCCCAATCATCAGTGAAGACACGCGGGAGAGAGCCGCCGATCCTGTCGCCAAAGTCCTGCAGACGGACAGCAGCGGTGCGTTGGAGAATCATACGCTGCTGATTTCGCGGGATGGAAGAGAAATTCCGATCGAAGACAGCGGATCTCCGATCAGAGACCAAAGCGGCCGGATCTCCGGCGTAGTACTGGTGTTTCGGGACGCCACGGAGCGGCGGCGGGCGCAGCAGCAACTGGAAGATTCCGAGCAGCGATACCGGCTCCTGTTTGAACAGAATCCGCAACCGATGTGGGTATTTGACGCCAATACGTTGGCGTTTCTGGCGGTGAACCCCGCCGCTGTCGAGAGTTACGGGTATAGCCAAGAGGAGTTTCTTGGCATGACGTTGCGGGATATCCGGCCGACGGAGGACATTCCGGCACTGCTCGACGACATACGGTCCGGGGGGAACGCACCTCTCCACCGGGATGGACCGTGGCGCCATCGCAAGAAGGATGGGACCCTGATCACGGTCGAAATTGTGTCTCACCCAATAGAGTTCGACGGCAGGAGGGCTCGGTTGGTGCTCACGAGCGACGTCACGGAGCGGCAGAAACTGGAAGAACAGTTTCATCAGGCCCAGCGGTTGGAGAGTATCGGCCGGCTGGCGGGGGGAGTGGCGCACGATTTCAACAATCTTTTGACAGTGATCAACGGTTATACCGAGATGGTTCTGCAGGAAGTAAGCGAAGACAATCCCATCCGGGAGATGTTAGGCGAGGTGTTGGCCGCCGGCGGGCGGGCGGGCGCGCTCACGCAGCAACTCCTCACCTTCAGCCGAAAGCAACTGATCCAGCCCGTGGTGTTGAACCTCAATGACACCGTTTCGGATATCGAAAGAATGTTGCGGCGGCTGATCGGAGAGGACGTTCGCCTGGTGACAAAGCTGGCGCGGGACTTGGGGAAAGTGAAGGCTGATGGGGGACAGCTTCAGCAAGTCATCATGAACCTGGCGGTCAACGCGCGGGATGCCATGCCGAACGGCGGGTCGCTTCTGCTGGAAACGGCCAATGCCAACTTTGACGAGGAATACGTGACCCTCCACCCCGAGGTTCAAAAGGGCGAATACGTGATGCTGGCGGCGACAGACACCGGCACCGGAATGACGCCGGAGGTGAAGGCGCGGCTGTTTGAACCGTTCTTCACGACGAAACCAAAAGGGTCCGGCACGGGGCTGGGACTTGCGACCGTCTACGGCATAGTGAAGCAGAGCGGCGGCTGGATCTGGGTCTATAGCGAGCCGGGCACCGGCACAACTTTCAAGATTTACCTGCCACGGACGGAAGAAACAATTCCACAACCGCGCCCGGTTTTGAAGACGGACACACATGGGAAAGAAACCATCCTCGTGGTGGAAGATCAGCCGGAGGTCCGGGCGATAGCTATCACCGCGCTCCAGCGCCTGGGCTACACCGTTTTGAGCGCAGCGAATGGTGAAGACGCATTGTCGATTGCGAGCGGCTATCTCGGGCGGATTGATTTGCTGCTCACCGATGTGGTGATGCCTGGCATGAACGGGCGGGATCTCGCGTCGCGGCTTGCCGTAGGACGGCCGGATATGCGGGTATTGCTGATGTCCGGCTACACGGAGACTGCGATGGCGGAGCACACCGAACTCGATGCAGAAGTCGGGTTTTTGCAGAAGCCGTTTACGCCGGAGACGCTGGCTGAGAAGGTGCGGGAGGCGCTGGGGCCGCGCACGGCAAGCATGAAGATATTGGTTGTGGATGACGATGAGGGCGTACGCCGGTTCTTGCGAAATAGTCTTACGGCTGCCGGCTACGGGGTCTGGGAAGCGGCAAGCGGGCGCCAGGCGGCAATTCACATCGCGGGCGATGAAGATGTCGATCTGGTTCTCACGGATCTGGCGATGTACGAGAAGGAAGGGTTTGAGTTCATACGGGATTTGCGCAACCGGCGGCCTGCGTTGAAGGTGATTGCGATGTCAGCCGTATTCGACGGCGATTTTCTGCCGGCTGTAAAGAGTTTGGGGGCGGCGGCGACCTTGCGGAAACCGATCGCGCGTGAGGATCTGCTGGGAGCGATAGAGAAGGTGCTGAGCCCGGAACGGGAACGGAGCGGGGGCGCGTGATCAAGGAGTAGG
>DATBID010000225.1:0-3008 GCA_036557125.1 Bryobacteraceae bacterium | reverse complement strand
CCGCACCGCCCGCACCGGCCGCCTACCGCAATTTCACATCGGGCCTGCGATGTCACGAGGCATCGAGCCGCGGCAGAGGAATTGACGATAGCTCCAACGATGCTGCCGGCGTTGTGTATGGCGCCTACGTTCGAGCAACCGTATGGCATGGGGCCATATGGCGGAGCGCCCGGTGAAATGTACAGCGCGGGCGGCGCTTACCCGGGGCCGTACAGTGCAGGCGGCTCCTACCCGGCGCCATATGGAGCGGCGCCGCAGGCGAGCTGGACGCCAGTCTCGGGGTCAGTGAGCGTAACCATTTCCGCCGGAGCCAGCGGGACGGTAGGTCCGACGGTCACCAACGACACGCCAGGTGAGCCAAGACGGCGTCGCAAAGCGGAAGCAGCCGAGGAACTGACGATCGCTCCAACCATGTTGCCCGCTTTGTGTATGGCGCCGACAATGATGCCGACCATGCCAACAGCGCCGTATCAACAGGGTGCTGGCTGGGCTGCTCAACCCGGCGCAGCGGCGCAGGCGATGCCCCCGTCTGTATGGCCGACCATCACGCATCACCCGACAGCTCCGCCGAGCGTCTGGCCAACTATCACACATACGCGTCCCATGGTGCAGCCGGCGATCGGGTCCTTCACGGGTCCACAGAGCGGCGTAGTATACCCCCCATACACGATTACGCCCGTAACGATGTCGCCGCCCAGCGTGACTGTTCCGCCGATTATGACCTTTTGAAATGAGGTGGGGACCGCACGTCCTGCCTCCGGAAAACATAGCACTGCAGATTGCTCCCGCCCGTCACACCGGCGCGCGGGAGCAAATCTCCCGAGGATTAAAAAACTCCAGGTGTTCCTCACTGCCGGCAATCTCGTTCATCACCTCATCACCCGCGGACTTGTATCATCCGATTCCGTTGTAGATGGTGACTTCGTTGTTGCGGAGGCGGGCCGGCGCAACCGTAACTTCAAGGTGATCCGCTCGTCGGGAGGTCTCTTCGTCAAACAAATTAAATCCGTTAGCTCGGACGCGATTGCCACCCTCCAGAGGGAAGCGGCCTTCCATCAACTGCTGCAGTCGCGAAAACGCCCGGACAATCTGGTCGCAGTGATCCCGCGCTTAATCGACTACGATCCGGCAACGTACTCGCTGGCAGTTGAGCTCATTCCAGACGGCGAGGACCTTTCGGAGTATCACGTCCGCGTAAATGACTTTCCGCAGTCAGCCGGCGAATTGGCCGGCCGCGCCCTGGGGACTTTTCATGCCGAAACCGGTCCGATGCTTCGCGAGCCTGGCGTTCTGCATGTGATCCCGCGAGAACTGCCATGGATTTTCACTCTGGATCCGCAGACCTTGTGGCCGCTCACTACGATGGGCGCGGCGGGCAACCAGCTGAGTTCGATGCTTCGGGCGATGCCGGACCTGCTGAGCCTTCTGGTATCGCTGCAATACGAGTGGCAGGACAAGGGCCTGATCCATGGCGACATGAAATGGGAAAATTGTGTGATCTTTCCTGAATCAGGCGAACGTAATGGGCTTCGGCTCGTGGACTGGGAGCTCGTGGGCGTTGGCGATGCGTCGTGGGATGCTGGCGCGATATTCGCAAGCTATCTGCTGCACCTGATCTTTGCGGTTCCGGCAAGTGGAGGCTCCGCGCCTGACCGCGTGCTCGGCGAATCACAGGGCATGCTACAGCGGATGCGACCAGCGCTTGCCGCATTCTGGCGCGAGTACGGCGCCGCCGCACGCTTGAAGCAGAGTATTTCTTATTTCTGGCTGCTGCGGACGATACGATTCTGTGCCGCGCGGTTGGTGACGGCTGCATTCGAACACATGTTCAATGTGGGTCAGGCGACTGCGCAGACTATTCCTATGGTGCATATGGCAAGAAGAATCTTGCTCGATCCCGCAACCGCCGCGATCCAAATGACCGGCGGAGAGGTTCGGACATGATTTCCCAACGGGAAATGGTGGCCAGGGCGATCGGTCTGCTCCGAATTCAAACCGGGCAGCAGATTCAGTTCGCGGAGGAGCCTCCGCTGAATCTTGGGTTCGGCCCTGCCTACCCGAGTGGCGTGGAAAGCAAGCATCCTCTCCCGGCAGGTCCTCTTACTGCGGCTATTCAATCTGTGTTGTACGACAGGTGCTACGCTCATGAGCCGCTGGAGGCTCGTGAGGCGCCAGTTCCTGACCCCGCAATCCGTCAGCGATTATCGGCAGCCAACGCTGCGCGTGATGGCTGGGATTATGGCTGGCAGGTCTATCAACTGGGCGCCAACGGGCAGGTATTCATTCTGAAGGGCGAGCGGCAACGGTCCGCAGTGCCGGGCGAATTCATTGTCACAGGCGCTCCGGGCTTCGCTCCGCAAGTGGGGCACGGAGTCACGCTGCGAATTGTTCGGGAGTCCGATGCTGTCCAGCCGGACTTCTTCTTCATGTTTAGCGAAACTCCGACGGATGTCTGGGATGATTTTTATCTGGTCCGGTTCTACTTTCACAGCACTGCGGATGGCGCTCCCAGCGTAGTTCGTTATCTTACTTCTGGACTGAACCGCTATCAGATTCCATATCGCATGAAGGCGCTGAGCGATTCGACATTGTATACGCGAAGAGATGCCATTGTGCTTTATGTCGCCAGAAGATATCACGCGATTCCTGAAAGCCTGGTGCGGGAAATGCCCGAAGATGTCGCCGCCGCGCTGAAGCCATCCGTGCCCCTGTTCACAAAGATGATGAGGCCCGGTGTAGGTCTGGCCGAAGATCCGCGAACCGGCGAAAGTTTTGGCATGCACCGTTGCCGTCTGGTCGCCGAAGGGCTGATCAACGCGTGGGCTCGCGGGCAGCATATGGAGGCGGACAGGATGAGTGCTCTTGATGCACAGTTCGCGTCGGCTGGACTCAGTCTCGATCGGCCATGGCTGAATCCTGCATCCGTGGACATCTTTGATTGCGGGCTAGCTGTAGAAACGCCGATAACCGAGAGTTCGCATGCAGCCGTTTCTTGAGGCCGCGGACCG
>DATBID010000224.1:0-4028 GCA_036557125.1 Bryobacteraceae bacterium | reverse complement strand
GGGGCATTCCAGGATTCGCTCGGCGAAGCACATCACGGTTTTCAGGTCGTCTTCCTGCACCGCGCGCTCGCATAGGTTCTGATAACACTGGCGCAGGTTGCGGCCGAAATTGAGCGAGCCGTAACCGTGGATCTTGTTGTTGGTCTCTTCGATTTCGTCCAGCACGGCGCGGATTTCGGCGGCGGATAAAGACGAATGGTCCAGAAAAGCGACGAATTCCTCGAAGGCGCGCTCGAAGTAGACATTGTTTTCCCAGAGAGTGTCGTCGGCATCGACGATGAGGTGCTGGCGGGTCATTGTCTCGGGTCAGGGTGAGGGGCGTTGGTTTACCGAGCGGGGCGCGAGATGGAAAGGAATTTCGAAGACGGCATCTACTTCGATGGGCGCGCCGTCGCGCAGGGCGGGTTGGAACTCCCACTTGGCGAGGGCTTCGGCGGCGCTACGGTCGAGACGGCTATCGAGGCTGTGCAGAACCTCCACGGTATCGACGCTGCCATCCTTGCGGATGATGGCGGCGAGGCGCACCGTGCCTTCGATGCGGTCCTCGACGGCGGCGGGGACATACTTGGGATCGACTTTGCGGATCGGAGAGGGCGGTGTGAGGCCTGGGGGCGGCGTGGAAGAACGGGTCTGGATGGCTGCTCCGCGCTCGGCGAACCACACCAGCCAACTTCCCGAGAAGCTCGTGACGTTAGGCATCTGCAGCGCCATGCTGTAGACGATGCGGCCCCTGAGGCGGGGATCGGGAGGTTCGGTTACGCGGATGGCGGGGCTACCCGGACGATCGTTTTGAATCGGTAGGGCGCGAGCGGCGGCCAAAAGATTGCTCATCGACGTGGGCGGCTCCATGACGGTGGCGAGCAGGGACTGTCGATCGTTCGGCGGCGGCGTGCCGCTGCGGGCTAACAAACCGGGAATTACGATCTGGCCGGCATCGGGAGCATCGTTAGAACCTAGGGGGCGAGGTTGCGGGCCTGCCGAGAAACCGGCTTCCTGCGATGCCGTGGGAGTGGGAACTTCGGGGCGTCGCGTGGGAACCAGACTGACAATGGCGAGCGAAGCGTCCTGGCGTCTTTCGGCAGAAAGCTGAGGCGCGTCCGGAACTGCTGGGGCAGGCGATGCAGGTAGTTGCCTGGCTACTTGGGGCGGATGGAAGTCGCGCAGCGGCTTGGCCATGGGAGTGGTGAGCAGCACGCGCTCGGGGGTTGTCGCGGCGAGCTCCGGCGCGGCGGGCAGACTGAGCGGCGTAGCTCGCGGTTGATGCACGGCTTCAACGGGAGGGATGAAGGTCTTGCGCGCGCGTTCTACGGGCGGGAGGAGATTTTTGGGGATGCGGCTATTGTCCAGTGCGGCAGCGAGTTCGGGAGCGGACGGCAGAACGGGCGCGGGCGCTTTGGCAGGTGTTTCCGGAGACGGAACGAAAGCGCGCGGCTGCGGGCGCGCAGGCGGTGCGAGCGCCACAATGTTCGGCGAGGGCAGGAGGCGCGGTTCGGCAAGGGGCGGCGCCGGGGTCCAGATCAATTGCGGCGGGCGGAGAAGATCCTGTTTGCCGGCAACCAGAGTATGCGGGGAGCGGGTCAGCGCTCGGGCGGGCCGGGGATCGCGCGCTCGCTCGCCCGGCGAGATCGGGGGCAGTGCCTGCTTCAGGCTGTACCAGACGATGCGGGTAGAGTGCGGCTTAATTTGCAGCTCGTAAGCGCTCGACTCGCGCTCGGGGGTGGCGGGTAGCAGCGCCCATCCTATGGCCGCGCCATGCAAACCCAGCGAACACGCGAGCGACAAGGCCTTGCGCATCCGAACGGGATCGGCGCGGAGGACAAGCCTCATGCGCTACATCTCCACGTGCTTGCCGCCATAGCCGTTGGTGGGAGCGAGCGCGCGCAGCCGCTCGATGGCCCGCTGCCGCGGGATGTATTGTTCTAGAAAATGATTCAGGTCGCGCAGCCGGCCGCTTTCCGAGCGCTGGCGAAGAAGCGTGCTCAAAAAGTTCAGGTCGGGGATGGCTTGCGCCAGGTGAAAGCTGAGTTGCGGGTCTTTTTCGTCCGGCTCGGAGATTTCGCGCGCCGATCCGAGCTCGCGGAGGGCGTTGTAGTGAGAAAGAGCCTCCTGTTTCAATTCGGCGGGCGCCGGCCGGAAATCCTCGTCCTCGAAGAATTCCACCTCGGCCTGAAGATACGATTTTTCTTCGTTCAGCGACAGAATCTGAAAGCGGCGGCGGCCGCGGGTGAGAATATCCATGCGCCCATCGGGATGCATCTCAGTCAGCTTTTCGACGACTACCGTGCAGCCGGCATTGACGATGCCGTCTTCCCGCGCCAGCACAATTCCGAACTCGGAATTATCGCGGATGGCATCACCGACCATCTCCTTATATCGCTCCTCAAAGATATGCAAGGGCAGCGGAGAACCGGGAAACACAACCACTTGGAGCGGAAACAAGGGGAGAAGCCGCGACGGCATGGTTCTATTATGGCGTTTTCGCGGAAAGGCCGCCAAGGGCGGTGAATGAAACGTGCGTTAAGGTGATATCCTGTTTGCTCGATGGCGGCCAAAACAAAAAAGGCCATTTCTGCACCATCGCCAAAGCCAGAACCGGTGTTTCATCGCTGGTTTTTTGGCCATGTGTTCAGCTTGCTTAGAAGACATGGCAACGCGGTTATCGTTTGGCTTTCCATCGGCTATGTCGCGCACGAAGTGTCCTTGGCATTCGTCCAATATGCAGGGCGCACATCGACCGCTAATTTGACGCTTAGTGTAATGGCAAACCTTAGTTTCGTGTGGACAGCCAGCGTCACCATGAGCGGATTGTCCATTACTCTATACTTGAGGGAGAGGGGCTTGCATCGAAGGACTCGCGAGCGGCTGACTGGAAGAATAACAGAATTGGAGACAAAACTAGACCCGTCGCGAACATCAAGCCTGCTCACATCCCAAGGGCTAACCCGAAAGGGAGACGAGTAAATGATAACCCAAGTCGGAGTGCTTTCCGCTTTCGAGTCAGGCGTCGCACTCGTGGTGATCGTGTTCTTAGTATTAAGATTATGGCCCGCACACCGTCTTGACAGATTCCGACAGGATCTGTTCGTCATTCGCGATGACCTGTTCGACTACGCGGCGGGAGGGTCCATTAGCTTCAACCATCCGGCTTATCGGCTCTTGCGCCAATCAATGAACGGTTTCATCAGGTATGGACACCAGCTCACGGTTTTTCGGTTGACCTGCAACTTCATGCGATGGAAACTCCATGACGAACAAGTGTTCTCTTGGGCCGCAAAATGGGAAGCTGCGCTAAAGACCATTGAGGACGAGAACACAAAACAAGAGCTCCTTACGTTCCAGGCCCGCATGCTCACGCTTGTTATGAAGCGGCTCGTTATTGGATCTCCGCTGTTCTTATTGGTACTGGCCGGCCTGATGGTGGAAAGTATCGTTACTACGCAATGGGAAAATTTGCGGGACCTCGCGAAGCGCTCCGCGGAGGGGATGGTCAGAAAAATTGTTGACCCGCGTTTCCTTGAAGAGGAAGCATCACGCGCTTAGCAAATCCTTCAACTCCCAAACGCCCCGTTCAAACCGACTGCCGCAGAGGGCGGAACGCATAACGATTCGGGAATCTGGTAGAAATCGTAGAGAGGGAAGTGTGGGGAGACGCGGCCCATAGGTTCTCCGCCTTTTTCTCAACGCGTCGGTAAGCCGGATAAGCCGCCGTATCTGTATCGGCAACCGCGCCGAATTTCGACCAGCTCAAGTTCCAAACACCACCCCGCCAAGAGATAGAGCGGCCTGCGATATAATTTCCGCAACCCTGGAGGTGTGGTGATGCTCCGTCTTGCCTTGTTCCTGCTTGCTACGGTTCCTGCTCTGGCGGCAACCTGTGAAGATCTGGCTGCCGTTAACCTTCCGGATACCACCATCATGCTGGCGCAACCGGTGGCGGCGGGCGAGATTACCCTTCCGGGCGGGCGCGGCCCGGCGGGAACAACTACTTACAAAGACCTTCCCGCGTTTTGCAGAGTGGCGGCTACGCT
>DATBID010000223.1:0-5784 GCA_036557125.1 Bryobacteraceae bacterium | reverse complement strand
CCCGAGCGGGCGATGATCGTCGTGACCCATTACCAGCGCCTCCTAAACGAAATCGTGCCGGATTTCGTGCACGTGCTGGCGGAAGGCCGCATTGTGAAATCCGGCGGCAAAGAACTGGCGCTCGAGCTTGAAGAAGGCGGCTACGTCTCGCTGGGGATCTACGACGAAGCGGAGGCGGTCGGCAAGGTATGACGTCGGCGGTTTCCGAACAGACCTGGGTGCAAGCTTTGCGGGAAGCCGCACTTGAGCGCTTTGAGACGCTAGGGTTTCCGACGACGCACGAAGAGGAGTGGCGCTTCACCAACGTCACCCCCATCGCCAAATTCTTTCAGAGCCGCGACCGTCAGGGAGCGATCCCGGTCATTCCCGACGAAGCCCGCCCGCATCTCGCACAACACGCTCTTTTCGAGCGCAATCCCTTCGTCGCCTTGAACACGGCTTACTTTAGCGAGGTGCGCCTGTATCAAGCGCCCCGCAACGCCACGCTCACCGAGCCGATCCGGATCGTGCACCAGACGCCCGAAGGCGCAACCCAGCATCCGCGCACGCTAATCCTCATTGGACCCAACGCGCAATGCACGATCCTTGAAACCTATCTCGGCAACGGTCCCCACTTCACCAACGCCGTTACGGAAATCGTTGCGGGCGAGGGCGCGGTAGTGGATCACTACAAAATCCAGCGCGAGTCGCTGGAAGCCTTCCACGTGCACACGATGCATGCCACCCTGGGGCGCAACGCCAACTTCTCTTCCCATTCCATCGCCTTGGGCGGTGCGCTGGTGCGCAATGACGCGAACGTCACGCTCTCAGAAGGCACGGAAGCGATCTTAAACGGGCTCTATATCGTCTCCGGGCGGCAGCACGTGGACAATCACACCCAGATCGACCATGCCAAACCGCACGGCACAAGCCACGAACTCTACAAGGGCATCCTCGACGGCCACTCATCCGCCGTATTTAACGGCCGTATCATCGTCCGCAAAGACGCGCAGAAAACCGATTCCAAGCAGACTAACAAGAACCTGGTGCTTTCCGACGATGCTGTAATCAATACCAAACCCGAGCTGCAGATTCTAGCCGACGATGTGCGCTGCACGCACGGCGCGACCATTGGGCAGTTGGATGCGGAAGCGATGTTTTATTTGCAATCGCGTGGCATCGGTAAACGCCAGGCGCGCGATCTGCTGACCTACGCTTTTGCGCAGGATATTTTAGACCGCATCAAAGTGGCGGATTTGCGGAGCGAGCTCGAGACCGAGCTTTTCAGGAAATTCCATGAGCGCGCTGAGTAGTGTCATTTCCGCCGGTTTTGACGTGGAGCGGATCCGCGAGGATTTCCCTGTCCTCCGCCAGACTATCCACGGCAAACCGCTCGTCTATCTCGATAACGCGGCAACCGCGCAGAAACCGCGTGCCGTCATCGATGCGATCGTCCATTTCTATGAAGTGGATTGCGCGAATATCCACCGCGGCGTTCACGAGCTGAGCCAGCGCTCGACCGCGGCTTACGAAGAGACCCGCGCAAAGGTGAAGCGCTTCCTCAATGCCCGCGCCCAACAAGCAATCATCTTCGTGCGCGGCACCACTGAAGGCATCAACCTGGTCACAAATACCTGGGGCCGCGCCAATCTGCGCGAAGGCGATGAGATTATTATCGCGGGCCTGGAACACCACTCCAATATCGTCCCGTGGCAGATCATCTGCGAGGAAACAGGCGCGCGGCTGCGCGTGATTCCGATCAATGACCGCGGCGAGTTGATTCTGGAAGAATACGAAAAACTGCTGGGGCCGCGGACGCGCATGGTCGCGATCGGCCATGTCTCGAACGCGCTAGGCACGATCAACCCCGTGCGCCGCATCATCGAAATGGCGCACGAAGCCGGCGCCCTTGCTCTGGTGGATGGCGCTCAGGCCGTGCCGCACATGCCCGTTGATGTGCAGGCGCTCGACGTCGATTTCTACGCCTTCTCCGGCCACAAGCTGTTCGGCCCGACCGGCATCGGAGTCCTCTACGGGAAAACCGCGCTGCTCGAAGCCATGCCTCCCTACCAGGGCGGCGGCGACATGATTCGCAGCGTCACTTTCGAAAAGACCACATACAACGATCTGCCTTATAAATTCGAGGCTGGCACGCCCGATATCGCCGGCGGCATCGGGCTGGGCGTGGCGGTCGACTACGTCACCCGCCTGGGCATCGAGAAAATCCAGGCTTACGAACACGAGCTGCTGCTTTACGCCACCGAGGCGCTAGAGCACATCCCCGGGCTGCGCATCATCGGTACGGCGCGCGAAAAAGCGGCGGTGCTGTCTTTTGTGATGCAGGGCATCCACCCACACGATATCGGGACGGTGCTCGACCGGCAGGGCATTGCCGTGCGCACCGGCCATCATTGCGCGCAGCCCGTGATGGACCGGTACCACATTCCCGCAACCACCCGCGCATCGCTGGCGTTTTATAATACGCGCGTCGAAATCGACGCGCTGGTGGCGGGACTGTATAAAGTAAAAGAGGTGTTCGGCGAATGAGTGAGGTGTACGCCAAATGATTGACGACCTCTACCAGGAAACCATCCTCGACCACAGCAAGCGTCCCCGGAATCGCCATTCGCTTCCCGACGCAGACCGCAAAGCCGAAGGGTACAACCCGCTGTGCGGCGACAGGCTCAAGCTGTATCTGAAGATGGAGGGAGACGTCGTGAAGGATGCCAGCTTCGAGGGAGCCGGTTGCGCGATCTCAACCGCTTCGGCCTCGCTGATGACGGAGAGCCTGAAGGGCAAAACGCGAGAAGAGGCCATGAAGCTGGTGGACAAGTTCCACGACCTCTTGACGACCGACACACCTGCGAGCCGCGACCTGGGGAAGCTAGTGGTGTTTTGCGGCGTGCGCGAATATCCGGCGCGCGTCAAGTGCGCGACCCTGGCGTGGCATACATTGAAATCGGCGCTGGCGGGTTCCGAGGAAACGGTTACAACGGAATGAGCACTAAGGATCGCATCATCAACGCGCTCAAAACCGTCTACGATCCGGAGATGCCGGTCAACATCTACGAGCTCGGCCTCATCTATGGCTTGGATGTGGATGCCGAAGGTAACGTGAATATTCGCATGACGCTGACCGCGCCGAATTGCCCTGTGGCGGGTACGCTGCCGGGAGAGGTGGAGCGCGCGGTAAAATCGGTTCCCGGCGTGAGTGGAGTGAAGCTGGAACTGGTTTTCGATCCGCCATGGTCGAAGGAGCGCATGTCGGAAGCGGCCAAGTTGGCTTTGGGACTGGAGGACATAATTCCCGCCATGCGGATCGGCCCGGCAAGGAGCCGCCCATGAAGCTGGGCGCAAACGAAGAATACGGCCTGCGCTGCCTGGTGCGCCTGGCCTATGCCGGCGAAGGCGGCAGCCTGACTATCCCCGAAATCAGCCACGCCGAAGGCGTTTCCCCTGCCTATGCCGCCAAGATTCTGCGCATTCTCCGCAAAGGGGGCTTCGTCAAGGCGGCTCGTGGCAAGGAGGGCGGCTATACGCTGGCGCGGGCGCCGGAAACTATCGTGATCGGCGACGTGATGGACGTGCTTGGCGGCCGCCTCTTCGAAAGCAAATTCTGTGAAAGCCATGCCGGCCAGGCCGCCATCTGCACGCGTTCGGTCGATTGCTCCGTGCGCTCTCTGTGGCGCGCGGTGCAGGTCGCGGTGGATCGAGTGCTGAGCCAGGCGACCCTGCGCGATCTGCTGCAGAACGAGGAAGAGATGAACTCGTGGGTGCGCTCGATTCCGGGGGCGAGCGGGCTGCGGCTAACCCAATGAAGGGTCAGCACGTCACTTTGCGCCATCAACCTGAATTATATAAGCCGCGCCGGCGCAGTTCTGGGCCAATCGCGGCGTTCAGAGCGGCTTCAAGGCGCGCCGGTCGGCTGCTCATGGTGCCAGCGATCGACCGCCCAAAGGATTAGCCCGCTGACTTCCATCGCTTTCCGGCCGAAACGCTGCTAAGGGCCGATCCAGCTTCCGCTCCCGCCGGGCTACCTGTTTCGGCTGGTAGAAACAGCGTGGATCTTCGGCCAGGAAGTCACCCGTAAGCGTGTAGGAGCGGGAACGCGATCCTCCGCAGAGATTGCGGAACTCGCATTCTCCGCATTTACCATGCAGGTTATCTGAGTCGCGGAGCGTCCGGAAAAGAGGCGAATTCCGATAAATATCCACCAGTGAGTCGCGCCCGCACGTTCCCGCGGAGAGCGGCAGAAGTCCACTGGGATAGATTGCGCCGGTGTGCGAGACAAACACGAATCCCTTACCGTCGTTGATTCCGGCCTGCCGCCGAATGACCTTGTCGCGGCGTTCGCTATGACTTCAGTCACAGACCCCATCGCCTTCAGGGAGCCGTATGCGATGCGAGACGTTGGATAGCGGCCTCTCCTCAATTTTTTGGAACTTCCTCGTGACTTAAGTCACTGAGCCCCCCTGCTCGTAGTCGTACTTTCTAAACAGAGAAAAGCAGAGATTCAACATCGATCAATCCGTAGGAGAGATCGCGGTTGGATTCCGCAGATTCTCTGTGGAGGTACGACGATGGCCTCGAATGTCACGCATTCCCGTACGCCCGATTTCGTCTCCTGGGAAGTGAGGCTCGAGCGGCTCCTGACGGCCTACATCTTGGCAGGTTTACTTTTCTTGCTCTTGCCCGGGACGACTCTCGGTTTCTGGAACCTCTTTTCGATCAGCGCCACACACTCCAGCGAAAGCATTTCGCCCGCATGGCTACAGGCACACGGCCACGCGCAGATCTTCGGGTGGATCGGGACGTTCATCCTCGGCATAGGCTTCTATTCGCTGTCGAAGATGGGAAATCTGCCGCGCTTCGAGATCTCCCGTGGCTGGGCCTGCTTCGCTCTTTGGTCGGTTGGAGTCGCCGTGCGCTGGGCCGCCAACATCACGGCTTGGCACTGGCGCGTGGCGCTGCCGGTATCGGCAGTGCTGGAACTCACGGCATTGCTGATTTTCTTTAGAATTGTTTCAAGACACCGTCCCCACTCGGCAGCCGGGACTCCACCGCGCGCCGAGCAACCATGGATGCGCATGGTGGTTGGCTCCGCCGTTGGTTTTCTGGCATCCTTGATCGCAAACCTTGGCGTGGTTGCTTACCTTGCGGCGACTGGAAAAGGCCCTGCGATTCCCGTCGCACTCGATCAGCGTCTGTTGGTGCTGCCCACATGGGGGTTTTTGGTTCCGGCCGTATGGGGTTTCAACGCGCGGTGGCTGCCGATATTCGTCGGCCTGAAGGCCCCAGGCGCCCGTCGTCTGTACGCTGCTCTATCCTGCGCCTGGGCCGCCGTGATCGCGATGCTGGCCGGAGGCGCAATGCTCTCGGCATACCTGCTGCTGGCCGCCGCGCTGCTGTCGATCTCGGCGCTGCGCGTTTTCGAACCCGCCTTGCAACCGGCGAAGGTCAACGGTGTACACGTGAGCTTCCCGGTTTTCGTGCGTGGCGCGTACGTTTGGTTGCTGGTCGCTGCGGCGCTGTCTGCCGCCGCAGTCCCGGCCGATCGCTCAGGCGGCTTCTGGGGCGCTTCACGACATGCTCTCACGGTCGGATTCCTTTCGACTATGGTCTTTAGCATCGGCCAGAGAATCCTCCCCGCATTTTGCGGCGCGTGCGTTTTGTTAAGTAAGAACTTGATGTTCGCATCGCTCGCGTTGCTAAACCTGGGATGCATTCTGCGCGTCGCCTCTGAGATCCCCGCGTATGAGGGCTATCTCCGGCAGGCTTGGGCTATCCTTCCCGTTTCCGTAACGC
>DATBID010000222.1:0-8886 GCA_036557125.1 Bryobacteraceae bacterium | reverse complement strand
GACTTGGAGCAAGAAAGGTCAAGAAGCGGGGGAAATTTCTTCTTACAATGAGACCGTGACCGAAAGCCTGCTCCGGTATTCAGCCTCTGCTGGCGCTCGCCGCGGCGCATCCGGACGAGGATCTCTCACTGGCTGCCTTATCAGCCCGCGCGGGAGTCTCGCCGTTTCACCTCCACCGGACGTTTGTGAGAGCAGCGGGCGAGACACCCAAGCAGTTCGCGCTACGGATTCGCCTGAATACGGCTGCCGCGATGCTGCTGGCGCGGCGGAATTCGATTCTGGATGTAGCTCTCTCGTGCGGCTTCCAAAATCACGAGGTGTTTTGCCGGGCGTTCCGGCGGCGTTTCGGGTTAGCTCCCGGCAAGTATCGCGCGCGCGGGTTCCTAAAGCCGGTGAATGCGTCTGAGGTAGCGAAACATGCGGCTGTGGTGCGGAACACGACGCCCTGCATCCGGCTGTTTCACATTGACGGAAGAGAACGAACAGACATGGCATATTCGATCGAAACGAAAGAACTTCCCGCGCAGCCGGTGCTATCGATACGGAGGCGCGTCCAAAGGTCCGGTCTGGCCGCCGCACTGGGCGAGCTGTACGGCCGCATCTTCCAATATACGCAGCAGAGCGGCGCGGCACTTGCGGGACCTCCGTTCACCCGTTACCTCGAATCGGGGCCCGGATTGATCCACATAGAAGCCGGAATGCCCGTGGCAGCGGCAGTGCCGGGCGATGGCGAAATCGTCGCCGGGACACTTCCCTCAGGCCCGGCAGCGAGAACAGTTCACGCGGGCCCGTACGAAACTCTGAACGAGGCCCACGCTGCCGTGGAAACATGGATTCGAGACCAAGGGCTTACTCCGGCAGGCTCGCCGTGGGAATCGTACGTCACCGATCCGGCCGACTATCCGAACCCCGCGGATTGGAAAACGGAAGTCTTCTGGCCGTTGGCAGGCTAATTCACCGGCAGGTGAAGCTCTCAGCCTTGTTCACATCCCCGGTCCCGTTATATACCGCTACCTGCGGGTACGGGCACAACGGCCGCGTCTTATCCACCGCGCCCTTGGTTAGGTGCGAGGCTGGAATCGCATCGGGCGCTTTCCCGCGCGTTACCCAGGCGTCCAGCGCAGCGACGGCATCAAAGGTGTCGGTCCCATCGCCGCCGCGGCAATGGCCCATCCCTGGGACCATGAACAGCCGGATAGAATCCCCCGCCTTTGCCGCGCCGCCCATGGTCTCCACTACGCTTTCGTAGTAATTCACGCTGTTGCGCGGCGCGATTCCGGGGTCGGCCCATCCGTGATACATCAGCAGCTTCCCGCCGTGAGCGAAAAGCGGTTTCAGGTCGGGATCGACGGCATCCATAATCGGACCGATCGCTCTTTCGGCTGTGGCCATATCGGCCACCGGGTCGAATCGTAAAAAGCTCCATTGCGGGTCGTGAAACACCAGATACTGATAGGTCTCTGCCGCTAGATCCATCGGCTTTGGGCCACTCAGGGTTGCCCAACCCAGTTCGCTTGCGCGCTCCAGTCCCGGAAACAGGTTCTTGCCGGTGCGCGGGTCGCTCGGCCCGCTATAAATCTTCTCCGCAGTTTCCGCCTGCGCGGCCGTCAGGCAGGCAGGTCCATCGCCGCTCTTGCACACGATCGTAGCCGGGTCGAAGTGGCAGCGGGTGGGGTTTTCGAGCACGCCGTCCTTCACTCCATCGAGGGCATCGCAGGCCTCCAATACGGCTTTGTGAATCACGGCATATTTTGCGGGTGGAATGTAGCCGGCTTCGGTCCAGTGCGCCACTTGCGCCGTCCAAACCTGTGCCCCTTGTAGATGGGTTGGATAGTTGGCAGCGGCTCCGGCAACGATGCCGTCGTAGTCGTCGGGAAAGCGCTGCGCCTCAGTCAGTGCCTGCCGTCCGCCGGTCGAGCACCCATTGAAATAGGCGCGCTGGGGCCTGCCTCCGTAATAGGCTGATGTGATCGCTTTCGCCGCCGCGGTCATTTCATGCACCGAACGCCAGGCAAAATCCACCAGCTTGTCCGGGTGCCCTACCACGAACTTCACATTGTTCCCCTTGTGCCCCGTGTCTGTACTGGCGCCGGCATAGCCCGCTTCCACGGCCGAAGCGAGCGCCGGATAGCTGATGGATCCAGCCCATGCCCCGTTCCCCACAGCCTCCAGTTTGCCGTTCCAACCGGACTCCGGCAGCCACACCTCAATGCCGATTTCCGAATCCGCCACTGGCTTGAGCGTTGCCGCCACACGGCAAAATTGCGGCAAACTGCGGAATACCCCTGCTCCCCCCGGAAAGGCAGGCGCCGGCGGTGTGAACTGCCCGGCGGCCACTGTCTGCGCCATGGCGATTGTCGCGTGATCGAGGGCCATGTTTTTCAAACTCTCGCAATTCGGCGCCGCCGACAGAATCCCTGCCGCGCCGAGCAGCATCACACTCAAAGCAGTTTTCATATCCGGTATGATATTCCGTCTGGCAATAAATTCAACCCTAAGGAGTATATCGTGGCAGTAGAGACTTGGCAGATCGATCCCGTCCATTCTTATCTACAGTTCAACATTCGGCACTTCGTGGTGTCGAAGGTCCATGGCCGCTTCACCAAATGGGGGGGAACCATCCAGCTCGATGATCAGCAACCCACTAACTCGAAAGTCAATATCGAGATCGATGTGAATAGCATCGATACCGGCGATGCGCGCCGGGACGGCCACTTGAAGACGGCGGATTTCTTCGATACCGAAAAATATCCCCAGATGACGTTCGAAAGCACTAAAATCGAACCGGCGGGAACCAATCAATACCGCGTTACCGGCAACCTCAAGATCAAAGACGTCAGCAAGCCCCTGACGCTGGAAGTAGAGCACGGAGGCGAAGTGAAAGATCCCTGGGGCAACCAACGCGGCGGCTTCAGCATCAAGGGTTCGTTTGACCGCCGCGACTTCGGCCTCAGTTTTAACCAGACCCTGGAAGGCGGCGGCCCGGCATTGGGAGATAAAATCGAACTCGTGTCGGACCTGGAAGCGACCAAGGCAGCCGCGCAGGCGGCATAGCGAATCAGGGCAGGCGAGACCGCCTGCCCCATCAAATCAGTCGATAGGAGCACCTATGAAGCCGTTGTTCGGCGTCTTGCTCTTCACACTGGCCCTCCAGAGCGCCAGTCTCGATCCCAACAACCCCACCGGCACGCACGGCCTGGTGCTCGTTGACAAGCTGGGCGACCACATTCGATTCTTCGATCCCGCCACGTTCCAGGAGATCTCGAGCTTCGAAACCGAAAAGGCTCCGCACGATCTGGCCTTTTCCCCGGACCACTCCACCGTTTACATTCCCATTTACGGCGACGGCGTCTATGGCCGGAATCCACATCCCGGCCACCTGATCGCCATCGTCGATCTGGCTTCGCGCAAGATGACCGGAACCATCGACGTTTCACCGTATCAGGCACCGCATGGAATTCAGGTCGATCGCAACGGGTTGCTCTACGTTACCTGCGACCTCAGCCGCAAGCTGCTGGTCATCGATCCCAAAAAACGCTCGATCGTGGCGGCCATCGACACCGAAGGCACCAGCCATTGGGCAGCCGTTCTGCCGGATGGCAGCAAGGCTTATACGGCCAACAAGAACGACCGCCTATTTGTGAGCGTCATCGACCTGAAAGCGCGCAAGATGATCGGACGCATCCCGGCGCCCAACGGCACTGAGGGGATCACTACCTCTCCGGATGGCAAGTACGTGGTTGCGGTCGATCACGTCAAGCCGGAGCTGTTGGTGATCAATCCCGAGACGGATACGGTGGAAGTCACTCTTCCGCTCGAAGGCAGTCCTCGCGGAGAATTCAAGCCGCGCTTTACACCCGATGGCTCCAAGCTGCTGGTTTGCAGCCTGAGCGGCACGGTGAACATCATCAATGTGGACGACCCGCACGGCAAACAAATCGTGCTCCAGGTCGGCAAGGACCCGATGGGCTTTGCGATCTCTCCCGACGGAAAAACGGCGCTGGTTGCCAACCATGGCGATGGCACCGTTTCGATTATCAGCCTTGCCGAAGGGCGCGTCGTATCGAGCTTTAAGGCGGGCACGGGAATCGAGACGCTGTCGTATTATTGAGAGCGGTGGCATCGCCGGACCGCGGGTGTTCCGCTATCATCTTGCGTTAGAGACGTTTTTTCCGTATCTTGATGGCATGGAAGTACACTTCACCCCCGAGACGGAAAAGAAGCTCAAGGATATTGCCGCGCAGACTGAAAGCGGCAATGCGGACGTGCTTGTGCCGGATGTCATAGAAGAATATTTCGGCGACCTTGCACAGTCGCGGGAAACGCTTGACACGCGCTATGACGATCTCGAGAGCGGCAGGGTGAAGCCCGTCCCCGGCGATGATGTTATCGCGCGGCTTCGCGCCAGGAGCGCGGCCTACCGTGCGAGACGCAATGAGAGCGTATGATTTTCACCCGGAGGCCGAAGCCGACCCTAACGCCATTTGGGAATACATAGCCGAGGATAACCCCGACGCCACCGACCGCACGATTAACCGCATCGTTTCTACTATAGAAGCCCTCGTACCCTTTCCCCAACAAGGCCACCGCCGTCCTGATCTCACATCGCGGTCCTTGAGATTTATCAGTGCGGGTAATTATCTCATTGCGTATGCGCCCGACAAAAGACCTTTGTGGGTTCTCGCGGTCATTCACGGACGCCGCAGCCTGCGCGTATGGCCGCAATTCTCAGGGGCAGAGCGTAACAACCTTGTCCAACAAAGGGTCCTTCGCGCTAAGTTCCACAAAGGTTAACTTTCGGGACTGATAGACTCCCGCCGTTTTGTGCGGGCTACTTACGGTTGTCGGCAGTTTTGGCATTTCAGGTAGACTGCTGAACAGTTTTTCGAATTGAGGGCAGCCAACGACCTATCTCTGAGTTCTTCCGATATGGTACTCTCCTGTGGTCCGCTCCTTAAAGGGAGGCTTCGTGGATTGGATGAAACGTTTGATGTGCTCCAGTGTGGCCCGTACGTTCCCGATTGCACCGGTTCTCTTATTCTTGTTGGAACCCCTTTCGAGCGTCTACAGCCAAGTCCAAACCGACGCACCAGCTAAACGACCACTGGCCTTCGAGGTAGCCTCCGTCAAGCCGGGCGATCCGAACGCGATCGGCGGCCAGATCCGGCCCTTACCGGGTGGCGAGACTTACATTTCGCACAACCTACCGGTGTTACCCATCATTTTGCTGCTGTACCACCTATGTGACGCGCAACTCGATGGGGTGCCTGGGTGGCTGCGGACGGATCGCTGGGAAATCATGGCCAAGGCGCCTCGTCCCTCCAACGCCGATGACCTCCACGAGATGTTCAAAACCCTGTTGGCTGATCGTTTCCAGTTTCGCTTCCATACCGAGAACCGGGAATTGCCGCGCCTCGCGCTCAGGCTCGATGCGTCCGGAGTGAGGATGAAGCGCAATGAGAGCCCTAACCGATTCGATATCCCCATCGACTGGAGGGCGGGCAAAGCCATCGGCCAGAGGGTATCTATGAATTACTTTTCTTTGTTCCTCTCCCAACAATTGAACCGCCCCGTCGTGGACCTGACTGGCCTTAACGGCTTTTACGATTTCACCCTCGAATGGAGCCCCGACCTGCCCGCTGGCGCCGACAACCTCGATGCTGACGCCCCCAGCCTCTTCACCGCCCTCCGCCAGCAGCTAGGCCTGAAACTCGACAGCGAACGCGGCCTGGTTCCCGTAATGGTCATTGACCACATCGAGAAGCCTTCCCAAGACTGAAAGCTCGCTAAGCGGAACACGATGGCTCGTCCGGATTCTCGAGGCCCGCATTCGGCCGAGACCTGCAGCATTGTTTCACAACTGGTCCCATTTGAAACTTGTTGCACCGGTGGCGGCACGGGACCTAACGGTAAAATCCGCTGGTTACGGCGCTGGCACCGTTTCCGTAACTAGTTTCTCCGAGGGGCGCGTAGTATCGAACTTGAAAGCCGACACGGGAATCGAAACAGTGTCGTATTACTAAGTGAGACGGCTTGGACTTCGCCCAGCGGACGCTCTGAGAGAGTTCCGCTTCGCGTGCAGGTAGCCGGTTTCCGGACGGCCGCCTCAAAATTCCCTTTTTCAAGCGCGAAGCTTCGCCCCAAGGAGCCGTTTCGGTCCGGCGGGCAGTGGAATGTCGGCCAGCGCTTCGAGTTTGCGGACAACGCGCGACAGCACGTTATCCGGTAACGCTTCTAGTTCTTTCCACGCCTGGGGCTTTACCTCGACGGCGTATTTATTCACGCAACCCACCGTGCGTTACCAGGTCCGCTTTGATCTTTTCGAGAGGTATCCCCTTTCCCTTGCGGCGCGATTCGGAAATCAGCCCGTCTCAGAAGTCCTCCAGCACCGCGCCGTATTTTTTTATGTCGCTTTGAACAGCCACCCTGCGGCCTTTCTCATCGGTAACGAACTGGATTCCGCTCATAACCCTTTGTCCTTCAGGTTTGCGTCGAAAATTCCGTTCCGCATGCGAGTTCGGATGTGGCACACCCGCCGTACGTCGGTGCCGATTTGACCGGTCGCTTATCTATTCGCTGATGATTGTATCCAAATCGGACGGGAGAGCAAGGCCACTCCACCGGCCCTGAGACAATGAAACACCTCCCCCCCCAACGCTGTCTTAAATTGATTCTAACGAAACCGTTGGCGCGTACGTCCGTAGCTCAGAGGTGCACCATGAAGATGCGAAAAGAATGGGTTTTCGCGGCGATTGCGCTGGGCGCCGGTTTTGTGGGCGGGGCCGTTTCCAGCGGCTTGCATACCGTGTTCGCGCAGCAGCGCGCCACGGAAATTACGGCCGAGCGATTTGTGGTGGTGGATTCGAAAGCCGTTAAGCGCGGGGAGCTGGGCGTGGATCTCCAGGGCCGAGTAGTGTTGAACCTTTATAGCGAAAACGGCCGGGTCTTATGGTCCGCACCGGCGCGAACCGGCATCCTGCCCGCAGGCCCAGTTGGTCCGAGCCAGTAACGCGCTTCTCTCGCTCATCTTGCTGTGCTATCGTGCGAGCGATGCGCTTCCTCGCTACCAGCGCAGTAGTGTTCTTTCTTGCCGGTCCTCTAGCGTTCGCGCAAGGGACCTGGACTCTCGCCCGCAGCTCGCGGTTTGAGGTTTACTCCCAGGCCGGTGGCGATAATGCCCGGCAAGTTCTGTGGTGGTTTGAGCGGCTGCATGCTTTTTTTGCCCGGCAGACCGGCCTAACGGTGAATGGCCGTTCGCCGCTGCGCGTGCTGGTTTTTCGTTCGGCCGCCGAATATGAGCCGTACCGCCTGCGCCCGACCGCCGATGCGTTCTATACAGCTACCGAGAGCCGCGATTACATTGTGCTTTCCAGCCCGGAAGCCGGACGGCTGGCGGCGCACGAGTACTGGCACTTCGTCGAACATGCGAGCGCGCTACAGTTGCCGCCCTGGCTGAACGAAGGGATGGCGGAGTTCTTCTCCACCGTCCGCTTGGGAGAGGTTTCCGGCCGTATGGGCGCGCGGCCGGCCGGCCACACACGAATCCTGCGAATCCGGGCCTGGATTCCGCTTGCCACGCTGGTCGCTTTGCCGGCGGATGCGCCTCTGCGGAGCGAACGTGATTCTGCGGAAGTGTTTTATGCGGAAAGCTGGGCGATGGCCCACATGTTGATGCTCGCGCCGCACTATGCACCGCGGCTGCACCTGTTTCTGGATCGCATCACTTCAGGCAATCCCTCCGCGCAGGCTCTGGTGGAGGTCTACGGGAAACCGCTCGACACCATCGCCCGCGACCTCCGCGGCTGGATCGAAAAGGGCCGCTACGCGCCGGTCTGGGTTTCCACCGAGGAGGAAACCGACGCGCCAGTCGAGGTGTCCCAAGTATCGTCTTATTCCGTTCGCCTCTTGTTTGCCGATGTGCTGACCAGCGAAGAGAAACCGGATCGCGCCGAAAACTTATACCGGGAACTTGCCAGCGAGGCGCCGGAGGATCCCGCCGTGCCGGCAGCGCTGGCAATGCTGGCGCTTCGACGGCATGATGTAGCCGAAGCGCGGCGCGAGTGGCAGAGTGCGCTCGAGCGCGGCATTCGCGATCCGCAAATCTGCTACCGCTTTGCCAAGCAGGGGGAAGATGCGGGGCTGAGCCCGCCGGAAGTGCGCAGCGCGCTAGAGCGGGCCGTAGCCTTGCAGCCGGATTTCGATGATGCCCTCTTCAGCCTCGCGCTGGCTGATAGCCAGGCGGGGGATCCCCAAGCCGCTGTTGATCATCTGCGCGCGATGCACACGATCGCTCCCGCCCGCCGCTTCACCTACTGGACTGAGCTTTCCGATGCCGCCAATCTGCTTGGCCTTCGAACGGAAGCAAAAGCTGCCGCCGATTCGGCCCTGGCGGCCGCGGCGAATACCGAGCAGCGGGAACAGGCCGAACGGCTGGCCCTCATGGCCGAAACCGATCTTGCGGTGCGTTTCAGCCGCGATGCGTCCGGACACACGCATCTGGAAACGGTGCGCGCGCCGCACACAGCCTCTCCGGACGCATCCACCTGGAATCCTTTCATTGAGCCGGGTGACCGCGTGCGCCGCGCGGAAGGCCATCTGCGGGAAGTGGAATGCGGGCAAGCTGGAACCGCCTTCGTGGTGGAGACGCCCTCCGGAGTGGTCCGCCTCGCGGTGCCGGACCTCACGCACGTCGAGATGCGCAACGGACCGGCTGAATTTACCTGCGGACCGCAAACGGATGACAAGGTTGTGGCCGTGTGGGCGGAAACGGGCGCGTCAACGGGAGTGCTGCGGGGGCTGGAGTTTCGGTGAAGCTGTTATAATCCCTCCGCACGATGAGAAGACGAATCGCTCTGTTGTTCGCCCTGTTTCCCCCTGCATTCGCCC
>DATBID010000221.1:0-15507 GCA_036557125.1 Bryobacteraceae bacterium | reverse complement strand
CCCAGCCGCGTGCCGGCCGCCTGCTCGCCATCGCGCAGAGTAGTGTCGAAAACAGCGATCTTCTCGGACATGCCATTTATCGTGGCACATCCAAAGCTGCGTAAACTTGACCGCTCCCTTTCGTCGCAGCTCAGAAGCGCTTCTGACCGGCCGCGACCGTCAGGGAGCGGTCATACCCGAATTAATGCACTCGGCTAGCCCGTAGTTGCCTCCTTGTACCACTTATCCACGTACCCGAGCCAGTAATCGATCTGCATAGCAGCGTCCTGGTGATTCTTCGCTATTGTGCCGGCGTAATTAGCGATCTGCTGGCGGAAGTATTCGGCGTTCTGACCCAGCGCGCCGGGTGAGAGATGCTCGTAATCGGCCAGGTCGTCAGCCGCCGCACGCAGCGGAACTGCGGCATCCTTGTAGTGACCTTCTTCTACGCGCATTTTCGCCAGGCGCAGATTCTGCCGCGCTTCGAGCAGAGGCATATTGCCCTGAACAGTGGTCTGGATGACGCTCTCGGGGATGGCGCGCAGATCCGAATTCGCGGTCGTCCAGTCGTCACGCTCGACGGCGGCTTCGGCGTCCTGAAGGCGTGTGGCGGCACTCGAAACATCCAGCCTGCCGGTAGTGATTTGCGTTTCCGTTCCTGCCGCGGTCGCGTATTTTTTCAGGCGGCCGTTGCGCTTCGCAGGCGCATAGGTGGTGGTAGTCTCTGTACTCTTGTAGATCCTCACCAGAACGGGACGGGGCGCCGAAGGAGGCGTCGCCTGCAGGATTTGGGCCGCCGAAGCCGAGCCTTGCCGGATGTGATCTAAAGCGGCCGCTTTATCGTGCTGCAGAACGGCCTGCTGAGCGAGCTTGCTTTGCGCGAGAATGCCGCCGGCCAATCCAGGAATATTTTGCGGAATATCCTGCGCCGCGCCAACCGTGGCCATTATCACGGTAAAAAAGAAGATTCGAACCATAAGGCCTCTCTAGTAGGGATAAGCAATCACCCGGCCAGAGAGGCCATATCAAGCACTTACTGACGGATCTACTTCGGTGGGGGCCCTTGAACCACCTGTACAAAGTCCGCGGGCCGGATCCATTTGGCAAAGGCTGCCCGTACCTGGTCCGCGTTCAAGGCAAGATAACGGGCGGCGGCGCGGTACTGCTCATCGAGCGGCAGATCCAGCCGGGCCTCAGCCAAAAGCTGGCCGGCCACCTGGTCTTCGCTCGCTTCGCCCAAAGGAATCTGCCGCAACAGAATTGCTTTGGCCTGCTGTAACTCGGCAGCGTCTACATTGTTCTTCGCTATGTCCATGAGGTCCCGTTCGATCAGCGCGCGGGCCTTCGAAACATTTTTCGGATCAGAAGCAAACATCACCTGGTAAACCGTGCGGCTGCGGTTGGAGGTCATCACATCTTCGACTGTGTAAACCAGCCCGGCAATCTCGCGCAGATCGCGATAGAGGCGCGTGGCGTAGAAGCCGCCGCCCAGGACGTGATTGCCGAGTTGCAGAGCATAATAATCCGGGTCGAAGCGGTTCATCGGCAATTCTTCAGCGAGGAACGCCTCGTCCTGAACGCGGGCGGGATCGGGAACGTTGAATGAGGCCGAGTGGTTGGGCGGCACCGGCGGCAGAATCACATTCGGAGGAGTACCTGTGGCTTTCCAACTTCCGAAGCATTTCTCGAACTCCGCGCGGGCTTCGGCAAGAGTAATATCGCCAATCACTACGACCGTGGTCAGATCGGGACGGAAGGTTTTCTGGTAGTAGGCGCGCACGTCATCGAGGCTCAGCGAATTGACTGACGCCGGGGTGGCCTCGCGCAACGCGGGATCGCCCTTGGGAAGCAGAGCGGTATCGAGAGCGCGGGAAGCCTTGTAACCGGGGCTTTGCAACTGTCCGGCCACGGCCTGCGCGGTCTCCTGCTGCTCAATTTTGAAAGCGGCTGCGGGCAACGCCGGATGCAGTTCGTTATCGGCGAGCAAGGCGAGGCCGCGCCCGAAATACTGTTTGAGCACACGCAAACCGAAATTGGCTCCGGCCGATTCGCCGGCGGCGATATCGTCGAGCGCTTTGTGAAATGCCAGGCGGTCGAGTGAACTCGTGCCATAGGAAAACAGACTGTCCAATACTTCGCTGACTCCTTCTTTGCCCTGCGGCGTTTCGAGATCGGGGTTGTGGCGGATCTCGCCGACCACTGTGATCGTGGGAGTGACTTTCTCGGTCTGGACAATGAGGCGCATGCCGTTTGAGAGCGTAGCCTCCTCGGGATGAATGGCGGATTTCGGCACTGCGAGAGCCACCAGAGCGCCATGCGCCCACGCGGGCAGCGCAACGGGTTTGGTGGGCGCCGCCGTCAACTGTTCCGCGCCTCCAAACCCTTGTGAGGGAACCGGCTTGCCGGAGGGCGCGGGATTCAGGGTGGCCGCGATACCATTCCCTTCCAGTAAATATTGCTTCGCCACCCGGTTTACATCGGCCACGGTTACCTTGCGGATTTCATCGACATCCACATCGGGCGATTGCTTGCCTTCCGCGGCTACTGCCTGCGACCAGGATTCCGCCAGGCCGGGAATGGAATTCTGGCGAAACTCGGCATCGGCGACTTCGCGGCGCTTGGCAGCTTCCACCAAATCGGGCGGCAAGCCCTTAGCCACATAATCCGCGATAATCTTCCGCATAGCCGCGATCGTGGTGTCGCCGTTGGCTTGAGGCGGCAAGGCCGCCGCAGCAAACGCCACGCTCGCACGGCGATAGTTTTCGGCCACACCGAATTGGGTGCCGAGCACCTTGCCTTGGACCTCCAGATCGTACAGGGCGGCACGCTGGCTACCGATTACGTCCCCCATCACCTGAACGGCAGCATAATCCGGGCTATCGGTACCCGGCATGCGGTAAGCCAGGAACACCACCTTATACGGCAGATCGCTTTCGAGTGTAAACGTTTCCGACTTGACCGGCTGCAGCTTGATTTCCGGCTTGGCCGGAATCGCGCGCCGCGGAATGTTGCCATAAAGCTTCTCCACGATGCTCAGAACCGCTTTCGGATCGACGTTTCCCGAAATCACCAGCACGGCGTTATTCGGCGTATACCACGTCTCATAAAATTTCTTGAGCATGGCGGCGGTAGTGGCGTCGAACGAAGCTTTCGTGCCCAGCGCATCGTGCGCGTAGGGCGTGCCGGCGAACATATCCTCATTCAAGCGAGTGAGGAATTTGTAAGTGGGGTTGGAAAGATCGCGCGCCACTTCCTGCTCGATGGCCCCGCGTTCCAGGTCCCATTGTTGGGTGGAATCGACGATCCCGGCCATGCAGGCGGCATCGATGCGCAGAGCCAGTTCCAGGTTTTCGCTAGGCACGGTGGTGAAGTATTGCGTGATGTTCTGCTGGGTATCCGCGTTATTGCGGCCTCCCAACTGCGCATAGATGGCTGCGATCTGGTCGCCCGAAAGCCCGTCACAGCCGCGAAACGCCATGTGCTCCTGGGCGTGCGCCATGCCGGGGAAGCCGGCCGGCGTTTCATCCGCGCCCGCCAGGTAATTCTCTTGCACAGTCACGACCGGCGCGAACCGGTTTTGAATAATCACCACTTGAAGTCCGTTCGAAAGCGTTTCGCGTGTGACGTTCGCGCCCGCCGGCGGATCGGCAGCGCTCGCTGCCACCGCCAGAAGAGCTATCAAGGCAAATACTCGGCAAAACCGCATGTTTACTTCCTAAATCAACTGTAGCAAGCGAGCAGCCGGTAGGATGCCGCGCCTCCTGTCATTGCAGTAGAATCAGTCATGCTCAAAGTCTGCGCCATCACGCTGGGGCTGATTGCCGTTATCGAAGCTCTGCCCGCCAAGGTAGTCGATGGGGACACCAGCATCGCCGGCATGTCCTTGTATTACAAAGTGGTCCTGCCGAAAGATTTCGATCCGGCGAAAGCCTATCCGGCGATCCTCGCTTTCCCTCCCGGATCGCAGACGAACGACATGGTGATGGTGACACTTACCGGCAACTGGGCGGGGGAGGCGCAGCGTCGCGGCTACATTGTCGTGATTCCCGCCGCCCCGGCCGGGCGCTTGTTTTTCGAAGAGGGCGCGCGCGTGTTCCCCCAGTTCCTTGACCAACTGCTGAAGGAATATAAGGTCAAAGACAACAAGTTCCACATTGCGGGCATGTCCAACGGCGGGCTGAGCGCCTTTTACATCGCAGCCTCGTACCCGCAATACTTCCTCTCCGTTACCGGATTCCCCGGATACCTGCCGGATGCAACGCCGCAACGCATCGGAGCGCTGGCGAAGATGTGTATCAACATGCACGTGGGCGAACTGGACTCTGGTTGGCGGGAAGACATGCAGCAGCAGGCATCCGAATTCCGGGCGAAGGGGATGACGGTGAAGTTCACGGTGGAGAAAGGGCAAAGCCACGTGATCCGCACGCTCACCGGCGATGGCGCGGCGCGTTTGTTCGACGAGATCGAAGCTTGCCGCAAGTAGAGATGCTGTTGAGCGCAGCCGCAGTAGTAATCAGCGTAGCGGCGCTGGCGATAGCGTGCTGGCAGAGACGCTCATTTCGCGCACAAGACGCAGACCGGAGAGCAGAAGCTGCCGAGAAGAGCGCGAAGCTGAGCGCGCAGGCGGCAGCGGCCAGCGCGCAGGCGGCCCAGGCCGCCGCCGAAGCTGCCAGGGTCACCGCCGAAGTGGCCAAGCGCGCGTGGGTGCACCCCACTGAATTCCGGCTTTCGCTGAAAGCGCAGCCTGGGGAAAATTCGGCTCTCGAGGTGTCGATCGCCAATTTGGGCTCGACGCCGGCTCGCGAGCTGAGTGTCGCCAGCAGTTTCCTGGTCTGCGACGAAATGCCCGACGATCTGCCGCTCAAAGCCCGAGTGCATAATGTGGCGCTCGGTCCAGGCATCAGCTTCTCGCTGGCGCACTTTTTGCGGGTTTCGCCCGCGGAGTATCTGGCGATCACATCCGGCCGCAAGCTCCTTGTGGCCTGCGGACACGCGCAATACAGCGACGTTTTCGGGGTGGAGCGGGAAACCCGCTGGCGCGCCGTCTACGATTCCAACGCCAAAGCGTTTCTGGCGGCCGGCGAGGGCAACTCCGCCACCTGACTACCGCATCGGCCGTACGACGGCTTCGGTATCTTCATTGCGAGAGATGACGGCGGCGATCTGGGATGCTTCGTCCCAGTCGTGATACGGCCCTACACGCACGAAATTCCACTGCCGTGGAGGACGGCCGCCGAGGACGATCTGCGGCGCGTAGCCTGCGTCCTTCAGCCGTTCCACGAGCTTATCGGCGTTGGCTTTGTCGAGGAAGGCGCCCACCTGAATAGCCAATTGGATGCCCGGCGTTTCGGGGGCCACGGAAGGTGCTTGAGCACCGGGCTGCGCGGCTGGGGCGGCGGGTGCGGTTGGGGACGCCGCTTGCGGCGGAGGGGTTGACGGAGGCGCGGTCGGCGCAGCTTGCGCCGCGGGGGTTGGTGTAGGCGCGGCTTGCGCGGTTTGTGGTGCAGCCGCTTTTCCCGGAGCGGGGAGCAGCGGGACAGAAACGGGCGAAAGCAATGCCTTTACGGACGGTTTCACAGGCACCGCTCCTTTCTGCGCTGCCATGATCATCTCCTGCTCGGGAGTTCGCCAGGTGAGGCCGGTCAGAACGCCCGCCACGAACACCAGCACCAGCAGGACCACGGAACCGGCGCTCAGCGTAATGGTCGCTTTGCGGTCGAGTGAAAAATCGTATGCCATCCAGTCTTCCTGTTAGGGAACCATCACCGTGGTCTGGCTCGGGTTGACTACTTGAATCACGCCGCCCCACATGCACATCAGTTTAGAGTTGTTATCGAGCGCCGGTATGTTGCCAATCAGCACCGTTGGCGCGCCCGGAACCCAGGGAGCGGTTGTGGCGGGCACGCACGGCATCGGAGTCAGCACGCCCAAGGCAGCGGCCGTGGCGGCTGCCACTGTGGGATTCGAGGGTGAGGAACACATTCCAAACGGCAGGATATTGACGAGCGGCTTGTTGTCCATGATGTTCGCATCGGGCGTGCTGGTGAGCACGCGATTGGCGGGCAGCACTACGAGACTGCTCGGCGCCGCGCCGAAGCTACACTGCAACATCGATCCCATATTTACTTCTAACGCCATATTTATTAGTTAGCGGCGGACTGACGGACAGGGAACTGGCTTGCCCGCCTGGAAGCACAGTCGCTCTTTCAGCTTTCCATCCTCCGTGTACAGCAATACTTCTCCCTCCAATTTGTTGTTCTTGTAATTCGCCACTTCGCGGAGTTTCCCCGATGGATGGTACTCCGACATCGGCCCGTGCAACAGCCCCTTCACATAAGTCGCTTTGCGCGTCACTTTGCCGGCGGAATCGTAGTATACCGCTTCACCATCGAGCGCGCCATCTTTATAATGCGATTTCTGCGAGAGCACGCCGGCTTCGTCGTAGAAAGTCGATACGCCGGTTTGCTTGCCGCCGCGGTAGGCCAGCTTCGCCCGCAGTACTCCGGCCACGAAGATTGCGGTTTCGCCTTCCTGGACGCCGTCTTTGAACGGAACCTGCTGTGCAATGGCGCCCTGCTCGTCGTACACGATGGTTTCGCCGTCCAGTTTTCCCGCTTTGAATCTGGCGCGCTCGATCAGTTGGCCGGCGGCGTTGTACCTGCAAACATCGCCTTCGAGTTTGTCCATGATCAATTGATCTTCACCAGCCCGCCCTTGACGGTCAGCATTCCACCGCCATCTACGGTTTGGGATGCGCCAGCCTTGTTCGTGAGAGTGACCTGGGCTTCGTTGGTCATACTTGTGCCGGCTTTGTTGTCGAGCGTGGTGCCGGCCTGGTTGGTGAGGGACGTGCCAGCTTTAATGGTCACTGAACCCGACACCTCAATCGTGAGATTGCCGTCAACCTTCAATGCGTAATTGCCGGCAACCGTGTGGGTGAAATCTCCGCTATCGGTGTGCGTCATGTTGGCGGCTACTGTCACGGTACGGTTGCCTTTAACCGAGCGCGTCTCGTTCATCGCCACCGTGACCATCTGGTTGTTCAGTATAGTCACGTTCATGTCTTTTTGGGCCTGGATGAAAATTTCTTCCGATCCCGCCTTGTCTTCGAAGCGGAGTTCGTTGAAACCGCTGCCGCCTTTGGAGCTGTTGGTTTTGATGGTGCTTTTGGTCTGCTCGTCGGGCAGCGTATATGGGACGGTCTGCGTGGCATTGTAAACGCAGCCGGTGACCAACGGCCGATCGGGGTTGCCTTCGAGGAAGCTGACGACCACTTCCTGGCCGATGCGCGGAAGAAATATCGAACCCCACTGCTTGCCGGCCCATCCTTGAGCCACGCGAATCCAGCAGGAACTTTTCTCGTCGTTTTGCCCAAGCTGGTCCCAGTGAAACTGGACTACGATGCGGCCGTACTGATCGGTCCAGATCTCTTCGCCAGCCTTGCCTACTACGGTCGCGGTTTGCGAGCCATGAATGATGGGCCGCGGAGTCACGCGCGGTGGGCGGAACACAGTCGAGGAGGAAATAGCTTCGAAGGAATTGGTGTAGAGGTTATTCTCATCGGCGCTGTGCGAAACCCAGGTGATCAGGTATTCGACATTAGTATCGTCACGTTTGTGGCCCGCCAGCGTGAATTTGTACCCTGGACGGAAGGCCCAGCAATAGCTTGTGCCGCGAATCTGCTTGCCGGGTACTTCCAGTGCCGAAAGCCGCAGGCTGGCGCGCGCTTCGCCATCGCCGGTTGTGGTGTAGAGACCCGGGTATTCGTAAATCGACCGGCTGGGATCAGAACTGCTGGCGCTCGAAGTAAGATCGGTGGCGGGCGTGACGAAGTTGTAATCGTCGAGTTGGTATTTACCCGCCACCACCTGCTGCTCGAGCGAGCAACTGGTGATGATATCTTCGGCGGTCCACGCCTCCTTGTTCATGGTCGCTGTGGCGAGCAGGCAGGCTTGATAGGCGCTCGAATCATCGGCCAGGACAAGCTTATGGCTGGAGCTATCGTGCGTGAAGAAATAGAAAATGCCTTCCTCTTCCATCAGCCGGGAGACAAAGGCGAAGGATGTCTCCATGTACTGCACGCAATATTCGCGCGCGCTGTACGTGGCGGTTAAAGAATCCGTGAAATCCGTGAAGCCGGCATCGGAAAAGACCTTTTTAATAATGTCCGGCGTAGTCATGTTCTGAAAGATGCGGCAATCCGTATTGAGGGTGAGCAGCCAGAGCCAGGGATGAACTTCAGCGTAGTAGGTGGTAAAGCGCGTATCGCTGCCGGCCTGCACGAGGCGGCCGGCAATCCCGTTGATGTATTGCTTATCGCCGCTGGCGAGGGAGATAGTAAGAGTTACGCTTTTGCCGGTGATCTGGGAAAAATCGATGGCGCTATCTTCGGAGAGCAACTCGAGCGTGAAGTGAAAGGGCTGGGAGATGCGCTCTTCGCCCTGGTAGCTCTTCAACAGGAACTTATCCGGCCCGAGAGGAGTGCTGACGAGAATCGGGCTGGTTCCCTGAACGTAAGTGGTCATGAGGTTCTCAGCCGAACCTGCGAATCATCTTTGGGGAACGGGCGCGTTTTGAGCCAGGATGTCCAACCCAGAACCGCGTGCCCCAGCCAGGATTGCGGGACGTCAGGGGCTTTGAGGGTGAGCTGGAAGCCGAACTCGAATTCGGGGCCGGCGTAAAAGCGGGTTAGTTCGCAAAGGGAGCGATAAGCGGTTCCGCTGGGGAGGAAATCGCGGAATTCGGTTTGGGTGAGAGGACCCAGGCGCACCTCGAATCCGCCCTGCTGATCCCAGATACGCGTGCCGACGACTGCGCCGCCGCCGAGGCGCTGATTGCGGCCGTCAATCCGACCGATGCGGGTCCACTCGCTGGCTTCGAGCAGACGCCAGCAACCGGCCAACTGGCTCACGGATGCGTCGACTTGAAAGTGACACGCCAGCAAACGCTCGAGGCCAACCGCCGAGCGTGGCTGCTGCGCCAGAATGCCGGCTGTCGAGAGCAGCGTGCGATCGGGAACTTGCATGCGGTTGCGGAGCCCATCGAGACCGAGGCCGAAGAACGAGTAAAGGCGCCGGGCCGTGGGCGTTTCTTCCGGCCGCTCGTTGGTGAGGGTGAGGCGATGCCTCTTGCGCACCTGGTACATCAGACTGACGAGGCGGTGATTGAAGATATCCAGGAAATCGCGAATGGCGAAATCTTTGCTGCGGATGCGATCGAGCACCAGCTCCGTATCGGGCATGGCAAGGGGACCGAAAGCGCCCGCGAGTCCCATGAAATTGACAGTCATTTCCGGAGGATCGCCGGGCTCGGGCGGGGGACTGAGGCGCTGCACGTCGCTCGCGGGAAAATCGAGAGCGACGCGGGAGCGAAAGCGAACGGCTTCTTTTTCGGGTTCCGATCCTTGACCGGGCGGGACAGCTTGGGGGTCTAGCTTTTCGAGCAGGCGGACAGCTTGGAAGAAGTCGAAGAGGAAGGGTTCGGCGAAGAGCCAGTCCTGGAGTGGGGCATCGCGCTGCCAGCCGAAAAGCATACGATCAGATTCGGAGCTCCGGGTTAGAACCGCCGCGCTGCGCGCGGTGGGAGGCGTATTCCTGGTTGCCAGAGTGCGCCGGGCAGAAGCCCGGCGGCAGGGCGGAAGCCCTGGCCCCACGGCGCATCAGGTTCTGCGCTCCATAAGTGGGCTGCCGCGATGCGACAAGCCAGTGGTGCGGAAGCCAAGCTTCTGATACATGGCCACGAGCGAGGAGGGCGAAATACCGGCGCCGGGAGAAGGCCGGGCTTCGAGTTGGGCGACGGGGTAACCGTGGCTGCGCGCGGCGTGCATGGCTGCCTGAACCAACTGCTTGGCGACGCCGTGATTGCGGTGCTCGGGCGCCACGTTCAGGTCGGAGATGTAGATGCCCTTGCCGGAGGGGATGAGACGGACTGAGCCTACGGATTCCCGGCTACCCGCGGTGGCCTGGATTTCCCATCCGGAGCCATGGCGAAGGGGAGGACGGACGGCGTAACGCTGGATGGAGGCGTGAGCCGCCGGAGCGTGCGCAGCCATCTTGCCCAGGCGATCGGCTTCCGCTTCGAGCGCGTGATCCTGGACTACGGCGACGCCGGAGCCGAACGGATTGCCCACGCGTCCGGCGCGCTGTTGCACGACATGCGTCAGCTCATGGCCGATCAGGAATTGGCCGTGCGGCGTGTGCGGATTGTATTGGCCGGGAGCGAAATGAATGTCTGATCCCCAGGTGAACGCGATGGCGCCGATGGAAGCGGCTTCTGGGCCGACGTGGATGCGGACATCGGAGAAATTCGCGCCGATAGCCTTCTCCATTTTTTCGCGCACCTCGCGCGGCAGCGGCCAGCCGCCGGATTTCGGGCGAAGGTCGACAGGAAAGGCATCGATGCCAGGGCGAAGCTGTGTGGCAGATTTGCGCTGCAGGACTTTTCCGGCTGCGCTTACCGTGCCAGATTGAAGGAAATAGCCTTGTAGAGCGATAGTGGCTGCACGCTCTTTAGCGTTCGGCATGGCTCCCTCCGGACTGGGTGTTGGATCTTATTATACGGCTCTTTTTATCTTGTTGGGGCTCCCGCCGGGCTTCTTTATGACGCCCCTTCAAGACGTCCTGATAGGTGTAGAAGCGTCCCATCGGCAATTCGGCCTGCGCGGCATGGTCGGCATCCGGACGATAGTTGCCGGAGCCGTTACTCCACCATTCGAGCTTGCCGTTATCGAAGTATGCCTCTCCTGCATAGAGCACCGGTTTGCCGGAGGCGATGGCGGGATGGCGATAGGTGGGGTGCATGAGCAGCTCGCCGCTCATCATGCGACAGAAGATGTACTTGGAATTGGCGACCAGGAGGCCGTGCTGGCCACCGCGGGTGATGCGGTAATTGTCGAAGAAAGTATGGAGACGGAAGATGTCGCCGGGATCGACCGGAATGGCCGCGGCCGCGTTGAGGTTGGGGTAAATTTTGGGTTGGCCGCTCGCGAATTTGGGCTGAAGGGCTAGCCGCTGATGAACGCCGATGAACGCAGATGGGGACGAAGAATTTATCTGCGTCGATCGGCGTTGATCTGCGGCCATGAATGGGTTCTTCAGCATCTGGTTAGGTTCATAATATCGGCTGATAGCCGGCGCGGGGCGGCCAGTGTTTCCATTCGCGGCCGGGTTGGGAAGCGCGCGTGATGACCAGCTCGGTGAATGAGTTAATGGAGGCGTAGAGAGCGAAGAATCGCTCGAGAACCGCGCCCAGCAGAAAGGCCCCGCTACCGACGTATTGATCTTCTTCGAATTCGAGAGCGACCTCAGTGCCCTGGCAGAAGCCGCGCCAATCGTCATGCGGGATACGGCGCACCACCCGGCGGGCGGACATCTGCCGGATTCCCTGAACCTGTTTGTGAGTGGCGGGAGCGTCGGAGAAGGAATAGAGGCGAAGGATTTCGCGCAAGGCATCGAGACTCTCCTTGCCGCCGGAGAGCGAGAGATAGTTGAGCGAGAGATTGGAGATTAACGCCCAGAGCGAAGCGCCTTCTATGGGCGGATAGGCCGGCTCGGTAGGTTTATAGAGACAGGAGATGTCGTTGAGGGGCGCGGCATTTTCGATCTGCAGGCGCGTGCGGGGCTGGAGTTGGGCAGTCAGATCCCGATTGGTGCAGAGCGTGTGAGCGAAGACAGTTTGGGCGGGAGGCTGCGCCGGATTGAGGTCGAGGTCGAGGAAGGAGAGATAAATTTCAGTGCCGGGCAAATCTTCGCGTCCGGTAGGCATGCGGCGGGCGTGCCAGAAAGCCTTCGGCTCTTTACCGTCGCGGCGGTGTTGGAAGGAGAAGAACGGATCAAGGCGAGCGGTTTCTTCCATGGGGTTGGAAGAAGCGGAGACGGAAAGGATGGTGTGGATCTCGTGGGTGCGCTCGCGGCGGATATCCGGGATGAGGCGGTATTCGAGCTGGGTTTGATCGAGGCGGATGGGTTCGCTGGTCTTGGAAAACAGGTTGACCACGGGAGTGCAGCCGAGGGCAAAGGTGTGCCGGTCGATGACGAGGCGCTGGCGGGGGATTTCGGTTAACAGAATGAGGATATCCAGCTTTTCCTCGGGATCGGGTTCGGGATCGGGCGGGAGGTTCGGGTCGAGAGAGGGATGGCGGTCGAGATTGGCGAGATCAAAGAACAGGAATTTTTGCGGGAACTGGAAATACTCCTGAAGCAGCCGGTAGGCGGGATGGGCGTGCGGCGGGTACGGGATAACCGATTCGTCGGGAGCGAAGCCGACGGGCAGGATAGAATCGTCCGGAAGAAAGACCGGGGCTTTGGATTGGTCCAGAGCGGATCGGGGCAGCAGCGCGATGCGCCAGACACGGGTGAAGAGCAGTTCGTAAAGGGCATGCACGAGCACGTCATTCCCGCGGAGGAAGAATCGCAGGCTCCCGAGATCGGGACGCATTTCGGCTAACGAGATGCCGCGGGGCGCGAGGCGAAGGCGCAGCACCGTAGCAACTTGGGGATGCTGGTTCAGGAAATCCAGCTTGTCGGGCGATTGGAAGCTCGCGCTTTCCACCTCGAACGGCCACAGGGTGACGGGATAGCAGGTTCGGAAGCGGCAGGGAAGGCCATCGGGAGTCTGGGCGAACAGCGGGGTGTCTCTGGGAATGAGATGGCCTGAGGTCATCTTCCGCTGGTGCGGATCAACATCGAACCTGGCTATGGTCATCGGAGGGACAGGATTGACCAGGTGCGGGTAGAGAGATCCGAGCAGGGCAGTGGTGATGCGCGAGAACTCGGCATCCATTTGCCGCTGGATGCGGGCGGTGAGAAAGGCGAAAGATTCGATGAGACGCTGGACGTGGGGGTCGGTGGCGGAATCTTCGGATTGTTCGAGCCGGCCGGCGATCTTGGAGTAACGGCGGCCGAAGTGGGCGCCCATGCGGCGCAGGTAGGTGAGTTCGTCGTTGTAATAGCGGAGCAGGTTTTCCTGATCGTTAACGGGCATGGGGAGGAGCTTTCACCGCAGCGGCGCAGAGGGCACAGAGGAGCACATCGTGACGATGCGCGACGGTGCGACGATGATTTTCAACATTTTTTGTGTTTGTTGACGATTTACCCCCATATGAGGGTAGCGGCGAATGGGTGGCGTTTTGGAAGAAGCGAGGCATCGTCACTTCATTATTAGCAGGGAGCGACGCAATTCCTCGGGCCCCGGAGATGCGGATACCGAGAATCCATAGAAATCGGGCGGCTTAGCGGTTTGAAAATAATTCGATTTAGATGTGATCGGGATCTCATAGGAGTTCCGCTGCGCCTTTCTTAGCGTCCATTAGGAGCGGGAAGGAGACGGGTTCGCGGAGGGTTTCGGTGAGCAAGATAGCGTCGATGGAGCCGGTCAGACGGCGCGGGTCGGAGGGATCGCGCTCCAGCGTGACGCGGACTTGCGTGAGGCGGGGTTCGAAGGCGGCAATCTTGCGCGCGATGGTGTCGGCCAGGAGGCGGCGATCGTCGCCACTGGCGGCGCTCATCCATGAGAAATCGGGGAGGCCGTAATCGAGCACGGAACCGTTGCGGTCTTTGGCGAGCGAACGCGTGTTCAGCAGACGCGTGACTTCGCGGCGGACGGAATCGCCGAGCTCGACGAGCGTATAGATGCGCAGCGGAACAGTTTCGGTGGCCTCGTTGGGATGCAGGTCGGTGAGGCGCTCGAATAGCGGGATTCGAGCGCCCCGGACCGGCTTCGGTTGTTTGGGTTCGGGCATTCTCTCCAAGTGAGCTTCGCTCACGCCTAGGTGTTCTTATTGGTAGAGAGGTCCCAGATGGCGGAGTTATTGCCGCTGGCGCCGGCCTCTTCTTTCTGGGCGTTGTATGTCCAGGTCATCTTGGTGTAGTTGAAGGTGACGGTCTCCTGAGGTTTACCGCCTCCTCCTCCGCCTACCGACACCGAGGAAATCAAGGCGTTCGTAAACACATAGGTGAAATACTTGATCACGGTGCCGTTGTCGTTTTGACCAATCGTGATGGTCACGCTTGCGATCGGCTTGGCCTGATTGCAGTAGTCAATGAGCTTGCAGCTTGCCAGATCGACGTACTTGGTGACGGTAAAGTCCTGATGATTCGGCTTACCGGAAGTACGCTTGGTGTTGCTTTGATCGCCGGTAATCTGCTGGGCGACGCCGTGGCTGTAGGAGAGGAGTTCGATTTTATCCGCGTAGTCCGACAGCTTGCTTTCGCCCTTGATATCGTCGCCACAATCGAGAATCAAAATGTCCATATTTGTTGCTCTCCAGAGTCTCCTTAAAATCTGAAAACAATATTGGGCCGCAGATAAACGCAGATGAACGCCGATAAAAGATTATTTGGGATCAGCGTTCATCCGCCTTCATCGGCGGCTGACTGATTTTTACGCTGCCGGCGGCGGCAGTTCTGCCACCAGGCGGATGGATACGGTCAGTTCGTCCAGTTGGAAGTGGGGGCGCAGATAGGCCACCGCGGTATAACAGCCGGGTTTGCCGGGAATGTCGGAAACGTCGACGCGGGCTTCACGCAGGGGGAAGGCCGCTTTGACGCCCTGGGACGCTTCGTCGTCCAGCAGGACATACTGAGCGATCCAGCGGTTGAGGTACGTGGAAACATTATCGCGGCTCATGAAGCTGCCGATCTTGTCGCGCATGATGACCTTGATGTAATGCGCGAAACGCGAGGCGGCGAGCATGTAAGGCAGCATGCTGGAGATACGGGAATTGGCATTGGCCAGATCGGTATCGTAGAGCACGGCCTTATTGGCAGTCTGACCGCCGAAGAAGGCCGCCTTATCGGTGAGCTTGCAGTGGCAGAGGGCGATGAAACCGAGGTCGCTGAACTCTTTTTCGCGGCGATCGGTGATGGCGCTTTCGGTGGGGCACTTGAGAGCGATATCGCCATCGGCGGTTTTGAAGTTGTAGACGGGAAGTCCTTCGACCAGACCGCCGCCTTCCACACCGCGAATGGCAGCGCACCAGTGATAGTGGGCAAAGGCATTGGTGATGCGCTGGCCCAGCACGTAGGCGGAGTTGCCCCAAAGATATTTAGAGCTGTCGACACCGTCTACTTCCTCCTTAAAGGAGGCAAAGCCATCGACGGGCTTGCGGCCGCTGGAGGGATCGCCGGGGCCATCGGTGCCATAAGGAACTCGCATGAGTACGTGGGGGAGAGTTAGCGCCACATAGCGCGAATCGTCGGAATCGCGGAACGCGTTCCATTTGATCAGCTCGGTGGACTCGAAGCCCTTGGAGAGATCGCGAGGTGTCGATAGCTCGGTGAAGCTCAACCAATCGAAGAGCTTCGGACTGGCCATAGCGATGAATGGAGCATGCGCGGCGGCAGCCACGCCGGACATCTTCTGCACGATTCCGACATCCTCGGTGGCGCGTCCGAATTCGAAGTCTCCGACGAGGACGCTGTAAGGAGAGCCGCCGAAGGTGCCGTACTCGTCCTCGTAGATGCGCTTGAACATGACGCTCTGGTCGTGATCGACCGCTTTGTCCAGGTCGTTCTGCAGCTCCTTCTTGGT
>DATBID010000220.1:0-4448 GCA_036557125.1 Bryobacteraceae bacterium | reverse complement strand
TCCCCCCATCTACGAATACTGGTCTAACACTTATCTCCGCCCCAAAATCAATGCCGTCTTCGGTGTAGATAGCATGACTGCGTTCTATGCAGAGCACATATTACAGCGAGCAGGAGTCACACCCGAGCCGATTACGCGAATTCTCAGTCTCGGCGCGGGAGACGCTGAATTGGAAGTGGAAGTTGCACAGTACCTACTGTCACGAGGCATGGAGACTTTCCGGTTAGAGTGTCTCGAACTGTCCCCGGTTCTGATCGAACGCGCAAATAGGCGCATCAGTGACGTCGCACTTAGTTCGCACGTATTCGTTATTCAATCCGATCTAAATTCCTGGTCCGCGGCTAAGCGATTAAGCGGACACTACACGGCTGTGCTTGCTAACTACATTCTGCATCATATAGTGGAACTGGAGAGTCTATTTGAAGGTGTCAGTACTGTTATCGGTAGCTCGGGAGTATTTCTCACGGCCGATATGATCGGCCGGAATGGGCACATGAGGTGGCCTGAAGCGCTAGACATAATAACTGCTTTATGGGACACCTTGCCCGATGAACTCAAATACAATCACCATTTGCGCGTTACAGACCACACCTTCAATAATTGGGACTGTTGTCGTGACGGCGGGTTTGAGGGAGTGCGGGCTCAAGATATCCTTCCTCTACTAGTGAGCCGCTTTCATTTCGAGAAATTCCTGGCGGCCGGTAATCTTACAGATGTCTTTTGCGATCGCCTTTACGGGCCTAACTACGATCCAAACGTCCCGGCACATACGCAGTTCATTGACTCGGTTGAGCTGCTAAATTCTATTCTGCTCGAGCTTGGGGTCGTCAAACCAACCATGATGCTGGCCGTATTGTCAAACCAAGCTACAGCAAGTCCGCGGTTTTGGAAGACTTTGGCACCCGAGTTTTGCATCCGGGACCCACGTAAGCCTGGCCTTTCGACGAACAGACAGAAATCTCAATTATTGGCCCATGCCGGAAGGCCCACAATAATTAGTTTTGGAAAGGGAGGATCAGGCGAAGAGCTTCTTCGTGCGGGGTGGTCCAGCCCGGAAGAGTGGGGGACGTGGATGGTGGGGCAGGAGGCGATGATTGAATTGCCGATTCGGGCGGAAGCGCAAAACAAGACGGGAGTGATTCTAAGATTCCGCGCAGCGACGTTTATTCCCCAGCGGCTATACTCGCGATCCTTCACATTCAAAATTGGCGATCGAGTGGTTGGCGGCATCACTTTTTGTCGGCATGAGAAAGGGAAAACCGTCACCCTAGAAGCGGAACGACCGAGTGGAGACACCCTTCTTCTTCGAATCCTCGCACATGAATTGGCCTCACCCAAGGAGGAAGGATCTCCGGACGACCGGTTGCTAGGTCTGGCTTTACGGACGATAGCGGTGTATTAGTATTAGGCTGTTCGAGCCAGCGGTCTTTCCGCATCCAAAATGGATGCCAAAAGATGAGACCGGCGGAACGGGCGATTCAAGTGTCCGCAAATGCGCGACGAAAATTCCGGAATGCGCAGGGCCTCTTCGGTTCCCTCGCCGCATAGACAGAGAACATGCGCCTTCGAGCCCGTGTCCTCCAGTTTTTTCAATAACTTCCGCATATCCAACCCCGGGGTTGCGGGATCGACCACGGCCAGCTCCAAATGGCACTCGGGCGAAGCCAGAAAATTGCCGGCTTCGCTTTCGTTTTCCACAGAAATGACGGAAAATCCGAACTTTTTCAATGCTGACTTGATCAGTTTCGCGTCCCGATCGGCGCGTTGAGCTACAACTATCGCCGCGCCAGATTGGTTGTCTGTATCCATACTTTCATCATACTTCGGAGGAATGACGGCGCTCACACTTTTTCCGCTTGCTTTGCGTGATGGCGCACGTCAACGCCTTTTACGAGGAAGACCACATCTTCGGCGATGTTGGTGGCATGATCGCCGATTCGCTCCAGGTTTCGGGCGATAAACAGCAAATCGATAGCCGCGGTCAGCACGGTGGGGTCGCGCTGCATCACCTCCAGCAGCGCGGCGTGCACCGTATCGCGCAAGTCATCCACCTCGTCGTCGCTCAGAAGCACCGAATACGCCAATTCCGCATCGTTGTTGACAAAAGCGTCCAGGCACTTCAAAAGCATCGATTGCACCAGCGAAGCCATCTTGGGAATATCCGTCATGGGCTTCACCAGCGGATGGTTCATCAGGGAAAGGGAGCGCTCGGCAATGTGCATGGCCAGATCGCCGATCCGCTCCAGGTCGGTGTTGATTTTGAGGGCGGCGGTGAGCAGGCGCAGATCCCGCGCCACCGGTTGCCGAAGCGCCAGCAGCCGCGTAGCCAACCCGTCGATCTCCATCTCCATGCGGTTGATCCGCGGCTCGTCGCGGATCACCTCCTCGGCCAGTTCCCGGCTCTGCTCAGCCAGTGACCGGACCGCCCGATGAATCGCGGACTCGACCAGTCCGGCCATCTGCAGCAGCTTCTGATTCAATTCTTCGAGCTCGATGGTGAAATGCCGCACGAATTCTTAAATTCCCCCAGAACTGACTGGATTGTAACACCCGCGCCCGCGCGAGTTGATCCTGCTTCGAAAGTTATCCAAAACGCCCGGTGATATAGTCTTCAGTTTCCGGTTTCGACGGGTTTTTGAAGATCACATCGGTCTGATCGAATTCAATCAACCGCCCTAGCAGGAAGAACCCGGTGTTGTCCGCCACGCGGGCGGCCTGCTGCATATTATGAGTTACGATCACCATGGTGCACTGGTCTTTGAGGCTGAACATCAATTCCTCGATCTTCGCGGTGGCGATAGGATCGAGAGCGGAACAGGGTTCGTCTAAGAGGAGCACCTCGGGATCGACCGCCAGCGCACGGGCGATGCACAGCCGCTGCTGCTGGCCGCCGGACAAGGCATACGCCGAATCGTGCAGCTTGTCTTTCACTTCGTCCCACAGCGCCGCGCGGCGCAGGCTATGTTCCACTTTGTCCCGCATTTCGCCGCGATGCGCCATCCCGTTAATCCGCAGGCCGTAGGCAATATTCTCTGCAATGGATTTGGGAAAGGGATTGGGCCGCTGGAACACCATCCCTACGCGTCGCCGCAGGCTGGTGACATCCACCTCCAGCACGTTTTCGTTATCCAGAAGAACCTCGCCTTCCACGCGCGAATTTCGGATAGTTTCGTTGATCCGGTTGAGCGTTCTTAAGAAAGTAGACTTCCCGCACCCCGAGGGACCAATCAATGCCGTAATTTGATTGGAGTACATATCCAGCGAGATGTCATGCAGCGCCTGAAAAGAACCGTAATAGAAGTTGATGTGGCTGGCGCGCAGTTTGGGATCAGCTTTCGGCAAGGAGCCCGTTTCTCCTTCGCCTGGGGCCGCGCCGGCCGGGCGCCGGGCGGGGGTTTGCGCGCCGGAACTAACTCTTTGAGTCATGCTGTCGTTTCATTCTATCCTCGGGGCACGGAAACGCCGCGAGCGAGCACCATGCGGGCTGCAATATTGGCAATCAATACCAAGGCAATCAATACCAACCCGGCCGCCCAGGCTTGCCGGTGCCAATCGTCATAAGGCGAGATCGCTCTATAGTAGATCATCACGGGAAGGGATGCCGTGGGTTCATTCGCGCCTCCCCAGAACTGATTGTTGAGCGCGGTAAAGAGCAGAGGCGCGGATTCTCCGGCAATGCGCGCCACACCCAGAATGATGCCCGTGAGCACTCCTTTGCTGCCGGCCGGCACAACCACGGTGGCGATCATCTTCCATTTACTTGCGCCCAGCGCCAGCGACCCTTCCCGCAGCGCCATCGGAACCTCGCGAAGAAATTGCTCCGTCTGCCGCGTCACGATGGGAATGAGCATCACGGCGAGCGCCACCGAACCGGCGAACGCGGAGAAGTGCCTCATCGGCACAACCACGAGCATCCAGGCCAAAATGCCCACGATTATGGACGGAACGCCGTTCAGCAAGTCGGCCGTATAACGCACCAGCGGAGCGAAAACCCGGTCATCGAATTCGGAAAGGTAGACGCCTGCGATAAAGCCGATGGGAATGCCCATCGCCGCAGCCATCGCTACAATTTGCAGGCTCCCCACGATGGCGTTAGCCATGCCGCCGCCCACTTCTCCGGTGGCTTTGGGTAATTGGGTGAAGAAGTTCCAGTCCAGCGATTTGGCGCCGTTATAGAGGAGAAAGCCCAGAATGACCAACAAAGCCGAGACTGCGATCAGCGCGCACAGCCCGCTCGTGGAGAGCATGATGGCATTGACGAATTTGCGCCAGCGGAGACGCATCAGCATCGCTCCGTACTTTCTGAGCCGCGACCGTGGCCTTCCGAGCCGCGACCGTCAGGGAGCGGTAGCCGCGGATACTTTCCGACTGGTCCCCTGATCGCTTCGCCGCGACGTACCGAGCCGCGACCGTTAGGGAGCGGTCCTCGTGCGCGCTTCAACGCCGGC
>DATBID010000219.1:0-4049 GCA_036557125.1 Bryobacteraceae bacterium | reverse complement strand
TTCGGGTGATGGCGCCTCGGCCGCACAGGCAACGATCACCTTGTTTCAGAGTCCGCGATACGATGCGGCCGGTAACCTGTATTTCGTGGATCGGGGTGCGATCCGCCGTATCGACACATCCGGCACAATTACCACCTTCGCGAACGTTGCCGCAAACAGCCTGGCAATCGACAGTTCGGGCAATATCTATTTCACGGATTCGAAGGGTTTGAGTCGACTGACACAGCAAGGGTCAATCCAACCGCTGGCAAGAACGGGCAACTCCCCTTCTTGCGTAGCCGGGGGAGATGGCGGACCAATCCAGGCCGCGCAGGTTTGTTATCCGCATTTGTTGGCAATCGATGGCAAGGGCAACCTGTACTTTTCTGAAGCGACTGAGACCAGTACCTCAATTCGATGGAATCATATCCGGCGGGTGAGTCCGGACGGCACGGTTACTAAATTCGCCGGTTACGGACCTTCTGGCTCGTACACTGTTGTGACAACCGGAGGAGGTATTGGGGATCGCGGTCCGGCATTGAATGCCCTGTTCTATTCCATCTCGGGCCTGGCAGCGGACAATGCGGGGAACGTCTACGTCACCGAGCAGCCGGTAGGGGATGGTCTAATACGCAAAATTACTCCAGACGGAACGATTAGCACTATCGCTGGCGGAAACTGCTGCCTTCTGGAAGATGGGCCCATTCACCAGGCTGACGTGACTGGCGCCGTCGAACCTACACCAGCGTCCGACGGGACCGTGTACTTTGTGCAACCCCCGCGCATTCGAAAGGTGACTCCTCAGGCAACGGTTGTCACCGCCGGTGGCGGGAACGTGCAGCCCCCGCCCGACGGAACCGCTGCACTGCATGCGTGGCTGTACTATCCGAACTGGATTGCGGTAAGCCGGTCCGGGAATCTCTATATCGGCAATCACGGATGTCAGATCCAGCGCGTTGGGCTGGATCAGGTGGTACATTCGGTTCCGGGCACGCCGCCGTGCGCGATCTCCCCTATGATGGCAGTCGACAGCCAAGATCAGGTATACCTAGCGACTGAATCGGGCGTGTATGTCACCTCGCCGGCTGGAATGACCACGAAGATTGAAGGCACAACAGCGTTTGCGTGGATCACAACCGACTTCCTTGATCGGCTCTATGTCTCCGCCGGCGGAGTGCTTTACCGGTCGGAGTCTGGGGGATCCCTACAAGCTTTAAACTGGACAGTTCCGAGCTTCCCAGGCTTTTCTCCGGGAAAAGTGAGGGTTGATTCTTCCGGCCACGTCTATGTTCAAGACGGGAAGACCGGGCAAGTGTTCCGTTTCGACGCAGACGGCTCAGGATTGGGGGCACTCGTTGTTTCAAACGTAATGGGGCTTGATTTTGTAGTTGATAGCGATGGGTCCTTTTGGGCGTTTGGCGGCTCCACCCTGACTCACTTGGATCCCTCGGGCGCTGTGATTTTCCGCGCGTGCGCCGGTTACTCCGGGGACGAAGGATCTGTTACCTCTGCTTGCTTTGGTCAGTTCGGCGGTTCGCTCGCCCTATCGCCGACAGGCGATCTATATGTTCTGGATCAAGACAATGATGCGATCCGACGAATTCGGGCCAACGTGTCTTCAAGTGTTCCGGCGACATCGTTAACAGGCATCGTAAACTCCGCTAGCTTGCAAAGTGGCGCCATCGCGCCTGGTGAGTTGATCTCGATAATGGGCTCTAACTTCAGCAGTTCCGGGCCACAGAGTTTTGACGCGGCGGGCAACCAGGTGCCGACCGAGTTGCAGAACGTGCAGGTATTCTTCGATGGCCATCCCGGGGCGATCACCGCCATCGCCCTCAACCAGATCAATGTCTTTGTGCCGAGTGGCGTCGCCGGAAACCAAACCACCTCCCTCTCGGTCTTCGTTGGAGGAACGGGTTCTGCATCTCTAACCGTTCCTGTATGGTCCGCAGCGTTCGGCCTCTTCACCGCGAACGAGACAGGTTCGGGCCAAGGTGCGATCCTCAATCAGGATCAGTCGGTGAATTCATCCTCCAATCCGGCGCCCTCGGGATCGGTGATCAGCCTATTCGGGACGGGCGCGGGTCTGTTATCGCCGCCTTTGCCGGATGGATCGTTTACGACTGCCGCGCCGTTCCCGAAAATCGACAGCTCGGTGCTGGTCAATATTGGCGGTCAACCCGCGGAGGTCCTGTATGCGGGTGCCGCCCCGTTTCTGCCGAACGGCATCGTGCAGATCAATGCGCGAATTCCGCCGGGCACGAAGAGCGGCGATAGCCCCATATCGGTTATCGTAAACGGCATCGCGGCATCTCAGTTCGTAACGTGCGCTATTCAGTAGCTCACTCGAGTCCGGGAAACGTTGGAACGGCACAATTCCCAGACCCGGGGCGAGGCTCGGACCAGGCGCGCCGCAAGAAGGGAGCCGCCATTATCCCCATTTGTGGCTCATTTCGCCGATACCGAGTTGGGGCACGGATTCGGCGAGGTCTTCGTAAATCAGCCTGGCTTCGCCCCAGCCTTCGAGCCGTTGCCGGCGTGCCCAGAGCCACGCTACGCCGAAAATGAGCGTGAAGAAGAGGAACGACTCATTGAGCTGGCTCATGGCAGCGATAATACGAGCGAGCACTGGCACGACAATGACCAGAATGACTAACCAGATGCCGAGGACTTCGACCAGCGTGCGCTTGCCGGGTGCGTAGGAACAGGTGAAGGGGAGTTGCTGCCAACTATAGAAGAGCAACTCAAACGCGGTGAGCGATACGAGTAGCTCGAGGGCAGTCATGCGGGCGGCAACCGGCCAGCCGAGGACGGCGGCTGCGACGGGGAGCGTAAGGGCGTGGATGGGGACGATGACGCAGCCGATCATGAACCGCTCGAGGGCGGACATCCACTCGCGGCGGCCATGGCTCTCTGTAAGGCGGAAGAGCCAGTTGGCGGGGAGATCGGCGGGGAGCGAGAAGGCGTGGCGGAAGCCGGCCAGGACGATAAACGAGAAGCCCAGAGGCCAGTAAAGGCAGATGAAGCGGAGCAGGCCGGACAATCCGCCGGCCCAGCGGGTGGCGACGCCCGCCACGAGAGCGCTGTTCAGCATGATACCCAGCGCGGCTCCGGCATAAGCCAGCAGAATCAGGCGATGCATGCGGCTGCGGGAGAGAGTTTGCGCCAGGAATTCGAGGATGGCTTCGCGGCGCGCCTCTCCGCCGGCGAGGGGGCGGAGGAAGCGCCAGCCGGGGGCACGGCGGGAGGCGACAATTTCCGGCGCTTCGAGAAGCAGCTTCTGATACCGGCTGTAGGCCAGAGCGTAAGTGATGACAGCGAGCAGGATGGCGCCAGCCGCGGCCGCGAGCGCACGGTTGGCCATGGAGGCAAAGAAAGGGTCGCGACGGCCGAGGATCGCTTCGTGCAGCCCGGCGAACCAGATGGGCGGAGCGAAGGCGGCGAATTCCGAAAGGCGCGCGATCATATCCTGACGCCAATTGACGATGGCCCAACTGAACAGGCCGCCGAAGAAGAATACGGCGATGAGCAAGGCTTGCGCCCACGTGGAAACGCGCGCGAACCAGCGGGCCGGCAAAAGGTTGAGAAGCACGCCCTGCAACGCGACGATGCTGAAGAACACGAACAGGCATCCGAGGCCGGAAGAAGCAATATGGGCCAGAATTTTCAGACCGGCCGGCATACCGGCGAGAGTCTGCGCGGTGAATTGATGCGGCGGCTGAAACCCCGGCAGCATGGCAAGGACCAGGGCGGTGGCCAGGATAAGGACGGTTGCGAAGCGCGCGGCGAAGATATCGCGCGAGCGCACAGGCATGCCGGCCAATGCAAGGTAATCGCGGCGACTGGGAAAGAGCGATTGCCATGCGAGCAGCGCCACAATTCCGGTGATGGAGAAAACCAGCGTGAGCACGGCCAGTTGATCGGCGATCGCTACTGCGCGGAGATTTTCGGGAGTGGGATCGATGGCCTGATGGTAGTAGGGCGGGTCCATGAGGAGCATGCCCGCGGGGACGGCCATGGAGAGAGCGCTGATAGCGACGCGGGTCCAGCCGCCGGAGCGATTGGCGGCC
>DATBID010000218.1:0-1959 GCA_036557125.1 Bryobacteraceae bacterium | reverse complement strand
GGCGCAGTTTCCGTCAGTCCATAGCCCGCGATCACCCGGCAGTGGAAGGCCTGCTCCATGCGCGCAATCAGTTCGGGCGAAGAGGCCGCACCACCGATGTGAATTTCCTGCAGAGTGGAAGTGTCGAATTCGCCCAATTGCGGATAGTTCAGCAGCATGTTCGCCATTACCGGAACCAGCGAGCAGGCGGTCACCCGTTCCTCTTCCATCAGCCGCAAAACCTCGGCCGGCTCGAACCGCCGGATCATCACCTGTTTGGCTCCCATCATGGTCGCCAGTTGCGGCCGTCCCCAGCCATTCGCGTGAAACAGGGGGATCGTGTGCAGCTCGACCGTATCGTCCCGCAGAGCCGCCGCCAGCCCGACCAGTAGCGCATGCACGAAAAGCGTGCGGTGCGAGAGCATCACGCCCTTGGGCGTGCCGGTGCTGCCGCTGGTATAGAACAGTTCGGCGATCTCGTTCTCATCGAACTCGAGCAGGTCGGGCCGTTCCATCCGCCCGTGCGCCAGCAGTTCATCGAGCGTGAGATCCGCTCCCGCTACGGGTCCGTCGATCGCAACAAACTGTTTGACCGTCGGGCAGGCTTTTCGCAAGGGCGCCACGAGCGGCGCAAAATCGCTTTCGAACAGCAGCATGCGCGGCTCGGCATGGTTCAGAATAGCGGCCAGCTCCACAGCTTCCAGCCGCACGTTCAGCGGCATGACGATGGCGCCCATCAAGGGAACGCCGAAATACCCTTCCAGAAGCTGGTGCGTGTTGAAACTCAGGTACGCTACGCGGTCGCGGCTCCGCACGCCATCGGCCCTAAGCCCGGCTGCGAGCCGTTCTGTGCGCTCTCCGAACTGCTCGTAGGTGAATCGCAGGCCACCCGAAACCAGTCCCTCTTTTTGACCGTACAAGTCAACTGCCCGGTACAAACAGCGAATCGGTGTCAGCGGGAGGTTCATCGCCGCTCCATTCTGACCCTGGCTCCTTGCTCCTGAGTCCTAACCGATGCCCCACGAACGGGCGAAGAGCATGGCGATAACCGCCGCCGCGAGCGCCCACACGATGAACAGGATGGCCAATTTGCGGCGGCGCGTGAGCCCTGGCGGGCCGGCGACTTCTCCCGCCAGCATGGCCTGCAGCGGGGCCCGGACGCCTCGCGCCTTGGACAGCTTTCCCGGGACGCGTCCCAGGTTTCGCATCACTCGCGCGATCTCCTGGCGACCGCGCCGGTCCGCAATCAGGATCGTGGCGGCGTTCGGGCTGTTGGTGAATTTTAGAAGCTTCGAGCGCAACGGGCGCGGCACCTCGTCCATCGATCGGTATACCTTCTCCGCACCCGCCGCTGCGATCATCACCGTCGAAGTTTGAAAAACTCCCGATTGTCCTTCCGGGATTTTCGATGCTTTTTGCCCTTCGCTATCCGCCATTCCCGGCCCTCCGCAATAAGGACACCGGCGCGGGCGTCCGCCCGGATACGCCGCAAACTTCTTTCCACAGCGACGGCACCTCATCCGACCACCACCCGCGGCAATTTCCGCGCCTCCGAAGTCATAATTTCCGGCACGATGTTTGCCTGCACCACGTGAATGAATCCCAAGGCGGCCTTGGAAAGAGCCTTATCCTTACGATAAATCAGACCGAGCTTGCGGATCATTGGTTCCGGCGCGAGCGGCACGGCGCGCAGCTTCCCGGCCGCAATTTCCTCCAGGCAATTCGATACGGCCAAAAAACTTAGCCCCAGGCCCGCTGCTACGAAACGCTTCATCATCTCCGTAGAATCCAGCTCCATCGAAACCTGGACCTGGTCCGATACCAGATCCAGCCAGTCGTTCAGGCGCGCCCGTGTCTTGCCCTCTTTGGGCAGCAGGAGCTGCTCGTCTAGCAGATCTTCGGCGGCCACCGATCTCTTGCTCGCCAACAGGTGCCCCGCGGGTACAATCAGCCGAATCTCGTCGTGATGCACGTTGACCA
>DATBID010000217.1:0-7477 GCA_036557125.1 Bryobacteraceae bacterium | reverse complement strand
ATTCCCGATTTTGCTTCGTCGGATGCGGGCAGCAATACCGTATCAGTTTTTCTAGGTACCGGTGGCGGCAATTTCGCCGATCCGGTGACGTATTCGGTCGGGCAAAATCCTTCCGCCATTTTGGCGGTGGACGTGAATCGAGATGGATATCTCGATCTGATTACCACGGATGCAAATTCCAATGATGTTTCCGTACTGCTGGGCAATGGCGACGGAACGTTCAAAGCGTACACAGCGTATTCCGTGGGAACGCAGCCGGCCGCGCTGGTGAGCGACGATTTCAATGGCGATGGCAGGCTGGATCTCGCAGTGGCGAACGCCGGTTCGAATAATGTGAGTATCCTGTTGGGCAACGGCGACGGCACTTTCCAGCAGCCTAGTAACATCGCAACCGGAACCAGCCCGCGCGCGCTTACCGCGGCCGATTTCAATGGGGATGGCCTTGCCGATCTCGCCGTGGCGAATTACAAGTCGAACGATCTATGGATTTTCCTGGGCAACGGCGATGGCACTTTCCGGAATAGCAACACTTATACCGGCCTCAACGCTCCGCGCGAAATCACGGCGCAAATTTTGAACGTCAATCAATCGACCACTGTGGATCTGATTGTGGCCAATTCGGGCGGCAATACGGTTTCGGTGTTTTTGGGCGATGGCGCAGGCAATTTCCCCGCCGTCAATCAGTATTCTACCGGGTCAGGGCCGGTGGCCGTCGTGACGGCGGAATTCACGCTCAACAACATTAACGACATCGCCACAGCAAACATGGGCGACGGAACGATCTCACTGCTGCTGGGCAACGGTGATGGGACATTTCAGAGCCCGATCCAGATTACCATCGGCACAGGCACGGAGCCGGCCGCGTTGGTTGCCGGCTCGTTCAATAGCAACGGTTACCCCGGTTTGCTGGTGGCGAATTATGGCACCAATAATTTCTCTGTCTTGTTCGGCGCGGGGAACGGCAGCTTTTTTAATCCTTCGGGGACGCCTTACTCGTATAACGGCGGCACTTCTTACGCTCCGCCTCCCGCATTCAACTTTGAGGACCTGGGCCTGGCTCTCAAGATAACGCCTCACATTCATGGCATGAACCAAGTAGGACTGGAAGTGGAAGCCGAAATCGAACTGCTGACCGGGACCTCTATTCAGGGCATCCCGATAATTGCGCAACGCAAAGTGGCCTCGCAGGTGGATTTAAGGACGGGCGAGTCCGCGATTGTTGCGGGCCTGCTTTCGACCGACGAGGCGCGGTCGATTCTGGGTATACCGGGTTTGGCAAACTTGCCGGGCCTCGGCCCGCTGCTGCGGACAAACACGAAGAACACCGATTCCAGGGAAATCATAATAGTCATCAAGCCGGTGGTGATCGATCTGCCGCCGAACGAGTTTGCGCGCCGGCCGTTTTGGATTGGGTCAGAAGCGCGGCCGCTGACGCCGCTGTAGTGCGTTCAGAGTTCTTTGCGTGGCCAAACTGGATTAAAGGAACCGAGTCGCTCCAGGGTTCTCGCTAGGCTCGGAGAATTTCTCTTTGCAGTGTGGACATCCCAGCGCTTCCTAACAAAGGAAGCGAGGCACCCATTGTAGTCCGGGCCCTGCTTCGCCGTACTGCCCGCTCGCGGGACGATGCAGTCGCGAATCGTCTTGGAGCGTGATTTGCGGGCAAGGTCCACAAGCAAGGTCTTCGGATCCGAAATCTCGTCTGTATTCTTTGGAGTGATTGGAACCCTAAGCTTAAAGAAGTCGGACAAGTTCGCCGGGTCCGCAAGGATCCATGACTCAACCTCACGAACTGCGATCCGAAACAGAAGATTCGGATGTTTTCTGTTGGGAGCCAATCGTTGATAAGCCGAGCTGGGCACTCCGCGGTATCGAGGTCCGTAAGGACGATGAATGGTACCCCTTTTGCCGCACTATTCCAACCATGGATGGTTCGCCTGAGATAGCCGAACCCTCCGAGGCGGTACGCCGTCCCAATGACATAACGGTCGATTTCAGACAGTACCTTGTACAAGGTGATCTCGCTAAGTTCGTCCTCCGTTGCGAGGTTAACGGGAATCGATTTCACTCAAAAGTTCCAGTTGTCCGAGGCCGGAAGGTGTGGTTTGCGGCAAAACTACGTCGGCTACACTCAGTCCCGCCGCAAGCGAATTGCGCACCTCCTCGACCGAAGATGCAAGCTCAGCCACGGTGCCCTCCTTATCGGGCCTTAGGGTAATGACTTCTTCCGCGCCGATGCTCTTGGCGGACAGCAGGTCTCCGCTGTGTGTGCTGACAAAAATCTGCCGTCTCCGTTTCCGTTGTAGCCGGTAGAATAAAGCGGGTAGTTTTGCCACAATCCCGGAATGTAAAGAAAGTTCAGGCTCTTCGAGAAGAAGAGGGGCATCGCCCTCCAAAAGGGACCAGAACAGCCCAATGAGCCGCAACGTGCCGTCCGAAAACTGGTCTTCGCGCTGTCTGCCGGCGTTAGGCCGCCAATGAGCGTATGTGGCTTCGAGATGAGGAATTCCTGTCTCATCTTTTGTATCGGTAAGATCCTTCAATTGAGGGACTGCCTCCCTAAGGGCAGCCTCGATCCTTTTAAGACGGGACCTCCGGGTTTTTTCCGGCGTCTTGACTACCATCTCTAAGAAGTTTCTGCCGTAGGGGTCTTCAGGCAAACTCGGCCCTTGAAAGGCTTCAGGGTGTCTGAGCAATTGAGGCACGAGATGCAGGTAGCGAACCGATTCAAAGAACCTGGCAACGTCGCGAAAATCGGCATTAGAGTTTATCTGCTCAAGGTGCGTCTGCGTCAGACGTTTGTCATCTCTTTCATCGTCTTTGTCGGGCCGTTCCCGAATGAGCGTATTACCTTTCCATACCTTCTCGAATCGAAGAATAGGTTGACGGTAGCCTCTAACCTGCTGTGTGATCCCTATCCCGTAGCGCCAAAGCGGAGGGGATCCATTTTCTGATAACGTTACCTCGATCTCAACATCCGGCTCCTTCCGGGCAGCAAGACAGCGGACCTTGGAAAGACCGCCGCGCTGAAACATTGCGCGCTGCAGTCCGCCGCCAGGTTTGGCAACGTCTCTGAGGAAACGAAACACATCCAGGAGGTTCGATTTTCCAGAGGCGTTGGGTGCTACGACAAATACCCGTTCCGTAAAAGAAACATCGACCGAACGGAAATTCCGCCAATTTTTCAGGACCAGCCTGGAAATAATCATCGAGGACTCATTCTAGCCGTTGTCGCCCCGGCTCTCAAAAAGCCGACCTAAATCCGCTACCTGCCCTCCTTCAAGCTAACCTATCTCTTTGTCTATGTCCCGCATGCTAGAAGAAATTCGCGAGCAGCCGGCGGCGCTTGAGCGCACTTTCATCGCCGGGTTGCGCGCGGCGGAGCGGTTTCGGCGTGTGGTGGCAAAGCGGCGCCCGCGGTTGGTGGTGCTTGCCGCTCGCGGCACGTCCGATAACGCGGCGCTATTCGGGCGCTACCTGGTGGAAATCACCACGGGCATTCCGGTCTCTTTGGCCGCTCCTTCGATCGTTACGTTATATGAAGCCCGCGTCGATTATCGGGACGCGCTGGTGGTGGCGATTTCGCAATCTGGGGAATCGCCGGATGTGAACGTGGTGCTGGAGCGGGCGAAGGCGCAGGGAGCGCTCACTCTGGGGATCACCAATGAATCGTCAAGCACTCTGGCGCGCACGGCTGAGCATCTTTTTCTAGTGCGGGCGGGCCGGGAAAAGAGCGTGGCCGCTACGAAAACGTACACGGGCCAGATGCTGCTCTTATATTTGTTGGCTTACGCTCTGGGGGCGCCGTTGCGAGTAAGCGAACTCCAGCGCCTGCCGGAATTGGCCGGGGCTGCGCTGCGCCTCGAACCGGAGGTACGCGAACTTTCCGGCCGTTACCGTTTCATGGAGCATGCGGTAGTGGTGGGGCGCGGATTGAATTACGCCAATGCGTTCGAGTTCGCGCTGAAATTGATGGAAACGTGCTACGTGGTTGCCGAGCGATTTTCATCGGCGGATTTTCTGCACGGGCCCATCGCACTGGTGGAGCGCGGCTTTCCGGTCTTCGCCTTCGCGCCGCCCGGAGCTACGCTGGCTTCTGTGAATACGATGCTTGACAAACTGCACGGGCTGCGGGCCGAAGTCGTGGCGATTACGGGTTCGGCGTACCGGGAAACACCTCCACGGGCTACGAACCTGATCCGCATTCCCGGCCGCATCAAGGAACTCCTCACGCCCATTCCATACATCGTCCCCGCGCAACTGTTCGCGGCCTGTCTGGCCGAACAGAAAGGCCTTAATCCGGATCGTCCCCGCACACTGCAGAAAATCACGCGGACGCTGTAAGCGGGGCTTGCCCGGTGCTAGGATGACTCCCATGGACGAGATCACCCGCCGCCAGGCAATCCAGGGCCTGGCTGCTACCTCTCTGGTTGCCGGCGCAGCCCAAGCCGAGACGGCCGCTCCGGAAATCTGTTTCTCTAGCGCGGTGGAAATGGCCCGCCTCATTCGGACGCGGAAACTCTCGGCGCGGGAGGCCTTGGCCGAACACCTCAAGCAGATCGAGCGGGTGAATCCCAAAGTGAATGCCATCGTCACTTTGGTTGCGGAAATGGCCACCGAAGCGGCCGCTAAAGCCGATGAGATGCAGGCGCACAAAGAAAAGCTTGGCCCCCTGCACGGCCTGCCTGTAGCGCATAAGGACCTGATGGAAACGCGCGGCATCCGCACTACTTTTGGATCTCCGTTATTTAAGGACTACATTCCCACCGAAGACGATCTGATCGTGGAACGGATGCGGCGCGCCGGCGCGGTCATTATCGGCAAGACCAATACGCCCGAATTCGGAGCGGGCTCGCAGACCTTCAACACAATTTTGGGTGCGACCCGGAACCCGTGGGATTTGACGAAGACGTGCGGCGGTTCGTCGGGCGGCGCGGCTGTGGCGCTGGCTTGCGGATTCGCGCCGGTGGCAAGCGGTTCGGATACCGGCGGCTCTCTACGCAATCCAGCGGCATTTTGCAACGTGGCTGGTTTCCGTCCCTCGCCCGGCCGCGTGCCGAGTCCGAAAGCGGCATTCGCCTGGTCGACACTCAGCACGTCGGGATGCCTTGGCCGTTCGGTGGCTGACCTTGCGTTTGCCCTCAGCACGATCGCTGGGCCGGATCCGCGGGTCCCGATTTCGATTCATGAACCGGGAGAGATTCTCGCGCGCCCGCTCGAGCGCAATTTCAAAGGGGCGCGGGTTGCGTGGTACAAGGACCTGGGCGGAGTGCCCTTCGACCCGCGCGTCAGAGCCGTCATCGATCGGCAGCGCGCTACATTCGAATCTCTCGGGTGCATTGTCGAACAAGCGGAGCCGGATTTCTCACCGGCTGAAATTTCCTTCCGTATTCTGCGCGCGTGGAATACAGCCAACAGCCACGGCGCGCAGCTCAAACAGCATCCGGATGCTTTTAAAGACACGCTGAAGGGCGAAATCGAGGAAGGGCTGCGTCTCTCCGGCACGGATGTGGCGCGCGGAGAAACGGCTCACGGGGAGATGTGGCGCCGCTTCCAGACGTTTCTGGAGAAATATGAGTACTTTGTTTTGCCGACCACGCAACTGCCTCCATTCGACGTCAACACGCCTTACCCTACGGAAATCGCGGGCGTGAAATTCGAGAGCTACATCGATTGGATGAAATCCTGCTGGTACATTTCGGCGACCGGGAATCCGGCTGCGTCGGTTCCAGCAGGTTTTACGCCGGAAGGGCTTCCCGTGGGAATCCAGATTGTGGGCCGCTACGGCGAGGATTTCAGTGTGCTGCAGATGGCGCACGCCTTTGAACAGGCCTCCGGCTTCAGCAAGAAGCGCCCGCCGGTGGCGTAGCGGGACCTCCGCGAGTCACACTCCTTCGGAGTGACGTAGACTGTTCCAGAGGCACATTATGAGAATCACGCTTCCGCTCCTTCTTCCGTTAGCATTCGCAGCCGCGTACGCCGCTGACAGCGTACCCTCAGGCGCGGCGATCAAAGGCACGGTGGAGAAAATCAAAGTTCATGGCAAATCGCTCGAAGGCAACCTGGAGGGCGATTCGCCGGACCGCGACGTGTTTGTGTATCTTCCGCCCAGCTATAACCAGCAGGCGAACCGGCGCTATCCAGTGGTCTACTTCCTACACGGCTACGGCGTCAACGCCGAGCGTTACTGGAACATGATGACCGTGCCCGAAACCGCCGATAAGCTGATGGGCGCGGGCACGGCGCATGAGATGATTCTGGTGCATCCGGATGCTTTCACCATTTACAACGGCAGCATGTACTCCAACTCTCCCACAACTGGCGATTGGGAAGCTTTCATCGTACGCGATCTGGTGTCCTACATCGATAGCCACTACCGCACGATCGCTACGCGCGAAGGTCGCGGACTGGCTGGCCATTCCATGGGTGGATACGGCACGGTGCGCCTCGGAATGAAGCACCCGGAAGTCTTTTCGGCTCTCTACGCCATGAGTTCCTGCTGCTTGATGAACAACCCGCAACCGCGCCCGGCGGCTGCAGCCGCAAACCAGACGAAGCAGGGACGCAGCGGAGCTTTTGCCAAAGTGTTGTCTGCCGAAGCCGCGGCCTGGTCGCCCAATCCCAGGAATCCTCCGGAATTTTTCGATCTCCCGGAAAAAGACGGCACGTTTCATCCGGAAGTAGCGGCGCTGTGGATCGCAAATTCGCCGCTGGCGATGGTCGATCAGTACGTGCCGAACTTGAAGCAATACCACGCGATTGCCATGGAATGCGGACTACAGGATGGCTTGATCGCCTCCAACAAGCAGTTGGATGAGACTCTGGTCAAACTGGGCGTGCCGCACACGTTTGAGACCTATGAAGGCGACCACACCAACCGGGTGAAGGAGCGCTTCGAAATGAAAGTGCTGCCGTTTTTCAGTGAGAATCTAAAGTGAAGTAGCCGGGGGTTAAGAGACCCGTTTGGCTGCTCTCTAATTCCAGCAGATGCCGCTTGAGCGGTAGGCCCCCACCGTAACCAGTGAGCGTGCCATTGGAGCCGATCACGCGGTGGCAGGGAACTACAATCGCGATCGGGTTGGCTCCGTTGGCTGCGCCGACGGCGCGGACTGCTGCTGGGGCGCCGAGAGCGCGGGCAAGGTCGCCGTAGCTGCGCGTTTGTCCGTAGGGGATTTGAATGAGGAGGTTCCAAACGCGCAATTGGAAGTCGGTGCCTTTCATTTCTAAGGGCAAATCGAATTGGCGAAGCTTGCCGGCGAAATAGGCTGCTAATTGATTACCCGCTTCGCGGAGCAACGGGTGCGCATCGTCACGGGGACTGGGAATTGGGGGCGAGGGGTCGGTTGCCGGTCTTTCCAGGAATTCAATGATGCGGATTCCGGTATCTCCTGCAACCAACCGGAGTGCCGGAGCGTCTGTAAGTCTCCATTCGGTCCATACCTGCATGCTCGTAGATTCGCATAGTTCGCGAGGGCCGGTT
>DATBID010000216.1:0-4370 GCA_036557125.1 Bryobacteraceae bacterium | reverse complement strand
CGCAAACTCAATTGCGACCATGCGCGTGCATCTGATCCGCGCGCTCATCAAAATCTTGCCGCGCTGTCCATGTTGTGGAACCAATGCAGTCATCGACAGGCGGCGAAAGCTCGTGACGCAGTAAGACTAATCCGCCCTACTGCTCTATTATTCCTCGGGCCTTTCTGAAAGCTTCACTCATTGATAGACTCTGGGTATGAAGCCTCGCGAAAAAGTCGTCGAGCTTGGATGCGAGGGAGGCTCGATCACTGTCTACAGAGTCAGCGCACAAGAGCAATCGTATTTTGAGAGCGACGTTCACGACTGGACACCGACACTGCTGGACGAAGAACCCATCCATTCAACCATTACCGCTGGTTCATGGGATGAGATGGTGGGACTATTGAACGAGCATCGGTGGCATACCTTAGCGCCCATTTTTATACATTGCGATTTCCGACGTCTGGTGTGGACTGCCATTCAGTCGCGGCTCGATGGCGAACGGGCAGTGGAACGATGGCGAGAGGCTTGCGGGGGTTAGATGGGTAGGTTTCAGCAGTCAAAAGGTGAGCGTGGTAGCCAGAAGTGGCTGCAGGAAGCCGTAAATGTGAACCCGATGGTTCTGGATCGCTTGATCTTGCCCCATCTGAGCGGAGCTTCAACGCTAACTTGGCTTTCGCCCCTGGCTGCCGATCACTATGCGGAATACCGCGATGCGGAGTTCCTAGGCAAAATCGGGGCAAGCCAACTAACAATCGAACTCGCGAACTTTTGGCCCGATTGGGGACCGCAGTGGGATGCGCTCGCTCGCTCTGAACGGGGCGAAATTCTTATGGTCGAAGCTAAGGCGCACATCGATGAGCTTTGTTCGAAGGCGACTCAGGCGGGGCCGGTGTCCCGCACCAAAATTGAAGAAGCACTCCGCGAGACCAGTTCGTATCTTGGCGCCCAACTACGCGCTTCGTGGAGCGACCTGTTCTATCAACTCACAAACCGCATTGCTCACCTCTACTTTCTTCGTAAGCACGGTTTGGACGCGTGGCTAATTCTTGTCAATTTCATAGGCGACGGAGACATGAAGGGGCCGATGACAGCGGCTGAATGGGAGGCTGCGTACGAAATTGTTTGGTATGTTCTCGGGCTTGTGAAGGATCATAAACTCCGTCGATATATCGTGGACATCTATCCATCCGTGACGCCGCAAGTAAACGCTTAGCAGAGCAAGCGTAGCCCCGATGCAGCAAGCGTAGCCCGGGTGGAGCGAAGCGTAATCAGGGGCCTTCCTAAAGATCCCTCCCCGCATTCCGCTGCGCTCCATGCGGGCTACGATTTGGCTATCACAACACGGCAAGGAAGCAATCGTCGGGTGGGCAAAGCGAAGCGTTCCCACGCGTGCTTAAATCTTGAATTCAAATACCGTGCGCGTGGGCACGGCGCTACGCGCCTTTGCCCACCCTACGTACTTTCAGCGGTTCGAAGCTGATCTTGAGGCGGTGCCCGGTCGCCTTGGCGAAGCGGCCAAGGGTGCGGGTCGAGGGGAGGCCACGACCGCTTTCGAGGCGGGCGATCGTGCTCTGCGTCGTGTTCATGCGCCGCGCCAATTCAGCCTGGCTCAGGCCCGAGCGCGCCCGCGCCTTGGCCACCTCAGCGATGAGCGCGAACTCCTCCTCCAGCGCTTCGTATTCCCTGCGGACTTGCGGGTCCTTTAACAGCCGCTTTTTCAGATTGGCAACGTTGGTCATCTCACCTCCTTAGCCCGTTGGCGGGCAATCTCCAATTCACGCGGTGGAGTTCGCTGCGTCTTCTTGATAAACACCCGCAACACCACAACGCGGCGCATTGTAGCGGTGATGTAGACCGCACGGGCGATACCGTCGCGCCCGCTGACACGGAGTTCCCATAGCTTGCCCTCGAGATGCTTCACGCTGTCCCGCGGCAACGCGTGGAACCCCGATTGCACGATCAGTTCCGCGAACCGCAACAGACGCGCTTGCATATCGGCCGGCAGCGATCGAATCTCATCATCGACCACAGGGCCGAAAGTTTGAAAGCTCCATTGCATATATATTTATCGCAAAAAAGAGATATGGTCCAGTCCCACAGCCCGTAGCATGGGTTGAACGTGAGCGAAACACATTTTGGTGCAAATAAGATCATGACAATGGGTTCGCCTTCGAGGTCAACCCATCCTACCGCGCCACACCCTCCGCGACACGCCCGGCCCCCCATCTTGCATTCGAACGCGGCGCGGTCGCAGTGTCCGAGATCGGCGGCGGCAACGCAGGTCCTTTGCAGGCTGACAGAGACTCGCGGACGCGCCGCCCTCGCATTCCGCTTCGCTCGATGCGGGCTTCACGCCGCGGCAAATTCGGTCGGGCACGGCGGCGGCCTCATTGATCCAAATCAATGGCGATCGCCGAGGATAGGCCATCCTGCAAAGATCAAAAAAGAGGAGGTTGGACATGCAGGCGCCGGCATCCCCGGACGTGGAGTGCCCCGAGTGCGGACGAGAGCTCGCTGCTGCGGAATCGTCGTGCCGAGTCTCCGCCGATACGGTTCGTTGGCACTGCCCGAACTGCGGTCACCGATTCGAGATCGGTCCAACGTTGTCCCCCGATCTTGTCGAACAGTTTCTGCCGAATCTGGTGGTCGGATAGCCCGCAGCCCGTAGGGCAGATTAGCGAAGCGTAATCTGCCAATCCCCCCGTCGCCATAATGCGGCAGGCTACGGTTTCGCTAATCCGCCCTACGTTTCCCCTCCTGCTTCGCCGCGTACAAATCCACCAGGGACCGGATCATGCGCTGATACGGCACCCGCTGTTTCTTGGCCTCGCGTTTGAAGAAGTCGAGGCTGCGGCGCGAGAGCGACAGCGTCACCTTGACGCTGTCCTCGCGGGGCACGAGGCGATCGGGCGGCGGCAGGAAATCTTCGACCACGCGCACGCGGCCGATCTCACCTCTTGTGTATTTCACGGTTCGCTCGCTCATAGATCGCCCTTCCCTTGCGCCAATAGCCGGCGCCGAAAATTCGGATACGCCCCTCGCGCCAAGTGAAGCGCACGGTCATCACGCCGCCGCCGACACGTCCGAAGCAGAAGAAGCGCTGCTCGGTCCCGCTATGGTCGAGGTCTTCCGCGATGACACGGCGCGGATCGAAAAACGCCTCTTGCGCCTGAGCGAAAGACACACCGTGCTTCGCGCGGTTGGCCCGGTCCTTGGCCTCATCCCATTCGAAGCTTGGCGCGCTCTGCATGTGGCATATATGCCATACAGGCATATGGCGCAACTCGAGCCCGACTGTGAGAGCGATCGTTCTTCCTGGTTGTGAATATCCGTCACACCTGTCGCACCACGCCCGGCCGCCCGATCTTGCATTCGAGCGCGGCGCGGTCCCAGTGGCCGAGGTCGGCGGCAGCGGCATAGGTGCTTTGCAGGAAGTCCATCAGCGCGGCGTCCGGATCGGGCGCGGTGCGCACCGCCTCGTACGGCAGTACGAATTCGCCGAGCTCCTTGGAGAAATAGGCTGCCGCCGGCCGCACGGCGGCCTCCGCGAAACCGTCGGGCGCCGGATAGGCGTAGGAGTAAAACGCGGCGTCGTCGACCGGCCCGCCGCCCGGCCAGAAGCCCGCGCTCGAGACCTCGTGCGAATAGGCCTCCTGCGCGACTGCGTCGGGCAGCGCCGGCACGCCGCCGGGATGGCGCGGCGCCCGCCGGCCGGAGAACCGCGTCACCGCGAGATCGAAGCTGCCCCAGAAGAAGTGCACCGGGCTCACCTTGCCGAGGAAGGCGGTGCGGAATGTCGAAAACACGCGGTGCGCCTGCACCAGGATACGCCAGAAGCGATTGGCGGCGTCGCGGTCATAGGCGGCGTGCACGCGGTCCTCGCTGAAGGGAATGCCGTCAGGAATCTCGTTCGGCGTCTGGTTGATCCGCACCGGCATGCCGAGGGCATCGAGCGCCGCCATCACCTTAGCGTAGAAGTCTGCAACCGCCTGCGGCCGCAGCGCGACCTGCCGCGATTCCCCGTCGCCGGTGCGCAGCCACAGCACGTGATCGATGAAATCGAACTCGATCTCAAGCGGGCGCGCGCCGAACGGAATTGGCGAGGTGGTCAGCCCGCGCGCCGAGACATAGAGCGCGACGTGCCAGGAATGATTGAGCCACGGCGTCTGCGCGAGCCGGATCTTGCCGACGATCTGCGTCCACAGCTGCAGCGTCGCGCAGGTGTCCTTCCATTCGGCGAGATGCAGCACCGGCCAGGCGTCACGGGTACTCGGCATCGGCACCTTCGCTCTTTGTCAATCGGCGCAAACCGCAGGATGGTTGAACGCCAGCTGCACCCATCTTCATGGCATCGCGATCGGCTTCGCCGAGGCTCAACGCATTCTATC
>DATBID010000215.1:0-3958 GCA_036557125.1 Bryobacteraceae bacterium | reverse complement strand
CTCAAGAGAATCAAATATCTGCGCGACGTGAAGAAGCTGAGCGTCCCCAGCATCCGGAAAGAGCTGGGCGGGCCAACGCGCAGAACAGACGCGGACGATCCGGCGAGCCGGCGAGTGATCGGCTCCAAACTGAGAAAGATGCGCAAAAGCCTGAATCTCGGCGTGGTGGAGGCCGCCGAGCAGGCGGGGATTTCCTCCGGCTTTCTGAGCGCCATCGAATTGTCCAAGGCCAACGCTTCAGTCGCCACGCTTCACCGCCTGGCAGCGGCATATGGCACGACGGTTCTCGAGTTCTTCGACCTTCCGAACAAATCCCAGCGGCTGGTTCACGCGGGTGAAGGACGGGTGCTGCGAACCGAATCGGGCGTGGATATCGAGCTGCTTTCGGTCGGCACAAAAATGCTGGAACCGATGCTTTTCCGGATTCCGCCATCCGCTGGAAGCGACGGAGCCTATTCGCACGCCGGGGAAGAATTCATATACATGCTCAAGGGCACCCTGGAAATCTGGCTGGGTGAAACCGAATGCCACCGCCTGAAGGCCGGAGACAGCTTCTGGTTTGAGAGCAACCTGGGTCACCGCTGGTTCAATCCTTCGGAGGAAGAAGCGGTTCTGATCTGGGTCAACACGCCGATGACGTTCTGAGCCAGCCCCGGCGGCACATCAGGACCGCTCATAGAGAATCTTCCCGCCAACGATCGTCATATCGACTTTCATGTTCAGGATCTTCTCGGGCGCTATGGTGAGCAGGTCCTCCGGCAGCACGAGCATATCGGCGAGTTTGCCGGCCTCGAGCGTCCCCTTGATCTTCTCTTCGCGGGTCAGAAACGCGCCATTCCGGGTATACATCGTGAGAGCTTCCTTGATGCCGACGGCTTCGCCGGGACCGTACACTTTCCCGCTTTCGCCTTTGCGTGTCACAGCAGCATAGAGACCCACGAATGGACCGATGGGCAGATTGTCACTGCCGAAAGCCATGAACAAGCCATACTTCTTGACCGGGGTCGTAATGGAATTGTTAGTGGCGAGGCGGTTGCCTTCCAGGGTCTCGACGTAGCGGCCTTCCAGGTTGTAAGTGAAGTTGGGTTGCTGGGCAATGTGAATCGTGTCGTTCGCCATGATTTGCATCGTGCGCTCCGGCGGAAGAACCGTAAAGTGGCACAAGTAATGGCGGTGGTCGTTGCGAGGATATTTTTGCAGTACCTGGTCAAGCGCATCCACGGTCATTGCAATGGCTGCATCGCCAATAGCGTGAATTCCGAATTGCCACCCGAGCTTGTGCCCCTCCTCGATATTGGCGTGGATCTGCTCGGGAGTGAAGAACGCGCGGCCACGGAATCCGGGCTGGCCTTTATAGTCCTCGAGCGACCAGGCCGTCGGCCCGGTGAATCCACCATCGGCCGCCATCTCACCGATCGAACCGACGCGAAGCCGATCATTGCCGTCGCCGGTCTTCTTGCCGAACTCCTTCAGTTTCGCGGCACCATCCTTGGCCTGCCCGGCCGGCGACGGATAGCCGACCTGAACCGACGCGCGCGGCAATTCGCTACCGTGTTTCTGATACAGCAGTTCCCACTCCGCATACGAACCAACCACGTTGGGGTCGACAGATGAGCCTGCTTCAATCACGCTGGTGATGCCCAGTTTCAACTGGTCGCGAACGTTCTGCAACAGGCTCTCGCGAACATCGGCCGGTTTATCCCTGGGTACGAGACGCGTGTAGAGATCGGACCGTTCGCGAATGACGCCGTTGGGCTGGCCGTCGGCGGCGCGTTCGATGAGCCCGCGCGGAGGATCGGGCGTCGCCTTGTTGATGTCGGCCAGTTGCAGCGCTTTGCTGTTGCCGACCGAGCTGTGGCCGCCCGCCCGCGTGAGCACAACCGGGTTGTCAGGCGCAGCCGCATCGAGGTCCCCGCGCAGCGGCTTTCGCTGCTCCTTGAAGTGATACTCATCCCATCCGCTGCCGGTGATCCATTCGCCTGGGCCCAGGTCTTTCGCCTTTTCCGAGACCTGCTGCTTGAGCTGGGCGAGCGAAGTGGTGTCGTTGAGGTCGATGTAGCGGCGCGAGTGCCCGCCCAAGTGGATATGGGTGTCATGGAAACCGGGGATGACGGTACGGCCGCGCAGGTCGATCATGCGCGCTCCGGGATAGCGGTTTCTCAACTCGTTCCCGCCGACGGCCAGGATGCGGCCGTCTTTGACCGCGATGGCTTCGCGGATGGAAAACGCATCGTCGACGGTGATGATTTTGCCGTTGAAGAGCACTAAGTCAGCCGCAGGAGCTTGCGCGTGCAGGCTCCACATGCTGCCGGCGGAGACGATGCCGGCGGTGCCGAGAAAGTCACGTCTGGTGAATGTCATCGGTCCCTCTCTGATTTAGAAGTCGAGCCGGAGCGACATCTGCCCGACCCGGTTTCCACCATTCTCCGCCGATTGCACACTCTGGGTCACGCCAAAAGTATCGGGGGCCGACACGTCCGTAGGCGGCGCCGCGAAATTCGGGTGGTTCAAAATGTTCGAGAATGTGGCTTCAAATCGCAAACGGACTTTTTCTGTTATCGAAAAAGTCTTCGCAAGCCCGCCTGCTACCGCCACCGTTCCAGGACCTTCGCAGATGCCGACTCCCGCATTTCCGGGCCGCCCCGCACCGGCGGGCGTCGGCGCGAATGCCCCGAGGTTGAACCAGTGGCCTGGAGTGGGATTTGAAAGATCGCAGTTGCCAATCCGGTCAGGCCGCACGATGGCATTCCGCCCACCCTCGTTGAGGTTCGCCTGGCTGTCGTCAGTGGCGCTGTCCCAAGGCGTTAGGTAGGGTCCGGTCTGAAGAAGTGTGATCGTGCTCAATTGCCATCCGCCCAAAACCGCATCGACGGCCCGATTGGATTTACCCAGGAGCCTCTTGCCGCGTCCAAATGGTAATTGATAGACGCTGGTCAGCAGGAACCGGTTCCGCCGCACGCCCGCGTCATTCCCCCTGTCCAGCCGCAGGTTGAAACGATCGTTGATGCCAGTGAGACCAACACCAGGAGGTCCTATGCTGCCTTGCTCGATATTGAATGCCGTGGGGCCGTCCCCGCCGGCGTTGGTCAAGTCTTTTGCCCAATCGAAGGTGCCTTGGAGATAAAAGCCCGACGCCATTCGATGGGAGACCTGAATCTCGAGATCCTGGTAATTGGCAAACCCCCAATTTCCCAGCTGAATAATGGGACCCGCCTGCGGATACGGGATGCTCAGCGGATCATACGGCCTGGCACTGGCGCGAATCGAATTCTGGTCGGTATCCATCCCGAGCCGGAATGAGTTCTGGCCGATATAGCTGACCCGCGCATTCCAACTTTCCCCAAGCTGCCGTTCGAGCGTGACATTCCATTGGGTTGACTCGGGATCTCGATAGTGAATCTGCTGGGCCACGTAGTATTCGTAAGTGCCCACGATATCCGGGGTAAGGCCGCCGTTGCCGTAGGCGACCGACGGAAGTTGAAACAGCGGCTTCCCGTTTACGATGGCATTTATATAGAAAAGGGAAGGTGTACTGGCTAATCCGGTCATCTGATAAGCCACCCCTCCCAGCTGCGGGACCGTGTAAACGCCAAAGCCCGCGCGAAGCACGGTCCTGGCATCGCCAAACGGCCGCCATGCAACGCTGATGCGAGGGTTGAAATCTCTCCAATAGGTATCGCGCAACCCTTGCGGCAAGTGGGCCTGGCTCGCGGTCTGCACAGGCGAGCATGGCAGGGTGGACAAGACACCGGGGCAGGCGTTGAGTTGATACAACACCTGCGCGGCCGGCGGCAGGACTTTCGCGGCGATATCGGGGTAGACCATTCCTCCGGTGGCGGGATTGAAATTGGCGATATTGCCGTTCTTTTCTGTAAACGGAGGCTGCACCTCCCATCTTAATCCGAAGTTCAGTGTCAGACTCTTGGAAATTCGCCATTCATCCTGCGCATACGCGGCG
>DATBID010000214.1:0-5453 GCA_036557125.1 Bryobacteraceae bacterium | reverse complement strand
AATAGAATTGGCGTATTCACTGCGATTCAGCCTGTGCAGCCCCAAGGTGCCGGAGTTCGGATTTGCCGCCGCAGCGCGGTCGAGTTCCGCTTCCAGCTTGTGGCGGAACGCATCCAGCGCGGCGCGGTCCGGCCGCGGCATGCCGCTCGGCGGCATCATGCCGGCCCGCAGCTTGCGGACCACCTTTTCCCAAATCTCCGGATGAGCCGCAGCCTGATTCGGGGAAAGCTTATCCAGCGCGAGCCCGCCCGTCTTGAGTTTACTGTTGTGACAGCCGATGCAGTATTGATCAAGCAGCGTGGGTTGCTGCGCCCAGAGCACCCCTGCGCCTATCAGAGCCGCACCGATCAGAGCCGCGACCGTCAGGGAGCGGTTCCTCACTGTGCCTTCCCCGCCATCAACTTTTCGAGCAGCGCAATCGTCTCCGGCTTCCTCTCCGGCGGGACCGTCGCCAGAAAAACCCCCTCCGCCCAGTTCATCGCGGTGCGCCCTTCTTTATCCTTCACATCGAGCCGCGCGCCATGCTCCACCAGGTACGTCAGAATATCGTTCGAGCCGCGATTGATCGCCCCCAGAGCCGCGGTCAATCCCATTGAGTTGCCGGCGTTCACATCCGCACCCGATTCCAGGCAGAGCTTGACGGCTTCGAGCAGATGCTCCTTGGATTCGGTATAGGTCTGCGTCTCGGCCCAGTTCACTCCCGCCGCGGCCATCAGCGCGGTCGTGCCTTCGTAGGTTGAGATATTCGGGTTCGCGCCATACTTCAGCAGCAACCGCATTACGGTAACATCCCCGGAAAGCGCCGCCCGCAGAAACGGCGTCTGCCCCGAAAAATCCACCCACGAAATATCGTTCACAAACATGATCCAGCGCCGCGTGGGCAACTGCTCGAGCGTCCGCACATTCGGCTTCGCGCCATGGTCGAGCAGCGACTGGATCAGCCCGAGCATCGCTTCCCGGTCGACGCCATTATCTTCGGTCTTGTTCACTTCCAGGTTGCGCACCGCCACTGCTTCGAACAGCGGCGTCCGTCCCCAAACGTCCATCGAATTTGGATCGCTGCCATGATCCAACAGGAACTGCGCCAGATTCACGTGGTCGTTCGAGATCGCCGCCAGCAGAGGATGAATGCCGTTGGCCTCCACCAGGTTCACGTCTGCGTGGGCCTCGACCAGCATCTTGGCGATTTCGAGGTGCCCGTCGCGCGCTGCGTAGTGCAACCCCGTGAACCCGCCGGGAGCCGGATCGAGCGTTCCGCGCGGAGGCGTGCCGCCACGATTGATTCCTAATCCATGCGAGCCGCCGCCCGCGTTGGGCGCGCGTCGCGAGGGCGTCGGTCCAACTTCGGTCTGCGCGTTGACCTCCGCTCCATGTGCCAGCAGCAGCTCCACCGCGGCCGTATGCGCGCCACGCACCGCCCACATCAGCGCCGTCTGTCCGGTCTGCCGGTCGCGCGCGTTTACTTCGGCCCCGCGCTCCACAAGCGCTTTCATTGTCTCCGTGTTGCCGGTGCGCGCCGCCATCATCAGTGGCGTCTCGCCGCCTTCTCCGGCGAAGTTCACATTGGCGCCTGCTTCGAGCAAGGCGCGAATGACCTTTTGATCGCCATTTTGGATGGCCAGAGAGATCGGCGTGATTCCGTAGCGATCCGCCAGATCGGGCTTGGCCCCGGCGCGCAGCAGCAGCGTTACGGCTTCGGCGTCGTCCGCGCGCACCGCCCAGTCCAGCGCCGAAGTGCCGTCCGCGGAGCGCGCGTTCACGTCCACTTTCGCCTCAATCAGTGATCTCAGTGCAGCTTTGTCAAGATTTTTTGCGGCCTCCACGACCTGTGGCAGGACGGCCGGGCGGAGCGTCGCAGTGACACACATCGCCAGAAGAAAGAACCGGGAAAGTTTCACGAGATCCCTTCCAAATTGTTGTTAATGTTGACACTGGGGCATGCCGAAGTCAAGGCCAGGCAGGCGCGCGGACATGGCCGTACAATGCGAGTATAAAGGTTCACAGATTGACGACGGTGTGGCTAATTACCTGCTTAATTGTGCAGCACTGACGTAGGCGATCGAGAGGGAGTTATGAGAGTCCATAGCGCATTTCCGGTATTAGCCGGTTGCGCGATGTTTGCGGCGGCGGCCTGCGCCGCTCCACCCGCCGGCTGCGGCACTTTGAACGCAGGCTACCAAGTGCTCACCATTCCAACAGTTCCCGGTGGATCGCAATATCCCGGCGCGCTGAAAGTGGCGGTCTGGTATCCAACCGCCGCTACACCCCAGCCATACCAGTACTGGAGCATCATCTCCGGGATGGTTGCTTCGAACGCCCCCATCGCCAATTGTGGAAACCCGTCCACAAAATTCCCGCTGATTGTCTTTTCTCCCGGCTATTCTGGCTGCGGGACTCAGATCGTCTTTTACACAGAGGAACTGGCGCGCCAGGGCTACGTGGTCGCAGCGCCGGATCACGAAGACCGCGGCTGCCAGATCGATTCCAATGCGTCCTCCGACCCTAACAAATATTTCAACTTTGAAAGTTTTTTCGAACAGCAGCCGCAAAGTTACTGGATAACGTATAGCAATTATCGCAACTTTGATATCGATAATGTCGTTAACTACATGACCACTGCCTGGACGTATAGCGCCCAAGTCGATCCCAGCCGCATGGGGATTTCGGGGCACTCCTTCGGTGGCTACACTGCTTTCGCGAAGGTCGGCGGCTGGCCCCAGTGGCTGCCGACAAACTATTCGTTTAAAGCGGCTCTCATGTTTTCCCCATATATGCAAGCCTTCCAGGAGAGCCACGCCGTCGCCAATCCAACTGTGCCCATGATGTATGAAGGCGGCACCGCGGATTGCGCCATCACTCCGTGGATTAAGGGGCCGGTGCCGGGCAGCAATCAGCCGGGCGCCTTTCAGCAATCGCAGTTTCCCCCGGGCGGTTCGAAGTATTTTGTCGAGCTGGATCAGTCCGCCGTCGGCTTTTGTTTAGGCCACTTTGCATGGGTCAACACGATTTGCGGCCTCAGCTCTTCGAATCCCACCACTGTCCAGGCATGCCTGGCCAATGTGCCCAATGCCGCGCTCATTGTGAACTGGGCCGAAGCCTTCCTGGACACCTACGTTGCGGGCCAACCAACATCCAATGACACAGCGCTACTCCAGTCCACCGGCTCTGGCCTCGACACATATTGGAGTACCGCCGCCGTGCCAGGCGGAAGTTATACGCCGGGATTGCCGGCCGCGCCGAATTCGATTGCGACGATTAAAGGCCAGAACATCGCACCAACGCACAATGTGGTTTCGAACGGCTCGCTCACGATGCCGCTACAGTTGAGCGGAATCAGTGTGTCGATCAACGGCATCCTGGCGCCGCTTTACGGCATTGACCCAGCCCAGATTAATTTTGTGGTTCCCAGTAACTTGGCGCCGGGCTTTTACACCGTCACGGCCCAAGACGCCGCCAGCAACGTGATCGCCTCGGGGCCGCTCTGGGTCAATACGGTTTCACCGGCCTTTTTCGCGATCCTGCCGGGACCGAATCCGGCGAACGCGAATGTGGGGTGGGGATGGGGCTGGGCACAGCAGGGGGCGGCGATTGCCGGCGGGCTCTACAATGCCTCGGCGCACGCAGGCGATCCCGTCGCAGTCGGCCAAGGCAATACCTATCTGGCTTTGGCGGCCAATGGCGTGCGTTCCGCAACCAATCTCCAGGCGACCATCAACGGAATATCCGTTCCGGCAGTGGGCGTTCCATCTCCGCTCTATGAAGGCATCGACCAGGTGAATATCGGGCCCATACCGCCCTCGCTTGCCGGCAGCGGAACGGTGCAGGTGGTGCTTACATCAGACGGAATGCAGTCGAACGCAGTGGCGGTCGTGCTTCAATAAGGGGGATGCTACGGCGCGTCATTCTGTTTGCGGCCCTATTTCCGTCGGCAGCCGGCGCCGCCGCGCAGGTGGTTTGCGCATTGGGGACCGGCTCCTCCGCCTACAAGCCCGCGGAGGATCAGCGCCCAACTCCGGACGCTCTGGAATTGGCCGGGCGGGTGAACGCGGCCGTCAAATCGATCTGCAAGGATAGCTGCCCCACGATTGCTCTGTTTCGCAACGCCTCGGCAGCCAATGTGATGTTGATTGCGAATGCAGGCCAGGCCAAGCTGGTCTATGCGCCGCAATTTCTAGCGGCGGCCTACGAAGCTTTCGGCGATGGCGGCGTGATGGCTTTGATGGCTCACGAATTGGGACACGCATTGGACGATACGCTGGGCGCCGCGTGGATCAAAACAGCCTGGCAACCGGAACTGCGCGCGGACGCGTGGGCCGGCTGCGTGCTGGCGCGAGTGAACCTGGAAGCGAGCGACGCCGAGTCAACCATCGAAGCCTTAGCGAAGTATCCAGGTCCCGCGCAATCTTCGTGGGACCTGCGCCTGCCGGCTTTCCGCACAGGCTTCAGCGAATGCGGTGGCGACGCATCCAAGCTCGGAAAGTGAAAAACATTTCGATACATGGCGGCGGCATCGCGGCTGCGTGCTGCCGCCGGCTGCTCAGCCGCCAAGGATTTCGAATTGTCGGCGAAACGGTGGAACGGCCAAATCTGCCCGTCATCATGCTGCGCGACACCACCCAGAAGCTGCTGGCGGATGTCGTAGGGCGAAATGATCTCTTCAGCGGGCATCATCAGATCCGCAGGCGAGCTGTGTTATGGGGCGAATCCGCCACACCCGTGTTCGTGCCGCATTCGGCTGTGGTGGTTTCCGAAGCGGAGCTCCTCGATAGCATTCACGAAGATTCTCCGCCGGCTGAAGGGGAAGTAGATTGGAGGATCTTCGCAGGCCACTCGCTTTCGGGTTCTCCGCGCGAGGAACACGATTTCGGCTGCCGTGTGGCTGCGGCCGCGCCCGTCAGGTTGAAAACCGAAGCATCATCGGATGCCTGCTGGATCGAATCGCAGGAAGAAGGCTGGCTGTTCCTGCTCCCTACGGGACCGGAAACCGGCTGGCTTCTCTGCGTAGGCGGCGGTCCGGAAAACATGCTGGCGGATAGCCGCCTCGTGGCCTCGCAGATCGCCGAAGCAGACCTGGCCGCCGGACAATTTCCGTCTCGACAATTTCCCTCCCATCCCCGAGCCATCGAGCCACTTGCCGGAGCAGACTGGCTGGCGTGCGGTAGCGCCGCTCTCGGCTTCGACCCGTTGTGCGGAGAAGGGGCCGGAAATGCCACCCGCGAGGCGATCCTCGCCGCAGCGGTAATTCGCGCAGCTTCGGAAGGGGAAGATGTACAGCAGCTTGCGTCGCATTATTCGGCGCGCTTAACCGCAGGCTTCCGCAAGCACCTGGAAATCTGCCGCGAATACTACGCGAGCGGCCATCGCGGTCCCTGGTGGAACCGCCAGGTGGCCGATCTCGACCGCGGCCTGGACTGGTGCTCTCGCCAGCTCTCCACTTTCCCCGGATTCCGCTA
>DATBID010000213.1:0-4766 GCA_036557125.1 Bryobacteraceae bacterium | reverse complement strand
GCTCCAGTTGCGCGATCCGCCGGCGCAGCTCGGCGTTCTCGGCTTCGAGTTCGGCAATTCGTTGGTCGCGTGCGTCGCCCATGGCCCACGTAGTTTGCGCGAAAACGCAGAAACGGGGAAGAGGGAATGCTTAACAGTTACAAGCGTTGCAGGTCAGGAGCCGTAACTTGTCCCTTTGCCAGACGAATAACTTCCACAGCATTATGTATCATTCTCCGGTTTTGCTCGCCCCAGAACTTTTCCTGATTAGGATTGTCACCCCGCTCCAAGGTCTCCCCGATCACCATGATGGCCTTGGTGATGTCGCGGGTGTCGCCGCCGCATTGCTGCACGTAGTCGATGAAATTGAACCGCCACTGTGATTGCGGGTTAAAGATCACCAGGTCATTAAGGCGTCCGGCTTTACGGAAAATCGCCTGCCAGAAGTCCCGGTCCTCCGGTTTGGATGCCAATATCAATCCCCCTATCTGCCCTCCGTAATCGCCCCACTCATTGCGGTGACGCCTGCCAGTATTGCTAACGAGAGCCTTGGCAATTTGGTAACCGCTTCCGGATGACTTGCCCGATCCTGTAGCTCCAAATATAGCCACGGAACGCACAAGGTCGCGGATGGTAAACGGGTCGCGTGGCGACCATCGGAAAAGCTCTTGGGAGAGCAAATCACCAGTTTTGGCGCCAGGATTGGCTTTTGGCGGCGCATTATGACGCACCGTGGCGACCTGGGCCGGCGGATTGTGACTGAGGTTTCCCGATGCATAGCCGGTATCCTGAGATTCTGCTTTTTTTGCCTGCGCCTCATAACGGCCATGACGACCAGCAGGAGGAAAAGCCCGGCCGGGATCATCGGATTGTCGTCGAATGCCTTGAATACTGCGTCCATTGTGGTGCTCCCCTTTTTGCTTGCCTCATACTCGCCCGCGGACACCCATAGCGGCCAAATCGGCTCGACTTCTTCGATGGTCACCTCGAACTCATTCATATATCAACCCGCATTAGCCACATCTCTCCAGACAGCCTGCGCCGTCTTGCAATCGAGGCTCTTATCCTTCGCCGCGCGCACGGCCTTCAGCGCTTCCTTGAGCAGCGATTCGGCATCGTCGAGATCGATGCTTTCGCCGGACACCGCGACCAGCCCTGTGGCCGCATCATTGGCGAGCGGGATCTTGATCTTGGGCATCCGCACTGCAGTCTGCCCGTTGCCATTGCGTTGCTTCCTTACCGCCCGCGTAACCGCCGCGGCATTGGGAGCGTTCAGGGCGACAGCAAGAGCGGCCTCCTGCTCCACGGCAGGCAACTGAGAAATGGCGTACATGCCGGTCAGCGTCAGCTTGCCGGCGGCCAGGGCTTGCCGCACCGGGTCGATGATCTTTTCCCAAGCCATCCAGCGCGTCACCAGGGACGGGTCCACGCTCAGGTCAGCGGCGATCTGCTTCAGGGTCAGAGATGGCTCGCTTTTGGCATATTCGACGCAAATTTTGCACTTCTCCGCGTTCGACAGGTCGTTGCGGACGAAGTTTTCCACGGCCTGGCGGCGCAGGAACTCACGTTCAGAGATTTCTTCATCCAGAATGACCGCATCGAGATGCGTGATCCGCGGCTCTTCCAAGGCGGCCAGAACGCGGCCATTGCCGAAGATGACCGTGAAATCCTTGAGGACACCCACGGGCTGTAGCTGGCATTGCAAGAGACTTTCACCCAGCCGCCGCCGATACTCCGGCGGATGGTTGCGTGTCTGAGGGCGAAGCTTGAATTTTTCTTTGGGTACGCGCTCGTAATGGACTTTCATGGAATCACCTCCATAGAAGGATTGGTAAACCGACTTATTCCCTGATCGGCCGACTCGCAGCCGAGCAGGCCGTTGACCACCCAGCACCTCGCGTCATGCCCCTTGGTCCTCGCCCGCAGGTGGCGCAGGATGATGCAGTCCGTGCAGCCGGCCTCCTCCAGCGCGTCGGCGAGAATGGGCAGCTCCAGGTAGGCCCGGAAGTCGTGGATGCCGTGGAGAACGCTGCGGACGATGCCGCCCTGCCAGGACAGCCACGCGGGGTTGAACTCCGGCAACTGGGCGATGGGCGTTCCGTCTTCCTCCTCCCGGCCGGTCTCGAAGCGGGCGAGGACGGGGAAGCGCTTGTTCTGCTGGGCGTGCATACGGTCCACCTGGGCCGCCGACATGCGCCGAAGGTCTTTGGTGCGCCCGGCGGCGAGCAGGTACAGCACCCACTGCCAAACCCCCAGCGTCGGGGCGGCAGCGCGCGGAGCTGCTTGGCGGGCGGAGGACCCGACGGCCAGGGCGATGGCGGTCTGGGACATGTCTTCGGCGTAGCAGTCGGGTTCGGCCGCCAGCTCCGGGCCGTGCGGCCAGGATTTAGCGAGAAGAGCGTCGGCGTCCTCCGGCCCGCGGCGGCGGGGGATGACCTGGTCGCGCCCTCGCGCCAGACTGATGCGGTTCGCCATGTCGCAGAAGTGCGGCCCGAATCCGCCGTAACCCGACTCCGAGCTGCCCACGACCTCCCAGACGCACTGCTGGACCAGGTGGCGCTCCAGCAGGTGGTGGAGGAACCGGCGGCAGCCCGGCGCCGGCAGCGGGTTGATGACCAGCCGCGGGTCAACGTCCACCGCCAGGCCCTCGTTGAAGGTAATGTCCCAGCGGGCGCCGTGGCCGGTGTGCTCCGCGAGGTGACTGAGCGAGCGGGCGGCGGTTCGACCGAATCGCAAGTGGGGCAAGCTCTGCCGCGCGCCCAGGTGCTGGCCGATGAACAGGTGGCAGTGCTCGTACAGGTCGGCGAGCGGCAGGCGGAATTGCTCCTCGGCGTCCTGCACGGCGAAGCAGGCGTAGGCGCGGGCTTCTTCGAGGCGTCGCCGGTGGGTCTCACTCATGGTGCAGCTCCTTCCAGGCAGCTTGTCACAGTCGATACGGACAAACCCGGATTCCTCTGGGCGCAGCAGCTACGGGCCGCAGCGTGTGCGGGCGGCACGAACGTAGTAAGCGTCAGGTGAACGGCTGTAATTTCCGGGCGGGCGACAGAGGCGGGAATGTAGGTGCCTCTACCTAACTAGACGCAGCGGCGCGCGCACTGCATTCCAGAAAAGAACATAATTCAGATCGCATAATATCACTAGCATTCTGTAGCCGCCGGCTGACGACACCGAGGCTGATCTTGAACCGTTCCACCGCTTCGGAGTAAGAGTGATCTTCCATGTAACAGAAGGCGACCAACTCCTTGAGATCAGGCGGCAGACGGTCGAAGGCTGCATCAACAGCAGCGAGGTGAGCGGGGCGCTCTTTTTCTGCGAAAGGGTGGATGGCACAGGCATGCTCTACGAGCGGAATCCACCCATGCCAGCGAGTGCGGTGAATGTCCCGCCCCTTGTTGAGAGCAACGCGGATCAGCCACGGCCAGCGGCGCTCGCCAAGCTGTTCCACTTTCCGCGCTGCGATGACCTGATATGCGACGAAAAGGGCGTTCTGAACGGCGTCCACTGCCACCTGCGCAGAAAAACCAGCTTGACGCAGCAAGGCTTCGAGCTGCGGTTCTCGCCATCTCAGGCATTCGAGGTATTCCTGCGCATTTACCGAAAAAAGGCGATCGGAGGTATCAGCCAGCCTACGGTGATCTGCCGGCGAATGATGCCGAGTCTGCGGGCGCAGAGTGAATTTTTCTTTAGGTACGCGCTCGAACTTCATGGATGGACTCCAGAGGTAACTTGCAGGGGGCTGCCCACCGGGGTAAAATCGCCTCGGAGCAATTGCAGCACCCATTGTGGAAAGTCTACCTGTTCCATATGGAGCGTTTCCAGCGCGCGGAAGGGTGTTTTTGCGGTGATTCTTGGCTGTTTTTCGAGCCGAGCGAGTTAGATAGTGGAACCTTCTGAACGGGCGTATCGAATAAATGATCGGGCCGTCAATCGGCTGCGTACCACGTCCTAAGAAGCTATTGCTGATAAAGCGGATGTCCACATAACTACGCTCAGGGCTTGGCGCAAGGGACGACCAGCCTTTCTCGGCAATATCAAGCGGCTTGCGGATGCGCTGGGGGCGTCTGTGGAGGACATTGTGCATCCTGAAGACTGGCAACGCGATATAGATCAGAAAAAACTAGACAGATTACAACAAGCGACAGAGAAGCGCAACCGATAATGCCACTGTCACTTTCTCCGCTATTTTTGTACTCAACGGCGCAAAGGCGCCATTACTGCATGTTTTTCTCGTTCATCCAACTCGTCGAAGTGTGAAAAACCCGCAGGATTTCAAGGTAATCCCCGCCAACCCGGTAAACCACAACGTAGGGCAGGCCTGGAACCACCAGCTCGCGCGTACCGGCCACCTGACCCGTGCGGCCCGACTCAGAAAACTCGGTTAGGCGGCGCACTGCGGCCCTGATCCGGTGCCGCACCGCCGCGGCAGCGCGCGGGTTTTCGGATGCGATGAAGGAGATGTGCAGCCGTAGCGAGGCCGACGCGGTTCGGAGCCAGCGCAACTTCACCGGCCCAGCTCTTCCATGAACGCGGCCGATTCTTCGTCGGAGAGGAACAGGCCGGCATCGGCTTCCTTGACCGCTTTTTCGATCTCCGCAACCTGCCAGCGGTGAAGCTGAACGAAGTTGGAGACGGCTTGCTTTATCATGTAGCTGCGGTCGCGGTCCTCGACTTGCGCCAGCTTATCGAGGAATGCAACGGTGTCCTGGTCCAGCCGGACGGTGACATTGACTTTCTCTGCGGTCATAAACACTCCATCGTGATCGAAAGGCTTATGATAGCATACACCG
>DATBID010000212.1:0-16352 GCA_036557125.1 Bryobacteraceae bacterium | reverse complement strand
TGCGCGCGTGTTCGAGGACTTTGGCGTCTTTCAAACCGAAAGCCAGCGCTTCCCGCATCTCCTCATTGGCGCGCGCATAATCGCCTTTCGCCGCCAGGGACCAGGCGTAAGCATCGATGGTGAAAGCATCGTGCCGCCGCGCCAATTCCTCTTTGGCGATGCGCAGGCCTTTTTCCGGCTGGTGCGCGTAATCGAGATAGTAGGCGACCAGCTCATGATTGGCGTTGTCGGCCAGTTCCGATTCCTTCAGCGCCTTTTTTTCGAAATCGGCGAAGGCGCGCGCAGCTTCATCGTGGCGGCCGGCGTGTTCCAACGCTTCTCCTAGCGCGAACAGGTTTTCGGCATGCGGCGCGGCGGCGTAGCGCTTTTCAAACAGCGTGACTGCGTCGTCGTATCGCTTCTGCGCCATGCGCACCTGGCCCAACGTTCCCAGCGCGTAGTGGTAATCGGCGAACACACCGAGCGCGCCCGTGGCATATTTTTCGGCTTCTGGAATGCGGCCCGCCGCAAGCTGGAGATGGGCAATCTGCGTGAGCAGCCAGGCGCGGTCCTCCATTTCCTGGTAGGGAGTGGAGTCGTATGCCTGCTGCATCAGTTCGATGGCGCCTTCGATGTCTCCGTGCAGCTCGCGCAAATAGGCGGCGCGCGTCAGTCCGGGAACATTGCCGGGGCGTAGATTGAGCATCCACTGCACCGCATCCACGGCTTCTCGATAGTTGCCCAGTTCGGCATTGGCATCGGCCAGGTAGCCATAGACAGTCACATCGTCAGGCGTCTGGCGATTCAGCTCGATCGCAACTCCGCGCGCTTTGGCGAATTCGTGCCGGCCAAGCAGGAGCCAGGTCTCGACCTTCCGCCCTTCGTAATTGTTCGGCGACAGCGCGAACGAATGGGCGAGTGTCTCTTCGGCTTTGGCATAGAACTGCACGTCGGAAGTTTCGCGCGCGCGCCGCGCATAGGCCATAGCAAGAGTGTTGTAGCCGGCGAAGTAGTCCGGTTTTTTGGCGATTTCGTTCTGCGCCTTGGTGATGGAGGTCTCCGCAGGTGTGGTGGCAAATGCCGGAGCCAGCGAAAACAGAAGAGCAAGAATTCGTTTTTTCATGATGAGTATTCCTTTCGCTTGAATTCCGCGGCCTTAAGTGAGGCCGCGGCCTCGTTTGGTTTAGTTCACCGGACAAATTCCGTCAGGCTGATTGGGGCAACCAGGCTGGCCGGGACCGGCATGCGCCGAATCCCTGCCGTCGTACGCCGGAGCGACGAAGGGGAAGGCGGTTGGGAGCAGCGCGCTGCCGGTGTTTACACCGTCCCCGATGCGCGTGCCGTACTTCGTGGAGTCCACCAGAATTCCGGCTACCACCCGGGCAGAAATATCGAGGACGTCGTCTATGGGACGCCGGCCGTTCGGATACCCTAAGGTGTCCCCCGCCAGGAACCCTAGCCGCTTCTGCGTCTGGAACAGCGTGGGCGTGATTCCGGTATTGAGGCGCAGCATATCGGCGATCGGCCCGCATCATTTGGGCCGCAGCCGGGGCAAATTGGCGCCATGTACTGCACCAGGGGCAGCAGATCCGTGCGCGGCGCGGGCGCTACCGGGATGCCGGCCGCTGCAAATGCCTGCGCCAGCAGCGGATTTAGAAAGAAATTCGCGAACTGTGCGTCGTTGTAGGGATAGTCCACGCTAAACCGGTCTTTTGAGCCGGTCCCGATAATCGCTTCATTGATTAGTGGGTTGCCGAGCCGCTGCACTTGCGCCCAGCCGTTCTCGAACCCTTCGCCTCGCAGCACGTTCAGCCTCCGCCGCGATGTTGTGCCCCACGTGCCGATTACCGCCCGTTTGTCGCTCGCGGGATGGGTCTGGCCGTCGGCCGTTAGCATCGTAATCGGCACTTCCAGCGCGATGGAGTTGACGTTGAATCCGGCCAGCGCGTTGGGCGCATAGTTGTGGGTGTCGTCGGAGTCTACGGCCGCGCTGAGCACGCCGCCGCCGGCCGATTGCCGGTAGTTCAATGTATCGAAAGTGGCGCCGAGATCGATGAAGAACGGATCGGCCACCGTCCCCGCAAACACGCGAATCCCGTGCGACAGCGTGTAGATGCCCTGCTGCCGCAGCGCGGTGTAGTTCGGCATAGTGCGCGGGCCCACGTTAGTAGGAACCGCATACAAGGTTTGGCCATTATTCAGTTCCTCGCGCAGCGTCCGGGTAACCATGGTCACTTCGTAGGTCTGCAGCAGATTCAATCCCTGCGACCCCTGGCCGGTTAGCGAAGTGATAGGGGGGATCCCGAGCAGGCCGCCGACATAGCCCGTGAATACTCCAGGATTGGTGATTTGGGTTTTGAAACGGATCTGGAACGTGATGTCCGAAATGGCGTCACGATTGTTGTCGATCTTCATTTCGTACAGGATCCCCGGATCGAACGGAAAATAGTTCGGCCCGTTCGAGGGCTCCAGAAATGGATCGACGTTGAGGATCAGTACCACGCGGTCCGGATGCTCCGGACTGACAAAGGCATACCAGTCCGTAATATCGGCCTTCTGATCCAGAGCGGTGATCGGCGCTTCGCGATGGCTCGCGCCGAAAAGTTCAGGGGTGTACATGATGCTGGCCAGCGCGAACGAAAGCACTGCCTGCCGAATCAATTTTCGAAGTGTCATTTACCTTTTCTCCCGTTGCGGAGTGGATTTTCAGGAGGTATTACGCGGGCCGCGGGAAATCGGATTTAGGGGATGAAGATTTTTCGATGAAGGGCCGCTGAAGCTACGGGCGGAAGCGCTATCGAGGGGCAGGCGGACGAGCCCGGGGTGGTGGACGGCAATTGATGTTATCCGAACGGCTCACTCGGCAGAGGCGGAAACAAGCTGGAGATTATCGAGGTGGCGGAAATCCTTGGGATTGTTCGTAACCAGAGGCGCAGAGAGCACCAACGCCGTTGCTGCTATCCATGCATCGGCTGAACCGATGGCGCGCCCCTTTTTAGAGCTTTCGTTGCGAACGGCGGCCCACGTGGAGCACAGCAGGCCGTCCGAATGAAGGATTGAGAAGTCGGCCAAATAGGCTTCCAAGACGGCGCACTTACGGGGCCCCCAGTTCGCATCCAGAGCGCCTTGGCGCATCTCCGCTACGGTCATGAATGAAAGAATCAACTCTGAACCGCGCAGAGTATCAACGTAGCGTGCCGCGAGTTCGGGATGCCATTTGAAAATGAAGCTGGCAACATCCGTGTCAACGACCAGTCTCGCCATTACGCTCGGAGGAGAGGTCAACGTGGCGCTGCTCATAAATCCGGCGTACGAACTCCTCGCATTCCTCCTGTGTTCCTGGGTCGATATGGCTGAGCAGCCGATCCAGCGAGAACACGCCTGTTCGGATCAGGTTCGGCGGATCTTTGACAGGTTGTGGGGGGAAAAGATCCATCTCGACCACCATTCTAGCGCTGGAGGCGGCCACGAAATGCTGAGATCCCGATGAAAGGAGCGACAGCCGAAGCGACAGTCGCGCGGCCCGCATTCGTTAGCGGCGTTTCCCGCCAATTGGTTCCTATAGCAAGGAATCACTACGTGTTTAAGCGAGATGACATATTCTAAGACTTTGCCGAAGAAATCGATTCTGATACCTGCGTATCTTTTCTTTAGCGCTGCATTGCTGGTTGCTGAAGAGCTAACCGGTGTCGTCTACGCAGACCATAGCGGTCCATCGGGACACAGTGTTGGCGAAATCCAGCTCGCAACGAAGAAGGGATTGGTTTCGCTCGGATACCAGAAGCCTGTCAAGCAGAGTTTCTCCAACGGCAATTGCAGGGACCTTGGCGCGATCTGGACCGTTCGCACCGATGCCTCAGGTGGTGCGCTTATCCGTGCACGATGTAATGGAAGGCTTGATCGGATAGTGCATTCGGCTTGGCTGGCGGTCAGAGCTTACATCGAGGACTTAGCCAACGCCGCAGGGGAGAAGGTAGGGTACCGCCAAGACAGACGAGGGCAGATCAAGGTACAAATGAATGGGCTAGCCGTTGATATTGCCGGTTATTTGAATTTCGGGGGCACCGGAATGTGCCTCGAAGTTGATAGGCGAATTGATGATCGCACGGTCATCATTCGGTCGAGTGCTGATTGTTACTTCTCTCCTGAACTCGATTTCAAAGTGCATGAGGTGAGCGCGGATATTTGGCATGTAGTGGATATTAGTGCTGTAGATTCTAAAGCGCAGTAACTGCGTTTTTCAGAATCAGCTTCGGCCTGCAATGCATTTTGAAAGTAGAGTCGCTGAACGCGCCCAGATGGCAGCGAACTAGGCCTCCGCCGGGCGTTAAAGCGCCGCAGCAATAACAGGCATGGACGTAGGCGCGTTCACGCCCCCGGCCACTTCAAGCGTTACCGCCACAACGTCCCCCGCCGCCGCGGGGGAAGCGGGGCGGTATAAGTGCACGGCATCGCCCTGCGCGTCCGATGCAAACAAGCCGGCGGGGGCGGGCTTGCCACCGCGAATGAGCCACATTTCGTAAGTCTTGCCTGCGGGGGGCGCCGGCAGCCGCGAAGCCACCAGCAGCACGCCGGAGGGATTCACGAAGACACGTCCGCGGGGCGGGGCAGGTTGGCCCTGGCCGAAAGTCACTTCCCGGGTTTCCGGCGCCTGGATCAATTCAAAAGCCTGGCGCAGCGCGGTGGATTCGGTTACATTGCGCTGGATTTCCGCTTGCATCGCGGCCTGATCGGTGCGGAAGCCCCTCTCCTGATAAGCCACGACGCCAACTGCGACCAAGGCCGTTGCCGCCACGCCAATCCATGCGGGCCACCAATTCCAGCGCTTCTGCTGCGCCGGAGCAACGGCGGTCAGAACGCGGCTGCGCAAGCTCCGCGGCGGCGCTGGTCCCTCCACGGAAGCACCCACGGCGAAGACCCACTCCCGCGCGTCGCGCACGCCTGCCTGGCAATCCTGGCAGCCGCGTTCCAGGTGCGCGCGCACTTCGCTGCGTTCCGGATCTTCGAGCGAGCCCAGCGCGTATGCCAGATAATCCGGGCGCAATTCCTCGCAGGTCATGCTGTCATTGCGCCTCCCAACGCCTCCCGCATCTGCTGCAACGCGCGCCGCATCCAGGTTTTCACGGTGCCTAGTGGTTGGTCCATTCGCCGCGCGATTTCGGTTTGCGACATGCCCTCGAAATACGCCAGCTCGATCGCTTCCCGCTGCTGCGGGTTGAGTTGCTCGAGCGCACGCTTCACGTGCCGGGCCTGGTCGAAATTCAGCGGATCGCTGCGCATATCGGCGAATAGGGCCGGGTGCTCGGTTTCATTGAAATCGAGACTGGATTCGCTTCGCCGCCCCTGATATCGAAGATAATCAATAGCGCGGTTGCGCGCCACCGCGAGCAGCCAGGGACCAACGGCGCCGCGCCCCGCGTCGAATCCGCCGACCCGGTTCCACGCCCGCAAGAAAGTCTCCTGCACCAGATCTTCGGCGATCCCCTGGTCTCTTACGATTCGCAGAATCAGACGATATACCATGGCGCCATAGCGATCGTACAACTCAGCCAGGGCTTCCGGTTCGCGCCGCTGCAGGCGTGCCAGCAGATCGCCTTCCGTCGCGGCCAGAACCGCCAGTATCAGAGGAAACATGAATTGCGCCACCCAAACAGCTCTCAGGATTATAGCCCCCAAAAACAGCTACGTGCGGGCGCGGCGAACGGATGTGAATGGATGTCCCCAAAACGGCGCGTTGTAAAATGAAGGCGATGAGCGATGACCAACGCCCGGAACAGCAGGACGAAGATTTCGCGATCCCGCTCCCTCCCCCCAGTTTTGAGTTCCTGGTGATTTCACTCCGCGCTCAGGCTGAAATGCAGCTCGGGCTGATGCAGCTTGGAGAGGAAAAACCCAACCCGGAGCTACCGCTGGCGCGGCACACAATCGATCTCATGGGCGTTCTGCTCGAAAAGACCAAAGGGAATCTGTCGCTCGAAGAGCAGCGCCTGCTTGAGAACTCTCTCACCGAACTGCGCTTCCGCTTCGTGCAAATTTCCGAGGAAACCGCCCAGGCTGCCCGGTCCGGCGCAGGCGAAGCCTCCGCGCAGAAGTCGTGAATGGCGGCGCCGGCATTCAAAATCACGGTGCTGGGCTCCGGCACCAGCGTGGGTGTGCCGACGGTCGGCTGCCACTGCGCCGTCTGCTGCTCCTCAGACTCGCGCGATAAGCGCCTCCGCCCCTCCATCTTGGTAAGCTACGCAGGTCACAACATCATCATCGATACTACCCCGGATTTCCGCGCGCAGGCCCTGCGCACCAATCTCGATCACCTCGATGCCGTCGTTTACACCCACTCCCATGCCGACCACATTATGGGCCTTGACGACGTCCGCCCCTACAATTTCCGCCAAAAAGGCCAGATCCCCATCTACGCCTCCGAAGACACCATGGCCGCGATTCGCCGCGTCTTTCTGTATATCTTCGACGATTCCGTAAAGGAATCCAACGTTCCGCAACTGGCCACGCACGTCATCAATGGCGCCCACTTCGAGCTGTTCGGCATGGATTTCGTGCCCATCCGCGTGCTTCACGGCAGCGCACCCATTTACGGCTACCGGTTCGGCAACGCCGCCTATCTGACGGACCATAGCGAAATCCCCGAAGCTTCCATGGAACAGTTATATGGCCTCGATGTCTTGTTTCTCGATGCTTTGCGCCACAAGCCGCATCCCACGCACTCCACTGTCGATCGCTCGGTGAAAACCGTCGAGAAACTGGCGCCGCGCCGCGCGTTTTTGACGCACATCTCGCACGATCTTGGCCACGAGAGGACCGAAAGTCTCCTGCCTCCCAATATCCGCCTGGCCTTCGATGGGCTGGAACTTCTGGTGGAAGGCTCCGGACCGGAATGAGAATTTTTCGCAGCCTGGCCGAGGCGCACGGCGAATTCCCCCCGAGCGCACTGACTATCGGTAACTTTGATGGCGTACACCTGGGACATCGCCGCATCTTCGAGCGCGCGGTCGCCCTAGGCGCCGAACACCGCTGGAAACCCTCCGCTCTTACGTTTGATCCGCATCCCACCCGCGTCGTGGCGCCGGACCGGACTCCGCGCCTTTTGACGACTCCCGAACGCCGCGCCGAACTGATGGCCGAAGCGGGCATCCAGCAGGTGCTCATTCTGCCGTTCACCCGGGAAATCGCCGCACTCTCGCCGGAAGATTTTGCCCGCCAGATTGTCGCCGGAGCGCTGGGAGCGCGTGCCGTGCTGGTGGGCGAAAATTTTCGCTTCGGCCGCCACCAGGCCGGCGACGTACGCTCGCTCCAGCAACTCGGACGTGAACTAGGATTCACCACCGAAGTAATCCCCACAGCGCAGTGCCGGGGCCGGACCGTCAGCAGCAGCATCATCCGCGACGCAGTGGAGTGCGGACAGGTGGCGCTGGCGGCGCGCTTCCTCCGGCGTCCCTACGCGCTCGATGGCAACGTAGTACGCGGCCACGGCATCGGCAGCAAACAGACGGTTCCCACGCTGAACCTGGAGACCGCCGCCGAGGTCATCCCCGCGCGTGGCGTATATCTCACCCGCACCCGCGATCTGGCCACCGATCTCGCCAGCCCGCGCCAGTGGAATTCCATCACCAACGTCGGCTACCGCCCTACCTTCGGCGGAACCAGCGAGCTTTCTATTGAAACTTTCCTGCTCGATCCTCTCGAAGACCCGCCACCCAACCGGATCCGCGTCGAGTTTCTCTGCCGGGTTCGCGACGAGCGCAAATTCGACAGCCCCGAAGCATTGAAGACCCAGATCCTCCGAGACGTGCGAGTGGCGCAAGATTACTTCCGCCGCGCGCTTTTGCTCAGTAACCGGCGGCTCACGAACCGGCTCACCCCAGCATGACTCTTACGCACTTCCTGCTGGCCGGCCTCTCCATCATCCTTATCGATCTGCTGCTGGCCGGCGACAACGCCCTGGTAATCGCCCTGGCCGTGCGCGGTCTGCCGCCACAACAGCGCCGCTGGGGCATCATCTGCGGCGCGGCCTTGGCGGTGGTGCTCCGCATTGGCCTGACCTTCGTGGCCGCCCGTCTGCTCACGCTGCCTTTTCTCAAACTCGCGGGCGGCATCCTGGTCCTCTGGATTGCTTTAAAGGTGCTGGTGGATGTAAGCGAGCCGCCCGATTCCGCCCCCGCGGCAAGCCGGCTGGTCAAAGCCATCTGGTACATCACCGCCGCCGATCTCACCATGTCCGTCGACAATATTCTGGCCATCGCCGGCGCTTCAAACGGTAATTTGGCGTTAATCGTCTTCGGTCTCGGACTCAGCATTCCCTTCGTGATTTTCTCGAGCAACCTGCTCTCGAAACTGATGGATCGCTTTCCCGTGCTGCTCTACTTGGGGGTCGCCATCCTGGGTCGAGTCGGCGCGGAGATGATCCTGAGCGATCCTTTCGTGGAGAGCCACTGGCGCCCGTCGACCGCGGTTCATTACCTGGTGCAGGCTGTGGTTATCGTGGGCGTGCTCGTCGTAGGTACGCACTGGGCGCGTGCGCGGCGCAAGCAAACAGCGCAAGATTCGCCGGTGCGGTAAGCTATCGGTTCGGAAAGGACTGCAACAATGCCGGCAAAAGCGGTTAAGGCACCCGTCCGCGCCAAGCGTGCCAGAGCGGATGTCGAAAAGGAATTCGCCGAAATTCAGGAGCAGGTGGAGAGCGCGCGTGAAGCGCCCGATACCAAAGCCGAAGAGGCCGCGCGCCTGCGGCAAGCCGAGGTCCGAGGCTTGGTCGAGGGCGTGACCGTCGAAGGCATCGTGCAGCGGACCTCCGGCCTGGGTCTGGAGGTTGCCCGGGCGCTGTCCGATATTTCGGCGAAGCTCACGGAGGAGACCCAGTTGTTGGCGTCCGTCCGCGAGGCCGTCGTGCTGGAACGTAAGGAACTCGAACGCCTGCACAAAATCGATATCGCCGCCACCGCGCTCGACCAGATGGTCCAGGACTACGCGCGGGAAAAGCAGCGGCTGGAAGCTGAAATCGCGGCCCAGCGCGGCGCTTGGGAACAGGAATCGGACCGCGTCGAGCGCGAGCGTAAGGAACAGGAAGAGGCGCTCAAAAAGCAGCGCCTTCGCGAAATCGAGGACTACGAATACAAGAAGAGCCTGGAGCGGAAGAAGGCCCAGGACAAATACGAGGAGGAGGTCCGCCAAGCCGAAAAGAAAAACGCGGAAAAGCAGGAGGCGCTGGAAAAAAGCTGGCAGCAGCGGGAAGCCGCGTTGAAGGAGCAGGAAGAGGAATTGTCGCGCCTGCGCAAGGAATCCGCGGAATTTCCAGCGCGTCTCCAAAAAGAGGCTGCCGCGGCCGCCGCGCAGGCGCGAAGCGAAACCGAAGCTCGCCTGGAACAGCAGACCCTGGTGCTGCGTAAGGACGCCGAAGCCGAGCAACGCCTCGGCGAACTGCGCGCGAAGACGCTGGAGGAACTGGTGGCGCGCCAGCAGGCGCAGATTGCGGCTTTGGAGAAACAACTCGCCGACGCCAAGCAGCAGGTCCAGGACATTGCAGTAAAAGCGATTGAAGGCGCGAGCGGGGCAAGAGCGCTCTCGCACATCAACCAGATCGCCATGGAACAGGCCAAGAACCGGCCGCAGGGGTAAGGTTGACCGGCTCCAGGGTGGCTTCGGTCGTAACTTTTGCGTCCCAGCCTCCCTTTTGACGCTCGTTGACATCGTCTCCCATTGGCGGAATAATGTACCAACGAAATAGTCTGTCCTCGGGAGGGTAAACCGGCCCATGTCTAACCGGTCGCAATTTTTGATTCTTACGGCCGCCATTGCGGCGCTCACGTCCGCCCCGGCGGTGGCCCAGAACCGCCAGCAGGCGCAGGCTTACCGCGCGCCTCGCCTGGCCGACGGCAAACCTGATCTGAACGGCATTTGGCAAGCGCTTAACAATGCCAACTGGGATCTTCGCCCCCATGCCGCCGCCCAAGGGCCAGTCTATGCATTGGGCGCTCAATTCTCTATTCCGCCCGGCATTGGTGTGGTCGAGGGTGGTGAGATCCCGTACCTGGCCGCAGCCGCGCAGAAACAAAAGGAGAATTTCGCCAACCGCCTAAAGCTCGACCCCGAAGTCAAGTGTTACCTGCCGGGCGTGCCGCGCGCCACTTATATGCCGTATCCGTTCCAGATCGTGCAGTCCCAGAAAACTATCATGTTGGTATACGAATACGCTGGCGGCGTCCGCACCATATATATGGATAGCGCCTCCAAGGCGCCCGCCGACAGTTGGATGGGCTGGTCCACCGGCCATTGGGAGGGCGATACGCTCGTGGTAAACGTCACCGACATGAACGATCAGACCTGGTTCGATCGCGCCGGCGATTTCCATAGCGATGCGCTCCACGTGGTCGAGCGCTACACCCCACGCAGCCCCGAAACGCTGATGTACGAGGCCACCATCGAAGATCCCAAAACCTTCTCCAAGCCTTGGAAAATCAGCATGCCGCTCTACAAGCACATCGAAGCGAACGCCCAGCTCATGGAATACAAGTGTCCGGAATTCGCCGAAGAAGTTCTCTACGGTAACCTTCGCAAGAAACCGCTCGCAGATCCCAACAAATAAGGAGGGTTGGCATGAAAGCCATCTATTTCTCTTCTTTCGCAGCAGCCGTTGCACTCCTGTTTCCGGCGGCGCCCGCTTCCGCGCAAAGCGTCGCAGCCAAGCCCGCTGTGACGCCGACAGCCCCCAAGAACTGGACGCCGTCGCACACCGCCTGGGGCGATCCCGATTTCCAGGGCTATTGGACTAATACCACCGATGTCCCGTTGGAACGGCCCAAAGACCTCGGAGCGAAGGAATTCTACACGCCCGAGGAATACGCGGCAAAGCAAAAGAGAGAAGAGGAAGCCGCCGCCAAGCGGCTCGAAGGCCGCCAAACCGAACCGGGCACGCAAGCCGATGTTCACTACGATTTGGCCCAATACGGTCTGGATCGCAGCCAGTCGAAGGAGGCCACCAGCTTGCGCACTTCGCTGATCGTCGGACCTGACGGCCGGATTCCGCCGATGCTGCCGGAGGCCCAGAAGCGCAACGCGGCGCGCGCTGCCTACCAGCGGGCCCACCAGTGGGATGGCCCGGAGAATCGGCCGCTGGGCGAACGCTGCCTTTTATGGCCGCACGAAGGTCCGCCGATGATGCCCGTCGGTTACAACGGGAATCTGGAAATCGCTCAGAGTCCCGGTTATATTGCTATTGAACAGGAGATGATTCACGATACCCGGATCATTCCGATTGGCGGCAATGATCCGCACCTGCCGCCCAGCGTTCACCAGTGGATGGGCAATTCGCGCGGCCATTGGGAGGGCAACACCCTGATTGTAGAAACCACTAATTTCACCGATAAGACCGCCTTCCACGGTTCCACCGCGGATCTCAAGGTCATCGAGCGCTTCACTCGCACCGGCCCCGATACCATCAAGTACGAGTTCACGGTTTCCGATCCTAAAACGTGGGACAAGCCGTGGAGCGGCGAAGTCCCCATGACCAGAACCGACGGCCCCATCTACGAGTATGCTTGCCAGGAAGGCAACTACGGCATGCGCAACAACCTGAGGGGCCAGCGCGCGAGCGAGAAATTTGCCGCTGAGGGTAAATAAAAGTGAGGAGTCAGGAGCCAGGAGCCAGAAGCCAGAAGCAGCGAGGGACCCGTGCCTCCTTGCTTCTGGCTCCTTGCTTCTGGCTCCTCATTTCCACTGTTCCCCTGCTTGCACAAACTACTTACAATCCCCCTCGCACGCCCGATGGCCAGCCCGATCTCCAAGGTATCTGGACCAATATCACCATCACTCCTTTGGAGCGTCCCGCGGAATTCGCCGGCAAGCCTTTCATGACGAAACAGGAAGCCGCGGCCTACGAAAAGCGCTTCCTCGCCAACAGCAATGCCGATCGGCGCGATGGAGGCGCCGAAGCCGATGTGGGCCGCGCTTATAACAACGCCTGGTACGATCGCGGCACCGAAATCGTCCCCACTCTCCGCACCTCGCTCGTTATCGATCCGCCCGATGGCAAAATCCCTCCGCTCACTCCGGAGCGGCAAAAGCAGATGGACGAGATCCGCAAGGCCGCCGTTGGCCATTCCACCGATGGCCCCGAAAACCGCCTTCTCCAGGAGCGCTGCATCCTCTGGCCCACCGCCGGGCCACCCATGCTTCCCAGCTTTTATAACAATAACTACCAGATCGTGCAGGCTCCCGGTTACGTCATGATCCTCGTGGAAATGGTCCATGACGTCCGCATCATCCCGCTCGACAACCGCCCACATTTGCCCGCAAGCGTGCACGAGTGGATGGGCGATTCGCGCGGACATTGGGAAGGCAATACCCTGGTGGTCGAGACCACAAACTTCAACGACAAAACCCGTTTTCGGGGAGCCGATGAACACATGCGCCTCGTGGAGCGCTTCACCCGCATCGGCCCGCACTCCATCAACTACGAATTCACGGTAGACGATCCCTCGGCTTTCACCAGGCCGTGGACCGCCCAGATTCCCATGACACAAACCGAAGGCCCTATCTTCGAGTACGCCTGCCACGAAGGCAATTACGCCATGGCCGATATGCTTGCCGGAGCGCGTGCTCAGGAGAGAGCCGAAGCCAAGGCCAGTCAATAAAGGAGAACCGAGATGCGTATCAAGCTTGTCGCAGCCGTTGCCGCAGTCCTTTCCGCTGCCGCCATGCCCATTTGGGCACACCATGCATTCGCAGCCGAATTCGATGCGAAAAAGCCCGTGAAACTCACAGGCAAAGTCACCAAGGTGGAATGGATTAATCCCCACGCCTGGATCCATATCGCCGTCAAGAATACCGACGGCAGTGACCAGGAGTGGATGATTGAAGCCGGCACTCCCAATACCCTTTTCCGCCGCGGCTTCACTAAGGATTCGCTGGCCATCGGCACGGATATCGTAGTGGATGGCTACCAGGCCAAGGATGGCTCCTTCCGGGCCAACGGCCGCGACATCACCTTCACCGACGGCCGCAAGCTCTTCCTCGGCAATAACAGCTCCAGTGAAGGCGCGCCCGAACAGAAATAAGTGGGGCAGGCGCTTTCGCCTGCCAACCCCCGCTCTGCCGCGACGCAGCTAGGGCCAGTACTTTGTTCTCCAGTGCTGGCTCCATTTCCTGTCACACGTTTGTAGCCTTTCTCTGCTATTCTAGTTTCCGGTCTTAAATAGGAGCTTTGGATGACAGTTGCGTCTAGAGGTGTGTTTCTGGGGGTTTTTTCGTTTTTCCTTCCGGTAGTTTTGCTGGCGCAGTCCGCCGGAGGTGTCGCCGGAATCACGGGAATCGTGCGCGATGCTTCCGGCGCGGTGGTGCCCAATGCGAAGGTAGTCATCTCCAATGCGAACCAGGGGCAGTTGCGCTCGATTCAGACCAATGAGGCCGGTGTGTTTACGGCTCCTGCGTTGCTTCCCGGTTCGGGGTACCAGGTCGCCGTAACTGCTCCAGGCTTTGCTGAATTCGATGCCAAAGACCTGGTGCTCCAAGTCGGCCAGAACCTCAATCTGAATATCGGGCTGGCGGTCGGCCAAACGGCCACAAACGTCGAAGTCTCTGCTGCCGCCCAGCTTGTTGAAGACGCCAAGACCGATGTCTCTCAGGTCGTCGACAACACGGCCATCACGAATCTGCCGATCAATGGCCGCCGCGTGGATTCCTTCGTGCTCAATACTCCCGGAGTCAGCAACGACGGCACTTTTGGCCTGCTCACCTTCCGCGGCGTCGAAGGCAATAACTCGTTCCTCCTCGATGGCAACGACAACACGGAGCAGTTCTACGATGAAAACGCCGGCCGTACCCGGATTGCCTCGCAGATTTCGGCGGATGCGGTTCAGGAATTCCAGGTGGTCTCCTCGAACTTCTCCGCCGAATACGGGCGTGCCATGGGCGGTGTCGTGAACACCGTTACCAAGAGCGGCACCAACGAATATCATGGCGGGGCTTTCTACTTCCTGCGTAGCACAGGGTTCGATGCCCACGATCCTTACGCCACCTTCGTTCCTACGGAGCATCGCATCCAGACTGGCGGGACCGTCGGCGGTCCTATTATTAAAGACAAGCTCTTCTTTTTTCTAAGCACCGATATCACCCGCCGCAACTTCCCCATGACCGATAGCTGGGTGAAAGTAGGGGTCGTGGATCCGGTAACGCAAACCTGGGTCGGTTGCGCCGCTCCGGCCACGCCGGCACAGTGCCAGGCAATCAATTCCCTGTTGCCGCGCTTCTACGGTCAGATCCCGCGCACCGCCTCCAACGATCTTTACTTTGGCCGCATCGATTATCACCTTTCGGACCGCAACACGCTCAGCGCCAGCTTCAACTTCCTTCGCTGGCTCTCGCCTAATGGTATCCAGACAGGCCTTTCCTCCACCACGGGCGCGGGCATCACAGGCAACGGAGACGATTCCGTAATCGTGCGCAACGGCAAATTTACCTGGACCTCGGTGCCCACGAACTCGTTCGTCAATGCCTTCCGTTATGGCCTCGATACCGATCGCCAGGCGGATAGCTTCGATCAGGCCGAACTTGGCGGCGGCCTCGGCTACCTGGATGTCGCGGTGGCAGGCACATCCACCACCGGTGTGCAACTCGGGCCCGCCAACTATCTCCCCCGCGTCCAGCCCCTGGAAACCCACAACGAATTCGCCGACGATGCGAACTGGACCCAGGGCAAGCACACCATCAAGTTCGGCTTCGACTTCGAAAACATCGCCGAATCCGTCAACACCTTGAACAATCGCTTTGGCTCTTATACCTACCAAACCGTGACTCAGTTCGCGGAGGACTACAGCGGCAACACCAGCGGAGCGAAGAACTGGAGCACCTTCTCCCAGGCCTTCGGCAATCCACAGGTGAATTTTACAATTCAAGAACTGGGCCTCTACCTCGAAGACCAGTGGCGCGCTACGGACAAGCTCACGGTTACGTTAGGCGCCCGCTACGATCGTTCGTTCGCGCCGAGTGTTCTCTCGGTAAATCCAGACTGGCCACAAACGAAATCCATTCACACCGGGCCGCTTGATCTCGCCCCGCGTATCGGACTGGCGTACCGCTTGAACGACAAAACCGTAGTGCGCGCCGGCTTCGGTACCTTCTTCGCGCGCCTGGTGGGCGGCATGGTTCTGGACGTGCTCGAAGGCAACGGCCTTTATCAAACCGCAATTACGCTGAACAGCACCAATCCCGCGCAACTCGCAGCCGGACCGGCCTTCCCATATGCGCTGGCCGGGGCCCCAACCGGCGCGAGCGTGGCCGCGTCCAACCTCCAGTTCACTTCTCCCAACCTGAAGACACCATATTCCGAGCAGGCATCCCTCGCCGTGGAACGCCAAATCGGCCGCGACATGGCGCTCACTGTTTCCGGCATGTGGAGCCACGGTGTAAACCTCTATGGCGTGACCGACCTGAACGCGCCTCCGCTCGGTCCCACGACCATCACTTACAAGATCGATGACGCGAGCGGCAACCAGGTGGGCAGTTTCACCACTCCGGTCTACGTCAATCCGCGGCCGAACACCCATTACGGAGCAGTGGCCGAAGTTACCAACGGCGTGAGCAGCTACTATGGCGGCCTCTCCGTCAGCTTCGAAAAACGCCTGTCTCATGGACTCCAGTTCCTCAATTCCTACACCTGGTCGCACGAGATCGACGATGGCCAGAACACGAGCACGCAGGCCGTATTCTTCAGTAACCTGACTCCCTGGACCTATAACGGCAACTACGGCTTCGATAAAGGCAGCGGCTTCATCGATCAACGCCACCGGGATGCCTTCTCTTTCGTCTGGGCGCCCACCCTTCTGCACCGCAACGGCGCTTTCGCCAAGTACGTGGTGAACAACTGGCAGCTCTCCAGCATCACCACGCTCGCCAGCGGCCGGAACGGGGGACCCGTGACCGTACGCGTGACGGACACGCCTGTCGCCGGCATGCTCTCCAGCAGCACTCTCAACGGCTTTGGCGGCAACAACCGCGTCCCCTTCGAACCTTTCGATACCATGTACACGCCGCCGATCTATCGGGAAGATCTGCGCCTCACGAAGAATCTTCCCTTCAGCGAGCGACTTCGCGCATCGCTCAATTTCGAGGTTTTCAACGTCAGCAATAGCTGGAGTCCGACCGTCCTGACCACCCAGATGTACACCGAAGCCAAAGGCGTGCTCACCCTGACGCCCACTGCGTACAATGTCGGGACGCAAGACGGCGGCTTCCCCGATGGCACCCAAGCCCGACGGCTGCAAGTTAGCGCGCGAATCAGCTTCTAGTTGATTGCGCCTTCCAGACTGGATAGGGTAGACCGGCCAATCGGTTGATGCAGAATGCCTGGAGGGTCAGCAGGAATACCG
>DATBID010000211.1:0-23428 GCA_036557125.1 Bryobacteraceae bacterium | reverse complement strand
CCACCCTGACTATTGAAGAGCCCTGTGATTTCGGGGAAGGTGGCAGGGCTCTGAAACGCCGCGCTACATAATCCAAGTCCAGCGCAAGCATTGTAATTAGGCGTCACGGACGGCCGGCCCAAATCGTTCTTATCGAAGCCGACGCCCAAATGCAGCAGAAGTGTCGGCGTGATGATCCTGTCGTAGTTCAAGCGTTCCCGGTGCGAGTAAATGCCCGCGCCGAACGTATCGGAAACCGGTTGCGGCAGTCCGTCGTCGCCATAGCACGTGATGCAGTAAGTACCCGTGCGGCTAAAAAAGAAAGAGAGTTTATCCTTGGCCCCGATGATCTCGTCGATCTTAATCGATGGAATTTCCGTGGTCCGGTCCTCTCCTTCGACATTCTGAAAGTTGTTGATCGCGGCGCCCGGGTTGCAGATCCCGCCCCCCACACAGAAGGGCTGCGGGAGCAGGTTTTGAATCTTTAAGGAAACCGGGTCGAACCGGTACAGTGGAACAGCGTTGTTCGGGAACGGATTGGTCACAATGCTGCCGTTAGGCGCGGCTTGCCGTGTAACCGGATCGTAGATCGTATTGGCGATAATCGGGCGGCCGAGAGGATCAGTCCCGAGGGTCTTATTGCCCGCTGCCGTGATCGCCGCGCTGAAATCCCCATTTCTATAGGCCGGCGTGGGAACCGAAAGCACCGCCGGAAGGACGTTCTGGCTCTGGAGAAATTGTTCCCAGCCAAAAAAGAAGAAGGTCTTGTTGCGGCCATCGTAAATTTTCGGAATCCACACCGGACCGCCGAGCGTCACGCCCCAGTCGTTGCGCCGCTGCTGCGGGCGAAGCAATTGGCCGTTGCCGTTATCCGTGAAAGGCACGCCTGCATTCAAAAATTCGTTTTGAAAGTAGTCGTACGCGCTGCCGTGGAACTGGTTGGTTCCCGATTTCATGGTGACGTTCATGACCGCGCTGCCGGTCTGGCCAAACTCGGCCGAGTAGTTGCTAGTTTGCACGGTCCACTCCTGGACCGCATCCATACTCGGTGCGTTCTCCTCTTGAGCCAATTGAGTTACCAGGTTAGTCCCATCCATGCCGTCCACCAGCAACGTCTCCGTGCCGGTAGGAGCGCCATTGATATGTACGCTGAGTCCGGTGGCGACGCTGGTCGTGAGGTTCTGCCATAACGCTCCGGGCAGCAGCGCCACAGTGGCGTACGGGTTGCGAACACCCGACTGATCCGAGCCAAGTTGCAGGAGCGGGAGGGAGTCCATGGTCTCGGTACGGACGACTTGGCTTAATTCGCCGCTTTCCGTCTTAAGCAAGGGAGCCTCTGTGGCGACCGTGACCGACTCGGTAGCGCTACCAACTTCGAGGGTGGTGTCGACGCGTATCGTTTGCGCAGCCTGTACAATCAGGCCTTGCCGGATAAATTTCTTAAAGCCCGGCGCAGTGACGGCCATCTCGTAAGTACCCGCGGGCAATTCGGCTAGGGTGTAGTTGCCGGTAACCGAACTCGCGACCGGGTACCGGGCGTTGGTTTCGGTGTTGCGGGCTTCAATCGCCGCGTTGGCGATTACCGCCCCCGCCGGATCGAGGATGGTGCCGGTAATGGTCCCCCGATCGCTCTGCGCCAATGCCCCCGAAATAATGGAAATAAGAATTAGACTTACCCTTAGATACATTCTTCAACCCCTTTGCATGCAAAACCCTTCTGGTGAGCATTTCTAGCGGCTGGCCGATCTACTGTTTGGATTCGCGGTTCCGCGGATCTTTGCCCAGGATGTGCTGCACGTCGCGATTGTTCTCCTGACAGATGTATTCCATCAGGTCTGTGTTCGACATTAAAGTGGCGTGCCCGTGCAGGGTAAACGGTTTGGTGTACGCGCCCGGATCATCGATGGTGGTGTCCCATTCCAGGTGCGCCAAATCCGGACGGCGGTAACGTTCCACCGTGTGCAACCGGTCCGTATGGGGATGCCCGGCAAAGTCGAACCAGAACCGGTCGTTGAACCCAACCGTGTCAATGACGAACGTATCCCGGTCCCACCTACCGATTGATTCTCCGTACCAAGTCGGATTGGGCTCTTTTGAATGGCCGCGCCCATCCATAAAGATCTGCCGGTAACTGTGAATATTTCCTTCGAAAAGGAAGAACGTAATTCCAGCAGACTGCACGATGCGCCAGGGATAAGGGGCCAACCGGGGAACGCCGGTCGGCAGACAGTTGGCTTCGGGGTCGTCTTTCGACATCCTTTCCTTCGCGAGCTTGGAGGCCCATGGCTGAAGAGGTAGATTGTCGCCAGGCGCAAGGGCGTCGGCAATATCGTAAATGAAGTTGCGGTCCGGGCTCCAGACCCCGGAAAAATCTGGTTTGCCATCGGCCAGACGCGGCGCTGGGCCATTGGGGGTCGTTGCAGGCCGGCGGCCTCCCTCCTCCTGTCCGGCGACAGGCGCGACCAACAGAGCTCCCGTCAATGCCGCGAATGATAAGAATCGCCAAGAAAAAGTTTGTTTCATTTGCGTCTTTTCATATCAGACGCGTTTCAGGCTGTCAATCCCTACTTCAGGACTTGAATCCGTCGAGTGGTTGCTGACTAAATCTCGAGCTTGCCGGTGCTGTCGCCGAAGCGATCCTGATGAACTTCGAGTTTATCCAGCAGGGCCAACATCAAGTTGGACATGGGTGTGTGCGCCGGCTGCATGAGGTGACGTCCACCCTTGAGCTTGCCGGACGCACCGCCGGCAACCAGGATCGGCAACGGATCGTGATCGTGCTGGTTGCCGTTACTCATGCTGCTGCCATAAAGCACTACCGAATGGTCGAGCAGGTTCCCTTCGCCATCGGGTGTTGCGCGCAGCTTCTCCAGGAAATAAGCGAGCATCTGCACGTGATAGCGGTTGATGAGTGCGAACGAGTCCATGCGGGATCGTATGTTCGAATGGTGTGAAGCGCCGTGGAAGCCATCGCGCACGCCGCTCTTCGGGTAGGTGGCGCCGCTGGTATCGCGGGCGTACATCATCGTCGAAATGCGAGTGATGTCGGCACGATAGGCGAGCACCTGCAGATCGTACATCAGCTTGACGTGGTCCTCAAAATCTTCAGGTATCCCGACGGGCGCCTCGGGGACGTTCACTTCATTCTTGGATTGTTCTTCCGCTTTCTGAATGCGCCGCTCGATTTCGCGAATGTCATCGAGATATTCGGCGAGACGGTTCCGGTCGCTCGGATCCAGCGTTCCCTGAAGACGGGCTACTTTCTCGGTGACGGCATCGAGAATGCTGCGATCGCCCTGTTTGCGCGCCAGACGCTGGGCGGCGTTGCTGCCATCGCCGAAGAGGCGCTCGAAGACGACCTGCGGGCTGTTCTCCATGGGAAGGGGCAGCGTGGGAGTGCGCCAGGAGATGGTGTTGTAGTAGGCGCAGCCGTAGCCCGAGCCGCAATTGAGGCCGGCTTCTTCGAGCGATAGCTCTATGGAAGGCAGCGGCGTGTCCTGACCGATATGTTCGGCGAGCAACTGGTCGATGGTGATGCCGCCGTGAACTGCGCCTTTTTCCGGATGCGAGCCGCTGAGGAAGACGGGGGCCGAGCGGGCGTGGTCGCCGCCAGCGTCGGAGCCAATACCCCCGGCCTGCGGATGCGCCAGGTTGGTAATTACGTTCACCTGGTCGCGCACCTTGGCGAGCGGCTTGAGGCTTTCGCTCAATTCGAAGCCCGCGCCTTCTTGGGCCGGAGTCCATTTGTCCATGGTGGCGCCGTGTGGCACATAGATTCCGCAAAAGCGATTCTTGGGCGCCGCGGCGGCTTTGGCCAGCGGCGTCTGCGCGGGCGCCATAGAGTCGAGCAGGGGCAGCGCCAATGTGACTCCCACACCCCGCAGGAACGTGCGGCGTGGCAGATGTTTTTTCGTGACGAATGCGGTCATTGCGTAGCTCCTTGAGGTACTTCTCTCACTCGCATCTGAAATGGCGCGCTGTTTACGACCCCCAGAATCAGATCGGACAATCGGTAACGGTCCGTTTCGGAGTCGTGCATAATCGCGCGCACTACGGGCATATCGTAATACTTGGTCTCGCGTCCAATGGCATACATCAAAAGCTTTTCAGTCATGGTGCCGACGAAAGCCTCAGGACGGTTGAGCAGCGCCTTGCGCAAGCTGGCCGGTCCATCGAGTTTGGTGCCATCCGTCAACTGAGCAGACGGGTCGATCTTAAAGCCGGAATCCGTTTCGCGCCAGTGTCCGACGGCATCGAAGTTCTCCAGCGACAGGCCGATCGGGTCCATGATTTTATGACACGCCGCACATACAGGGTTCTCGCGATGCTCTTCAATGCGGGCTCGCACGGACGTAGGAGCATTGTCACCGCCGTTTTCCTTGAGAGGCGGAACGTTGGGCGGCGGCAGCGGTGGTGGACTTCCCAGCAGATTTTCCAGAATCCATTTGCCGCGCTGCACCGGCGAGGTGCGGTTGGCGTTGGAAGTAACCATCAGGATGCTGCCTTGCCCCAATAAACCGCGGCGGTCATCGCTTGGGACCGGGACACGGCGGAAATCCGGGCCGTACACATTCGGAATGCCGTAGTGCCTGGCCAGGCGGTCGTTAACGAAGGTGTAGTCGGCATCCAGCAGGTCGAGCACACTGCGATCCTCCCGCAGGATGCTTTCGAACAGCATTTCGGTCTCGCGCTGCATGGCCCGGCGGAGGTTGTCGTCGAAATCGGGAAACTCGGTCAAATCCGGGTTGGCGTTCTTGAGGTCACGTAAATAGAGCCATTGGCCCGCGAAGTTGGAGACCAGGGCCTGCGAGCGGGGATCCTGCAGCATGCGGCGGGCCTGGTGGGCCAGAATAGCGGGTTCATGCAGCTTGCCTTGGATTGCCAGATCGAGGAGTTCGTCGTCGGGAATGCTGGACCACAGGAAGAACGAAAGACGGGAAGCCAATTCGGTGTCGCTGATGCGGTGCGCCTCACCGGGAGCCACGCTGGCGGGCGAGCGCTCGAAGCGGAAAACGAATTCGGGATCGGCCAGCACGCGGCGCAGAACCATTTCGATACCGGCTTCGAAGGAACCCTTGTTATTACGGGTGCGCTGGTACAGGCTGAGGAGCGACTCGATATCGGCATCGGCGGGGGCACGGCGGTAGGCGCGCGGGACCAAGGTAGAGATGATCTGTCTGGCGCAGGGGATCTCCTCCGCAGAGGAGGCAGGTCGGCAGACGAAGATACGGCGGCGGGAAGGGGTGTCGCCGGAACCGGTCGGTTTGTAAGGTCCGGTGATATCGACCTTGGCGAGGTGCGGCACCGTGGTGTATCCGAACTGCATTCCGATGTTGGAATCGTGAGTGCTGTTCATCGGGCGATGCACCAGATCCTCGTTGGCGGTATAGGCTTTCTGGAGAAACGCAACGCCCAACTCCTGGGGGCCCGCTTCGACCGGGAGCCGGAACTCGAGGTGAATGTCCGGAGTCATCTTCACACGCTCGGTGAGCGGGTCGGTGATGGGCGGAAGCGATGGCGCATCTCCGGGTCGCCCCTTCATGAAGAACATGGGGACTGGCTCGAGTTCGTAGACCTTCACTCGCTCTCCGTTGAGAGTGACTTCGATCTTTTGGCCTTCGGCGCCTTCCCCGAAGACTTGACCGAAGCTGACGCGGTAGAGAGCGAGCTTGATCAGGTACTCGCCGCTTAGGGGAAAGTTGTGGCGGATAACCGTTCCACCGCGCGTACCAAGAGGCAACCCTTCGATGGGGCCGGTCTGCGACAAGTCCGACTTAAGGGTATAGGTAACATCGGAGGGGCCTATCGCCGGATCGCCGATTGCCAGGCGGCTGATCTTCGCGGCGGCGGCGACGTAGCGCTCCAGCAGGGCGGGGGAAACTCCCAAAACGTCCGCAATGTTATCGAACCCGTTACTCGAATCATCGGCGGGCAGCAACGTGGTGGGATCGACATCGAGCGCCAGCAGGTCGCGAACGGCGTTGGCGTACTCGGCCCGATTCATGCGGTGCAGCGGCGTTCGTCCGGGATTGGGATTCGCCAGAGCGGCATGATCGAGGGCGGTCTCGATGGAGGTGGCCAAGCTGTCCAGAGTTTTTCGGTCCGGACGGCGGACGCCCGCTGGGGGCATCAATCCGGCGCGCAGCTTGCGGACCACTTTCTCCCAAGTTTCAGCACTGGCGGAGGGGTGATCGGGATCGAGAGCGTCGAGTTCCAGACCGCCGGTTTTCAGCTTCTGGTTGTGGCAGGTGATGCAGTATTGGTGAAGCAGAGTCTTTGGCGAAATGTCAGGGACGGGCTGCTGGGCAGAGAGGTCGCAGGAAGCGAACAGTAGGACTAAGAGGCTCGAAACCGCGATACTGTTCTTCACGGTTTCGCCATTGCCATCAGTTTCTGGAGCAATGCGGCGGCTTGAGGCTGGGGTGCAGGGGGCCGGGCAGCAAGAGCTACTCCTTGCGCGAAAACCAGCGGTGTGCGTCCGGCGACATCCTTAATATCCATGCGGGCGCCGTTATCGACCAATAGTTGAATAACCGATTCCCACCCACGAGCCGCGGCGGCATGCAGTGCAGTGAAGCCCAGGGAATTGGCCGCATTAATGTTGGCCCCGTGCGCCAGGCACAACTTGATAGCTTCCAGATACGCAGCCTCGCCGTGGTTGTAAGTCTGATTGCTAACCCAGTTCATGCCGGCGGCAGCCATCAACGCGGTCGTTCCTTCCACAGTTGCGATGTTGGGGTCTGCGCCATTTTCGAGGAGCAGCCGCATGACTTCCACATCACCCGCCAGAGCGGCCCGAATGAATGATGTCTGGCCGTCGAAATTAATCCAGGAACCATCGAAGACGTACAGTCCGTTATATGGAACCGTGTCGGCCTTCGCATTGGGATTGGCGCCCTTCTCGAGCAATTTCTTGATCAGCGGCAAGGGGTCCAGCCCGTCGAAAGGCACGTCGGGGAAGCGGGCGTGATTATAATTTCGAAGATCTACAGCGGCGAACAGCGCTGCGCGGCCGTAGGCATCGGCGGCGTTGGGGTCTGCTCCTCGGTCGAGCAGATAGCTCGCGATGCCGGTTTGCCCATTTACCAGAGCGATCACCAAAGGCGACGTCCGGTTGGCGGAGGATTCGTGGATATCGGCTCCACTGTCAAGCAGCAGCTTGATCGCTTCCAGATTGCCGTTGCGGATGGCGAACAGCAGAGGAGTCATTCCGCCGCCGGCGCTCGGCCGAGCTCGCTGCAGAGTGGTTCCGGGACCGCCACCGGCTCGCGCCAAGGTGAATTCGCCTTTGACCATGGACGCCGCCGTATGCGCATTTATATCGGCTCCACGGGCAATCAGTAGTTTGGCTGCGTCCAGATGATTCTCGATCACGGCCCACATGAGGGCCGTTTGGGCGTGCTCCGGATCTTCGGCATTGACGTTGGCGCCGCGGTCGAGGAGTAGCTTTATGGCTTCAACTTTGCCGGTGCGGGCAGCCGTCATCAAAACTGTCTCACCACCTTCGTTCGCCGCGTTGGGATCGGCGCCTGCGTTCAGAAGCACCGCGATCATAGCGGCGTCACCGTTCATCGCAGCGAGGCACATGGGAGTGACCCCATAGCGATTCGCAGCTTTCACATCGGCGCCGGCTGCGATCAGAGCTTCGGCCGTAGCAAGATCGTCCCGCCGAACAGCCCAGTGGAGAGCGGTTGTGCCATCGGTTTGCCGAGCATTAACGGTGGAACGATCAGTGAGAAGCGTGCGGATCGCTTCCTTGTCGCCTCGCATGGCGGCGTCGGCCAAAGGAGAGTCGGCGGAGGCCGCACATGCTGCAGATGCGGTAAACAGGAATAGCAAGGTCAAATCGCCCCGAAGGCTGCGCAGGCGCATCCCAGTGTGACCCCCTCTCGCCTGATGTCCAAGAGCCAGCGCTCCTGGTCGAAATCGATCTGTATTCGATCATGTGGGAGTACCGGTGTCAAGCCCTTGCGGCTAAAGCTCGTTGCCTCCCGGGTGCCCCCGAGTACACACATTGAACTTGGGTGCTCGCGGTAGTATACTTCGTCGCGGTTGCCACAATGGCATCCGTTGCGGGTCGCAATTTTGAGGAGGCGAACGAATGACTAAGCGAACTCTGGGGTGGGCTGCCTTATGCGGGTGTCTGATGGCGGGCAGTTTTTCGTTGCAAGCACATCATTCTCTCGCGGGTGCATACCATTTAGGAAAGGAAGTGAAGGTCTCCGGGTCGTTTGTGGCATTCCGGATGACCAATCCCCACTCATCGATGAAGCTCAATGTGAATAACCCGGATGGCTCGACAACCGAGTGGTCGTTTACGGGGGGCAGCGCTACGCAACTGGCGAGGCTGGGGATGGGTAGAACCGGACCGAACGCCCTTCACGAAGGGGACAACATAACCGTCACGTACGTGCCGCCGAGCGACGGCAAAAGTCCGATAGGGGTTCTGGTAGCCATTACTTATCCGGACGGGCACACGATCCGGCTCCGTCGCAGCACCGACGAAAATTAGAACGTTAGGGACGGCAGTGACTACACAACTGAGGAGGCTTATCATGTCCCTTCTACGAAAGATCAATTGGACGAGAGTCGCGCTCGCAATCGTTGTCACGATTGTTGGAGGGTTGACAGCCGGCGCGCAAGGAAACGGCGGGGCAGTTCCCGAACCCTACACACCCAAAGCGGACGCCCAAGACTTAAAGGCTGTGCTCTTCAAGTGGATGTGGAACATGGGTATGCTGAAGGGCCATGATGAACGGGACATGGTCGCCTCACTCGAATATCAGGGCAAAGGCACCATACAGGTGGAGGGACAACCTTGCACGCTCACAAAGTATCGTGCCAGCACGAATTACCAGAGCTTCAGCCGGCGAATTCAATACACCTGCACACGGCCGAATGGACAAGCCTACTCGAACATCGAGGTAGTCAGCGGGTTGTACGCCTGGAACGAAGACACGCCGGGTGCGCAGATTGGTCCAACGAAGGGGAAGACCGTTCCGATGCCGGAGAGCGTCCAGGAGCGGCTCATCCGAATTTGGGCAAGTCCGCAGGGAGCAGCGAAGGCCGCGGTGGCAGGGACAACGGAGACATTCTGGTTGGGCGCCAACCCGGGCACTCTTTTCGCGGATGGTGTCGCTAAGGTGCGTGAAACGTCCGTGTCGTGGGAATCCGGTAAGCCGGTGGTGACGTTCCCGATTCCTGCAGCTTCGGGAGCGACCGCGACGGCCTACCTGGATGCGAAATTCATGACTGAGCGGGTGGTGGTCAAGCAGGGCTCGACGACCACCGAGTTCACCTACAGCGGCTATCAAGACTGGAACAACCCGTTGAACAAGATTGGGGTGCTTTACGCCGGAAAGATGACGGAGCGCCGGAACGGCGCGGTCGTCCGCGACCTGACGACGGATGTGACGGAGACCGGCGACGTGTATGTGGTTGCGCCCGTTCCGGCAAGCGTGAAAGCGGCGATAAAGGTGACGGGGCAGATCCCGCATGGGGTGATGGCTAAGGTGGAACCTCCCGTAAACAAGTCGGCGCCCACACCACGGTTGGGCGGGCATCCCGACCTGACGGGCAACTGGGCCTATAACGACTGGATTGGAAACTATCAGACTGGGGGAGGACGCCGCTGCGGCCCAGGACAGCGTGCAGGCTGCAACCGGTCAACCAATCAGACGGAAGATTTTGAGCTCTACTCGCCGTCGCGATTTGGCAATCTGGGCCGCCCTATGTACAAGCCGCAGTATTGGGACAAAGTGCAACAACTCGACATGTGGACTAACAAATATGACCCGGTCATGACCTGCCAACCGCTGGGGATTCCGCGGGAAGGCGCGCCCCGACGCATTTATCAGACCGCTACAGACATCGAATTTCTCTACGGCAGATATGCCGATGCGGGAGGCGGATACGGTGAGTATCGCATAGTCCCCACCGATGGCCGACCGCATAGCAAAGACGCCGAGTCCGATTACACGTATTTCGGGGATACCGTGGGGCACTGGGAGGGCGACACGCTGGTGCTCGATTCCATCGCTTTCACCGATGCGACGTGGCTGGGGCGTGGCGGTTACTTCCACTCCGATCAGATGCACGTCATCGAGCGATTCACGCGACAAGGCGATGCACTCCTGTACGATGTCACGGTGGAAGACCCTGGAGTGCTGGTGGAGCCGTATGTGATCCCGACACGAACGCTACGGCGCAACCCGAATCCCGACGCGGGCCTTCTCCCAGAGCGAGGCAACTGCGAGGTTTTCGAGACGGCAGCGGGGGCGGCTACGCTCCAAATTCGGCACTAAACTGTAACTACCGCTGCGGCAAGTATTTCATCGATACGGCACGAAGAGGCTCGGTCGCCGCCTGAGGCGCTTTGCTCTCATCAGGTTCGTAGTACGCGATCAGCCGCCCGAAAACCGGAATGCTCACCCACAAGATCAGAGAGATCACGGCGGCGGCCTTGGCTCGCATCGGCAAAATGGGAGATTCATCCAACTTCTCGGGATGATCGTACACCGTCGGCTTGAACACCATCGCGTGCACTCCGACCAACACCAGGAGCGCCATCTTGGTCCAGAAGTACGGATTCTGGTAATAGTCCGATGCCTGGGAACCAGCCATCAGGAGACCGCAAGTGACCGTCATCACGAAGCCGATGCGCTTGAAGGGGCGCAGACCGCCCACCACCTCCGTCACCGTCTTATCTTTCAAGCCCACGCCGAGTAGCCGCAGATCGGTCATCAGGATCATACCTCCAAACACGGCGATCGAGACCAGGTGCATACTCATGATGATTGGATAAACCCACGGCGTCTCGCGAACGTCAGTCAGCAATCCAATGTTCTCAATGGAATTACAGATGGCATAGAGCGACAAGGCAATCTCCCCACGAATGAAACGATTTAGATGAGGCCGATGAAAATACCGCCCACGACCACTGAACTCCACAGCAACACCGATATAGCCCCCGCCACGGCGTTCACTCCCGCCGACCAGTTCGATGAGACCACTTTATGGTGTACCGTGTAGTGATAAATGATGGCGACCAGCAGCGCCGTCATCTTGAATCGGAAACTCGGGTTGTACGCGTACATGCGCGGGTCTGAAACAAACAGCATCATCCCAGCCAGTACTGTCACCGCCAAGCCGATCAACGTGTACATCCACGTGTCTTTCGCCAACTTTGCCGGAGTCTGCTTCGGAAACGCCAGTCCCAAAAGGCGTAGATCGACGATAATGACCGTGCCGATCGCTATCGCGAAAAAGATAATGTGAAAACATTCGGCCAGCGGAAAGGCCCATTCGGCGCCGTTTATCGCGTCGCCAATCGGGTTTGCCTGCAACAATGCTAGGAATGCCACGTTATTTGAGACCTCTGGTCATGTAAGTGCCGACTTGCGTTAGTGCGTGCCGCGAGCGGCTTCTGCTGCCGGTCCCACGTAGGCCAGCAAGCGGCCGGCGGTAATTGCGCCGAACCAGCAGGCCAGCGAAGCCCAAGCCAGCATTTTGTCATTGCCCGACAGCGGCGCCCGATCGATTTGCGGATTCTCGAATATCTGGCGGCGTATTCTTATGACAATGGCTAATCCGGCAAACACGAACGCCATCTTGATGTAGAAATCCAGAGTGGTGAGTTTAACGCTGGCATCCGCCATCAGCATCAAGGTGCCGGTCACTGCCTGCAAGCCAAAAGCTATCCATAATAGCGGGAACACTCGCACGAAGGGTTTAATCGGCACAGCAGGCCAGAAGCCGAGCACAACCAGGCTAAGCATGGCGCTACCGCCGGCCATGATTGACATGCCTAGCGTGTGAAGATACAGGATCGTCGGGAACGACCAAAGGGATCCGGAGTCGCGCACCCACTGGCTCAAGCCCGTCTGTTCGAGGTAATTCGTAAACTCGGTCATGCGTTACAATTCCTTGCGCTCGTGGCGCGCAGTACTTCTATCCACGACATAAACGGCGATCGCAACCACGGCTGTTACGCCGAGCACTGCCAGAATCACCGCGAGAGCTAATGGCATGGTTTCCCTCAGGCTAGAATGAGTTGCCTAAAAACGGCAACATGCTTCCGCAATACATGACACCTGCCCACAGGAGCAAGGCCGAGCCAGCGGCAACTTTCGCCGTAAACGGTGCATCTTCCTTAGGCGGCAGCGACCAAGGTTCCTCCAGAACAGTGAAGTACAATGCGTTCAGGCCGGCGAGCATTACCATGACGATTTTCCAGTAGAAGGCCGGATTGTCCGTGTACTGGCTGGGAATTCCCACGAAGAACAACATACCAGTCAGGATGTTCACGCCGAATCCAAAAGCGGCCCAAGGCAACAGACGGTGCAGGGAAGCGAACGACACACCCTTCAGCACTCCCAAGACGCGCAGATTCACGAGAAACACTACGCCCAACAGAAGGCTCAGGCCAACGAAATGTAGAGTTTCGCAAGTAGGCCACATCCACGGGGTGTCTGTAACGAACTTACCCACCCTACGCGCCAACGCGCTTTCCGCGTCCGGCGCAACTGTTCCCTGGCTGGCCCGGATTTCCGCGTGGCGAATTTCGCCGCCCAAGTTGGAAGCTCGAGCTACAAAGCCGATGCTCACCAGGGTCAGGACCAGGATGATTGCCAGGTTCCAGTTCGGTACGCGGGCGAGGCGGCGAAATTGCCATAGTGCCAGCCAGGCAAACACTCCCGTGAGTTCCATGAACGCAAGGGAAACCAGTGCCGCTCCCTCATGGGTTTGGATCATGGATTTCGATAAGTCCGGCAGGGACTTGATGGCTTCCTGGGCGCCATTTCCGCTGATATACGTGGGGATGGCGATCAGCGAGATTCCCAGCAGGACCGCCAGGCTGGCGCGCTTCAGATCATCACTTTTGGCGATGAGAGAAAGCACAAATAAACCGCCGCCGATGATATCGCCGATGACCGGAAAGTGGTTCAGCAAAAGATGGATGTGGGCTAAGTCCATGGTGATTCTGTGAATGCACCGCGGCTGGGTGAACGCGGCAACGCCCGATTACTATATCACCTGGGAGTTTTCTGAGGAATCACCTGAGCGTTTCCGAGAAGTGCCCGAACGGCAAGTCCGCGGATCGCCCCGGGCGCGCATTGAACTTGACTGCTCGCAGTAGTATACTTCGTCGCGGTTGCCATAACGGCATCCGGCGCGGGTCACAATTTTGAGGAGACGAACGAATGACTAAGCGAACTTTGGGATGGGCTGCCTTGTGCGGGTGTCTGATGGCGGGCAGTTTTTCGTTGCAAGCACATCATTCTCTCGCGGGTGCATACCAATTAGGAAAGGAAGTGAAGGTCTCCGGGTCGTTTGTGGCATTCCGGATGACCAATCCCCACTCATCGATGAAGCTTAATGTAAATAACCCGGATGGCTCGACCACCGAGTGGTCGTTTACGGGGGGTAGCGCCACTCAACTGGCGAGGCTGGGGATGGGTAGAACGGGACCGAACGCGCTTCACGAAGGGGACAACATAACCGTCACGTACGTGCCGCCGAGCGACGGCAAAAGTCCGATAGGGGTTCTGGTAGCCATTACATATCCGGATGGGCACACGATCCGGCTCCGTCGCAGTACCGACGAGAATTAAACTGAGGAGGCCTATCATGTCCCTTCTACGAAAGATCATTCGCACGAGAGCCGCACTCGCAATCGTTGTCGCGGTTGTCGGAGTATTGACAGCCGGTGCGCAGAGCCATGACTGGGAGATTCCCGGACCATACACACCCAAAGCGGACGCCAAAGACCTGAAGGCCGTGCTCTTCAAGTGGATGTGGAACATGGGCATGCTCAAAGGCCAGGATGAACGGGAGATGGTCGCATCCCTGGAATATCAGGGCAAAGGCACGATCCAGGTGGAGGGACAACCTTGCACGCTCACAAAGTATCGTGCCAGCACGAATTACCAGAGCTTCAGCCAGCGAATTCAATACACCTGCACACGGCCGAATGGACAAACCTACTCGAACATCGAGGTGGTCAGCGGTCTCTACGCCTGGAACGAAGACACGCCGGGTGCGCAGATCGGTTCAACGAAGGGGAAGACCGTTCCGATGCCGGAGAGCGTCCAGGAGCGGCTCATCCGAATTTGGGCAAGTCCGCAGGGCGCAGCGAAGGCCGCAGTGGCAGGGACAACAGAGACATTCTGGTTGGGGGCCAATCCAGGCACTCTTTTCGCGGACGGTGTCGCTAAGGTGCGCGACACCTCAGTGTCATGGGAGAACAGTAAGCCGGTGGTGACGTTCCCGATTCCGGCGGTTCCGGGAGCGACCGCGACAGCCTACCTGGACGCGAAATATATGACTGAGCGCGTGGTAGTCAAGCAGGGCTCGACGACCACGGAGTTCACCTACAGCGGCTATCAAGACTGGAATAATCCGTTGAACAAGATTGGAGTGCTCTACGCGGGCAAGATGACGGAGCGCCGGAACGGCGGGGTCGTCCGCGACCTGACGACGGATGTGACGGAGACCGGCAATGTGTATGTGGTGGCGCCGGTTCCGGCAAGCGTGAAAGCAGCCATCAAGGTGACAGGGCAGATTCCGCGTGGCGTGATGGCTAAGGTGGAACCTCCCGTAAACAAGTCGGCGCCCACGCCGCGGTTGGGCGGACATCCCGACCTGACGGGCAACTGGGCCTATAACGACTGGATTGGGACCTACGAGACGCACGACAATCTTGGGAGAGCGATCGCACGCCGATGCGGTCCGTCGCAGCGTGCAGGCTGCACCAATCAAAGCAATCAGACGGAAGATTTTGAACTCTACTCACCGTCGCGATTCGGCAATCTGGGCCGTCCCATGTACAAACCGCAGTACTGGGACAAAGTGCAACAACTCGACATGTGGACTAACAAATATGACCCGGTCATGACCTGCCAACCGCTGGGGATTCCGCGGGAAGGCGCGCCCCGGCGCATTTATCAGACGGCGACCGATATCGAATTTCTCTACGGCAGATATGCCGACGCAGGGGGCGGATACGGCGAGTATCGCATAGTCCCGATCGATGGCCGCCCGCACAGCAAAGATGCGGAGTCTGATTACACGTATTTCGGGGATACCGTGGGGCACTGGGAAGGCGACACCTTGGTGCTCGATTCCATCGCGTTCACCGACGCGACGTGGCTGGGGCGTGGCGGTTACTTCCACTCCGATCAGATGCACGTCATCGAGCGATTCACGCGTCAAGGCGATGCACTCCTGTACGATGTGATGGTGGAAGACCCTGAGGTGCTGGTGGAGCCGTATGTGTTCCCGACACGAACCCTACGGCGTAACCCGAATCCCGACGCAGGCCTTCTGCCGGAGCGAGGCAACTGCGAGGTTTTAGAGGCCGGGTCGGCCACGGTCCAGATTCGGCACTAATATATCGGCCCCGCTAGTTTCCTTCTACGGGGCGCCCACGCGCGCATGATGATGTTCCGTCGCTTCCACGCCGCGGGCCGCAAGTTTCGCTACAATTTCTTCCTCGAGAAATCGCTGCGCTTCTGGGGTTTGCTTCAGCGTGGCGTCCATGTGGGCGAGCGTCAGACCGCGGACAAATAAGTGGGCCTGTTCGCCGGAGCTGAGCTCGGTAATCGGTTTCATCTCCCTGGGAATCCACGATAACTCTTCGGGGAAAGTCATCTTCCGCACGGACTCGTGCATCTCCTCGACGTTGTCCATGAAATGCATGTGGTCGGCTCTGCGCAGGATGATCATGCGCCTGGGCGCCGGCGTCCTATCAAACAGTTCGTGCATGCCGGCAAGGGGAAGACAAACATCCTCGTCCGCAACCAGGTACAACACTGGGATATCATGCCCCCAGGCGAACGTCAGCGTCACGGGAAGGATGCCCGGCCTGGGATTGGAGGCACCGGCCGGTGCGAGCGCCACAATAGACTCGAAACGCGGATCTGTCTCCGGCGCGGCCAGCGCGGTCCACCCACCAAAACTGTGTCCCACGATGCCAATGTGACTAGCGTCGGGCCGGGCATCCGACCCCGACGCCGTGTCACTCAAAACGCAATCGAGGAGAAAGCGCGCATCCGGCACGCGGCTGGTAATCACAGCCTGAATACGTGCCGCCTTTTGTTCCACAGTTTCGTCTTGTGGGCCGCGCAGCTCCGGCGCGCTTACTTCGGAGTGATCGAGCGCGGCAACTATATATCCGTGGCTGCTTAAGTGTGTGCACAGGAAAGTGGCAGCGCACCGGTGGCCACCGCTGTGATGCGAGAAGACGATCACCGGATAGCTTCCGGCATGGCCCACGGCGTTGCGAACCGCTGTCTGCCTGCGTGATGCGTTATCCGGCGGAATGGTGAGGACGTCCTGAGTTTCCGGGACGAGATCTTGCCCCTGATGCTGCGCCGCAGCGGGGAACCAGATCTCGCACGGGAACGAGCGATTCCGTGCGGTGTCGAAAGACTCGATGGTCCGCACTCCCACGGGAAACGGGCCGCGGACGAACGGATCATAGATGGGCATGTGGCTATTTTAAGTTAATATCGCTGTCAGTTTCTGCTCACCCGCTTGCAAAGGCTTGCGCTCGATATACGGATATGAAAACTACTTCGGCATACGGCCCCCACGCCGATGGTTTCGATGCGCGACTTTTGCCTGGCACTATTCACGCTTGGCGTCCTGTGTGAGGCTGGGTACGCGCAGACTCCACCGCCAGATTTCGCTCCGTTTCTGAAACAGTATTGCATCACCTGTCACAACGCCAAGCGGATCTGTCGCTTGAAAGTCAGGATGCCGCTCATCCCGCAAGCGCCGCGAATGTGTGGGAAAAGGTAATTCGGAAGCTGGGTGTGGGCATGATGCCGCCCCAGGGCGCGCCCCAACCAGCGCCCGCCGCACGCGCAGCTCTGGTTTCGTGGCTCGAAACCGAGCTCGATCGCGCCGCGGCCGCTAAGCCGATCCGGGCCGTTGGCCGTTGCACCGGCTCAACCGGACAGAGTATGCCAATGCGATTCGCGACCTGTTGGCCGTGGAGGTTGACACCACATCTCTTCTGCCGCCGGATGACTCCGCCTTCGGATTCGATAATAATGCCGACGCGTTGGGCGTTTCGCCTGTCTTGCTGGAGCGCTACGTAGACGCCGCAGGGCGCATCGCCGCGTTGGCCGTAGGCGATCCCGGTACCGCGCCCGGCAGTGAAACCTACCGCGTCCGCCAGGATGCCTCCCAGGATGTCCACATCGAAGGTCTGCCTCTGGGCACAGTAGGCGGCGTCCTCATTAAAACGGCGCTCCCTCTCGATGGCGAATACACTATCACCCCGAGGTTCTTCCGCACCAACCTGGGCGTGATGCGCGGCCTCGAATTCCCGCACCATTGCGAAATCACTGTCGATGATCAGCGTGTCCACTTGGCGGCGTTTGGCGGCGAGAGTGACTTCAAGGCTTCGCTGGCCAATATGACTACGGCCGCCGACGATATCGAAAAGCGTTGCTCGGTGCGTCTGGCGATGAAAGCCGGGCCGCGGCAAATCACGTTCGCGTTCCTGCGGTGGAGCGCCACCGAGAACAGTATGCGCCTACAGCCGTTCATCCGCAGCTCGGAAGATACTTTCGATCGCCTAGGCTATCCGCATCTCGACCGCTTGGAAATCACCGGGCCATTCCATCCAACCGCCCCGGGCAATACACCGAGCCGGCGGGAGATCTTCCAATGCCATCCGAACGGTCCGGCTGACGAGCAGACCTGCGCACAGTCCATCCTTTCCCGCTTGATGCGCCGGGCCTATCGCGGCAAGGGAAATCGGAAAGATCTCGACCGACTGATGTCACTCTATGCACAAGGCCGCGCGCGTGGCACTTTCGAGACGGGCATTGAGACCGCGCTGGAGCGCATGCTGGTGAGTTCGAAATTCATTTTTCGCATGGAAAGCGATCCCACCGGCGCCGCCCCGGAGGCGGTTGTGCCGGTGAGCGATCTCGATCTGGCGTCCCGCCTCTCCTTTTTTCTCTGGAGCACCATTCCGGATGAAGAATTGCTGCGCGTGGCTGAAGCGGGAAAACTGCACGAACCGCAGGTGCTGGATCAACAGATGCGGCGCATGCTCGCCGACAAGAAATCGGACGCCCTGGTGGATAACTTCGTCGGTCAGTGGCTGTACCTTCGCAATCTACGGAATATGGTTCCGAACTCCCTGGAGTTTCCCGATTTCGACGATAACTTGCGGCAAGCATTCCAGCGGGAGACGGAATTATTCTTCGCGAGCATCATGCATGAAGACCGCAACGTACTCGATCTGATGAACGGCGATTACACCTTCGTCAACGAACGCCTCGCGCGGCAGTACAGCATCCCAAATATCTACGGCAGTGAGTTGCCGGATTACCGTCACCGATGAAGCCCGCAAAGGACTGCTGGGGAAGGGTGCGATTTTGATGGTCACTTCGCATACCGACCGCACCTCGCCGGTCGTGCGCGGCAAGTGGGTTCTGGATAATCTGCTCGGCGCGCCGCCTCCGCCCATGCCGGCGAACGTTCCTCCGCTCGATGAAAGCAATCGGAAAGGCGGGCGCGTGTTGACCATGCGCGAACGCATTGAGGCGCACCGTGCCAACCCCTATTGCGCCAGTTGCCATCAGATGATGGACCCGATCGGCTTCGCGCTGGAGAATTTCGACGCAACCGGCGCGTGGCGTACGAAGGAAGGCGGCACTGGCGGCGCGCCCATCGATGCCTCCGGCCAGCTTCTCGATGGCTCCAAAATCAACGGCCCCGTGGAACTGCGCCGGGCTTTGGTCAAGAATCCCCAAATCTTCGTCGGCGCCATGACCGAGAAGTTAATGATCTATGCGCTTGGCCGGTGTCTCGACGCGGTCGATATGTCCGCGGTCCGCAAGATTGTGCGAGACGCATCGCAGGACAATTATCGCTTCAGTTCGCTCATTTCAGGCGTCATTCACAGCACGCCGTTCCAGATGAAGAAAAAAAGTTCCGAGCCGCGACAATCTGAGCCGCGACCGTCAGGGAGCGGTCCGGCACTTAAGGAGTAACGCATGTTTGTCACCAGGAAGTCACTCTCTCGCCGCAAGATTCTAAAAGGCGCCGGCACTGCCCTCGCTCTTCCTTGTCTTGACGCAATGGCGCCCGCCTTCCGCGCGAATGCTACTCCATCCGCCGCTTCCCCGCGCCGCTTCGGTGCGGTCTTCGTTCCTCTGGGCGAACGCCCCGGCTACTGGATGCCGAAAACGGAGGGCGAAAACTTTGAGTTCTCGCCAATTCTCAAGCCCCTCGAACCCTTTCGCAAATCGCTCACCGTGGTCTCGGAACTCTGCGATCCGGTGGATGGCCACGCCGTAACCGTAGCGGCGTGGCTCAGTGGCAGCATCCCCAAGCGTACCATTGCCGAGGACGTGCACGCCGGAACAACCATTGACCAGGTGATCGCAAAACAGATCGGCCGCGATGTGGTGTTTCCTTCTCTGGAACTCGCGACAGAAGACTTCACGGGTTACCTCGGTGGCTGCGATCCCGCTTATGCCTGCGCCTACATGAACACGCTCTCGTGGAAAACTCCCACTGAACCATTGCCGATGGAGATCAACCCCCGTGTGGTCTTCGAGCGAATGTTCGGCAGGCCAGGCGCGGCCGTGCAGCGGGCCGCCCAAATGCGCACCGATGCCAGCGTTCTCGATTCGCTCCAGCAGGAAGTGAGTGACTTGGAGTCCGGTCTTGGTCCCAAAGACCGCAGCCGGCTAAACGATTACCTGGAAACGTCCGCGAAATCGAGCAGCGCATCCAGCGTGCGGAGAAACAATCGGCTGCGAACGTGAGAGTCCCCGATGCCCCGATCGGCATTCTCGAGTCCTTCGAAGAACATGCCGCTCTGCAATTCGATCTGCTTGCCTTGGCATATGAGGCCGATCTGACCCGCGTCTTCGCATTCATGGTGAGCCGCGATGCCAGTCAGCGCGTCTACCCGAACATCGGCGTCACCGAACCGCATCATTCCACGTCGCACCATGGCAACGATCCGGAGAAGATCGCCAACCTGGTGAAGCTAAATACTTACCATGTCTCGCTGTTCGGCAAATTCCTGAAGAAATTGAGTGACACGCCTGATGGCGATGGCTCCCTGCTCGATCACTCCTTCATTCTTTATGGAAGCGGCATGAGTGAGAGCATACTCACTCCCGCCTGGACGTGCCCACTCTGCTTTGTGGTGGCACAGCGGCGATGAAGGGAAACCGTCATATCAAAATGCCCAAAGAGACTCCGCTGGCCAACCTGATGCTGAGTCTCGGACAGAAGTTCGGCGTGGAAATGGAGAAGTTCGGCATCAGTAATGGCAAGGTGGATCTGTAACCGAATGCTGCGGAATTACCTGCTGATCTCGTTGCTGCTGGCGCCCACCGGCTACGCCGACGCGAACGCAACGCAGCCCGATGGCACAACCGCCCTGCATTGGGCCGCCCGCAGCGACGACTTCGAGACGGCGAAGAAGTTACTCGCTGTCGGCGCCGATACCAAAGCCACCAACCGCTACGGTCTGACGCCCCTCACCCTGGCCGCGCAACGTGGAAGTGCTCGCATGCTCGAAGTGCTTCTCAATGCGGGTGCCGACCACAACAGCGCCGTAGCGGAGGGTGAGACGGTGCTGATGACCGCCGCCCGCACCGGCAATCCCGAAGCGATCCAGGTGCTGATCGCACACGGCGCCGATGTCAACGCCAGAGAGAAGACCATGGGTGAGACCGCGCTGATGTGGGCTGCGGCGGAAAATCACCCGGATGCCGTGCGCACCTTGCTGGATGCGCACGCGGATATCAACACGCCATCCACCGTCCTGCGCCTCACTCCTTTCCAGTGGGTTACCAGCGGTATGGTTTCCACCATGCTCCCTCGCGGCGGCTGGACCGCTCTGTTTTACGCGGCGCGACAGGGGTCGCTGGAGGCGGCACGCGTGCTAGCGGAACGCGGAGCAAACCTGAATTTCACCGATCCCGATGAAGCCACCGCGCTCGTGATTGCGATCATCAACGCGCATTACGACCTGGCCAACATGCTGCTCGAAAAGGGCGCCGATCCGAATATCGCGGATGGAACCGGCATGGCGGCTCTCTATGCCGCGGTCGATATGCATACTCTGGGGCCCATGCAGGGCCGCCCCGCCCCAAAACTGGATGACAAAATCAGTGGCCTGCACCTCATTCAGTTGCTACTCGCGCACGGAGCGAACCCCAACGCGCAGCTTCATAAGCCCATCCTCGGCAGGCATCACGGCGCCGGCGATGCCAATCTCGGCGAAGGAACTACGCCGCTCATGCGAGCCGCCAAGGCCAACGATATTCCGGTGATGAACGCGCTGCTTGAACGTGGAGGCGATCCGTTCCTCACGCAGAAAGACTACACTACGGTTCTCATGATCGCCGCGGCCGGAGGCGCGCAGGCGGGTGGATTTGCCCGGGTCATACCGGTCACCGAAGAAGGCGCGATCCAGGCCATTCAGTTGTGCCTGGACCGCGGCGTGGATATCAACGCATTCAACAGCAACGGCCTAACCGCCCTCGACCGCGCGGCCGCGCGCGGCGCTGATAAGGTGGTGAAATATCTCGCCGAGCATGGCGCGATTTTGGAGATGAAAACAAAGCCGGATTCACCGCGCTCGATATTGCGATGGGCAGAGGCGGCCGGCGAGCCGCGCCCGCGCATGAGAGCACCGCCGCCCTGATCCGCTCGCTGTTGCCCGTACCGCCGAAGGTCTCCGCCGCTGGTGCTCTTTTCCCCGGTGCCGCAACCGCTTCCGACTTCGCCATCGAAACGGACACCAGGATCTGGAACGGCGTCTACACGACTGCCCAAGCCGAGCGCGGCCGAAGTAACTTCGAAAGAACTTGCAGTAACTGCCACAACTCCGACCTGAGCGGCAGCGTCCGCGGCCCCGCGTTGCACGGCGAGGGTTTCCTGAAGGACTGGGCGAACACCACGCTCAACACGCTCTTTATTAAGCTGCGGGATTCCATGCCGGCCACCTATCCGAAAAGCGTGCCGGACCCGGAAAAGATCGATATCCTGTCATACTTGCTCCAGGCCAACGGATTCCCGGCCGGTAAGGCGGAGTTGCCCCTGAACCAGAAGGAACTGGAAACCATTCAGATTGTGCAGAAGGGCGAGCAGGCGGCCCCGAACTTCGCCTTGGTTCGCTTGGAAGGCTGCCTGACGCCGGGCAGCAATCGCTGGTCATTGACCACGCTGGAGGCCGGCACGTTCGATCTATTAGGGGCAGCCCGTTTCCAGCCCGAATTGCATGGGGGTCAGAAAGTCGAAGCCCGCGGTCTTCTGTATCGCGACTCAGGGAGGAATTTGCTCAATCTCACCTCTCTCGAAACTACGGGGAGGGCCTGCCCTAATTAGCGTGGCGCGCCGGGCTGCTATTTGACCACTTGAATCAGCAGATCGTCGGGCGCCTGGAGAATTGCGGCCCGCAGCCCCGCCGGCGGCAGCGTCTGGATGGCGCCGCCCACTGAAACCACGTCCATGTGTGCCTGCCGTAGAGCGCCGACCGCTTTGTCCACATCCGTAACCATCAGCCGCAGCACGGCCGCCCCCGGATCTCGCGGACGAACCCCTGCAATCGATGATTTCGCGCGGCTCTGCGCCAGCCAGATCTCAAAGCCTCCCGGCAGAGTCACCGTCGAGATCGCTCCTCCTCCATTTAGCAGCACCTCTTCCACAGGCCTACAGGTGCTTTTCCGCGCTCGGGCGTCCAGCCCCAGCGCTGCGAACGGCCCCTTCTCCAGCGCGTCTCGGCTTACTAAATAGCCAAACTTCATTCCGGTGAAGTTACTTTTCGGCGCGAGATCGGACCCCTTTCTTTCCACCACCATTACCGCAAATTCATCCGGGTCTTCCGCCACCAGGCCTCGCCCATCGCACGCGGTCTTCAGGCCCACTGCCAAGCGGGTGCCCGACGCCTTCAGTCGCGCGTTGACAGGAGACAGGTCACCGACTGTCAAGATCAACACGGAATTCCCCACCGCGCCCCACGGCCGACGCACCGGCTTCCGCTCCACGCCTTCGAATTCAACCAACTCCACCCGCATCGGCGAACCGGGTATCTGTGCATTGGCCACGCGAAACTTGCCGCCCTCGGCATCGTACATTTTCAGCACACCCTCGGTAGTCTGCCAATCGCCCACCGGCCGCGGCTGATCCATCCCTAATACGTCATGGTAGAAGTGGGCCGAACGTTCCAGGTCACTGACATCATGGATGAAATTCCCGACATTATTTACCAAAGGGCTCTGAGCGAACGCGCTGGCTGCGGCGGCCACGATCAGAAGGAGCTTGGACATGATGCCGGATTCTATCACTCTCGCAACGTCTGCGATGAATCCGGCCGTTTATCGGTGGTCGTCCTGAAAGTCGAGCTAAAGAGATTGGTACGCCCGAGTGGATTCGAACCACCGACCTTTTGCTCCGGAGG
>DATBID010000210.1:0-2970 GCA_036557125.1 Bryobacteraceae bacterium | reverse complement strand
CTGATAAACCCACACCCCGTATTCCTTCTTGAGCGTGGCTTTTGGGCGGACGGGCCGCAGCGTGATCTGCTCGCCCCTGCTTTCCAGTTCCAGCGCATCTCCGGGCTTCAGTTGAAGCTCTTCCCGGATCGGCTTCGGAATAATGATTCGCCCGGCGCCGTCGATCGTGATTTTACCATTCACAATGGTATTTTACCATGGTAGATACCATCGGCGACCTACCCAAGCTATAGTACCGCTTCCAGCTTGCGCCGCAGTTCTGCCGACAGCCGCGGACTCCGCCCTCCCGTCGCGATCGCAATCTGCACCGTGCCGCGCTCCACTCTTGCCGGCACCACGAAATCGCACTCCTCGGCCGCATCTGCGATATTCGCGAAAATCCCCCGGCGCCGTGCCGCCGCGCCGATCCTGCGATTCACCGTTCGATCGTCCGTCGCCGCAAACACCAGCGTCATCCCGCGCAGGTCCGATGGGCGAAACCGCCGCGCCACCATCCTGACGGGCAGCGCCGCGAATTCCGGAACGCACTCCGGCGCCACTACCGTCACCCGCGCGCCCGCCGAGACCAATCCGCGCGCTTTCCGCAGCGCCACCTTGCCGGCGCCGGCCACCAGCACCGGCCGGCCTCCGAGATCCAGGAAAATCGGGTAATGCGTCAAATCCGAAAGTAGCACGCACGCGCGCTACGATGAGGATGCATGCCGGCTGCTCTTCCCACTGTGGTGATTGTCGGCCGGCCCAATGTCGGCAAGTCCACCCTCTTTAATCGCATTACAGGGCAGCGGCGCTCGATCGTCGGCGATGAGCCGGGCATCACCCGCGACCGCATCCACGGCCTGGCCGAGCATGACGGCCTCCGCTTCGAAGTCATCGATACCGGCGGCATCGTCGTCCACGATCAGGAATATATTCCCAATCAGATCCTGCGCCAGGCGCGCGTGGCTCTCGACAATGCCTCCCACATCATTCTTCTGGTCGATGGGCGCGCCGAAATCGCCGGAGCCGACCGCGATCTCGCTCAGATGCTGCAACGCCTCGGCAAGCCCGTCACTCTCGCCGTCAACAAGATCGACGCGGCCTCCCGCGAATCGCTGGCCAACGAGTTTTACGAACTGGGCATTGGCGATGTCCGCCCGATTTCTGCCGAGCACGGTATCGGCATCGATGCCCTCCTCGATCACGTGACCGCCGGCTTTTCGCCGCATCCCGCCGAAGCCTTCACCCAAGGCGAGCCGATCAAAGTCGCCATCATCGGCCGGCCCAACGTCGGCAAATCGACGCTCTTGAACGCCCTCACCGGCCAGGAACGCGCCATTGTCTCCCCCGAAGCAGGCACCACTCGTGATGCGGTGGACGAAAAAGTGACGCATGACGGCGTCGACTACCTCTTCGTCGATACCGCCGGGATCCGCCGCAAGGGAAAGACCCGGCTGATGGCGGAAAAATTGAGCGTAGTCATGGCGCGCCGCCACATCCGCATGGCCCACGTGGCGCTGCTCGTGCTCGATGCCACAGAGGGCGTGGTCGGCCTCGACGCCACCATCGCCGGCTACGCCCACGAGGGCGGGCGCGCCCTCATCATCTGCGTCAACAAATGGGATCAGGTTAAGGAGCCCAAGAAGCGCGCCTTCGAGCGCGAGGTCCGCGACCGCTTCAAATTCCTCGAGTACGCTCCGGTCGTGTTCCTCTCCGCCAAAACTGGGGCGGGCGTGAAACCGTTATTCCGCCTCATCCGCGAAGTCGATGCCTCCGCCTCACACCGCATCCCCACCGGCGAATTGAACCGCTTTGTCGAGCAGCTTCGATTTGAGGAACGAAAAATCTTTTATATAACTCAAGCTGCCGTGCGCCCACCGACGTTCGTGCTCTTCACCGGCCGCGGCGGGCCTTTGCACTTCTCACATGAACGCCAGTTAATCAACCAGATCCGCAAACGCTTCGGGTTCCGCGGAACGCCCGTCGTGCTCAAAACGCGCGCCAAGACGACAGCCGGTGCGCGGGACGCCTAAGGCGCCGCGGGATTATCCGCAAAGAAGCAGCCCGCCAGCCTCCGCAGCGCCATTAGAATTCGCCGCCCAATGCCGTGCGTTAATCGCAATCTTAGGCTTTTCAGCAGGTTGACGGGGGCCTCCTGGAACCTTACAATAGGGCATAAGGAGGCCGTATGCGGTCGATTGGCTTTCCCGAACTTCTCGTCATCCTGGGTGTTGCGGTGCTGTTGTTTGGCGGCAAGAAAATCCCAGAAGTAGCGAAGGGTTTAGGTGAAGGAATTCGCAACTTCAAGCACGCGTTGAAGGGCGACGAGGAGAAGGGCGACACCACCAAGAAGGACGAAAAGGTCGAAGCGAAGATGTAAGCGGCTTCCGGAAACAGCCCGCATCTCGGGCTGAGTTCATCGGCTTTTCAGGAATGCAACCCCGCGAACCGGTTCCCGGCCGCGGGGTTTTTGCTTTTTGAGGAACTATTTCTTTTTCGGCGGCACGATCGCGTCTTTCGCGGCTTTCGCTACGCGAAACTTCACGACCTTCTTAGCCGGGATCTTGATGCTTTCGCCGGTCGCGGGATTGCGCCCGATCCGGGCTTTGCGATCCACGCGCACCAACCGTCCGATCCCTGGCAGCACGAACATGCCGTTCTTCTTCACTTCCGCAATCGCGAGATTCGAAAGTCCATCCAGAAAGGCACGCGCCGTCTTGTTGTTGACCTCGCATCCTTCCGCCAGCGTTCGCACAAGCTGCGTCTGGGTCATTCTCTGATTCGCCATATCTCTCCTTCTGATTCTGCCGTCAGTCTGTCGATTTACTGAATTATGGTGCAGGTCCGCATCTCGCGCGGGGGTCGCGATCACCAGCATTGAACAACGCGGCCCTTGCTACCACGCCCGTCTCAATTCGATTCCATAATAAGGGAACGCCAGTTTGATGTAAAGAGAAATACGCAAAAAAAGCCTGATTTTTGGCCTTTTTTCGC
>DATBID010000209.1:0-9895 GCA_036557125.1 Bryobacteraceae bacterium | reverse complement strand
GGGAGAGACTTACTGATACCAATTGCGCAGCCGCACGTCGATACCCGTGCCCTCAAGCGCCTTCGCAAATTCCTTCGTGTCCGAACCCATGTAGTGATACGGATAGACGATCGCCGGATGGAAAGCGCGCACGGCTTCGGCTGCCTCCTGCGGCGTCATCGTATAGGGAAGGTTCATGCAGACGAAGGCGACATCGATGTTCTTGAGCGCTTTCATTTCCGGAATCGCTTCGGTGTCTCCGGAGAAGTAGAAGCGCTTGCCGCCATAGGTGACGATGTATCCATCGCCGCGCCCCTTGTCGTGATAGAGTTGGCCGGGGGAAGGACCGCGCTTCATGTTGTACATAGGGATCGCTTCGACGGCGAACGGGCCGACGGTTGTCTTTTCGCCGTTGGCCAGCACTTTGACTCCGGAGAGTTGCGCGGCTACGGCTTTGGGCGCGACGATGATCGTCCCGGGCTTTTTCAGCTTGTTCACGATATCCGGCTCCAGGTGGTCCTGATGGATATCAGTGATCAGAATGTAATCGGCCTGGGGCAGGCCGTTGTAGCTGCCCATAGCCGGATCGACATACAGCACTTTCCCGCCGGCTTGAATCACCAGGCTGGCATGTTGGATGGGAGTGATCTCGAGGGTTCCGGCGGAAGTGGGAAAGCTCTCCGGTGCGGCGGCGAATCCGCAAGCCGCAGCGGCAAGAAATAGCAGAGTGGTGCGCGTCATGGCGGAGTTATTGTACATCGGAAGACTCCAGCCGGTTGGTGCGGTCTTACCGTGTAACCTCCGCGATGCAAGCCAGACCCGTGGAAAACAGTGCGCCCAGCGGGCCTAAGTCCACTTCTAACCGAACCGTCACCGGCTTGCCATCGGCTTTGAACTGCTGGTTACCCGCTCCCACGGGCCATTCGAGGCCTTGCGCCGTATGCTTGGCCTCGGCAAAGAAGTGGAACGCGCCCCACAATCCGGTGTGATGTTGCCACTCAAAGTCAGCCCCTCCTACTCGCACATTCACGGTCATGTCATGCGCTGCGTTGGCCTGCCAGGTGAAAGTCTTTGGCTGCGGCGGGCTGCCGGCGGTATATGCAAGCGTCTGGCCATCAAAACGCAACGTGATCCCCTGGACGCCATCCGATGCGCCTGGCTTAACAGTGAAAGCGAACGCCGGGCTACCTGCGCCCGTCGCATAGAGTGCATCCGAAAGAGCCGCCGCCTTATTAAAGAAGCTGAGAAAAGCCGGATTGAGCGGCACAGCGCCGGAGGGCACGTACTGGTTGCCCTGCTTTGTGAGCACCTTTTTCAGGCTCTGGTCATAGAAGGCCCACAAAGCGCCATCCGGTTTCCGAAATACGGCAGTCAGTTCGTCCGGCGTCGCATCGGTCTTGGAATTGGAAACGAATGGAAATTTTCCAGTGAGCAGGCGAAGCTGACCGCAAAGATTTTTCCCGCCGGCGTTGATTCCGGCCGGCACTGCCCCACGTAATGCTTGTTCGACTCCGAGAATCGGATCTTCGAGCAATTTCTGAACAGGCGCCTCAATGTGTCCGTCATTGTCCAGGCGAAAAGACTGTGCCATCTGGCGAGTCACCACCTTGGCTTGTAGGGCGTTGTTGAGCGCCTGGGCGGCGGCGGGGTCGTCGCTCTGGCCAGTCACATTTTCGAGTGAAGCCTCCAGCGTGACCAATGCGTTGATATAGCTTTGATTGGTTTGCGCAATGTAGCGATCTTCGTTTGCGGGCGGGACCACCGCCTGGACCGGTTGAAATACGCTCGCCACAGCAGAATCATCTACAGCGGTATTGCGCGATGCGAGCGACAATAGCGCCAACAGCGGCGACTGGTTTCCTGAAATGATACTAAGTTTCTCGGCCGCATCCTTTATATCCGTATAGGGCGGCATGCCCGCGGATTTGATGTACATACGCCACTCGCGCATGAAATCCGCATAGTAGCGATTACGCAGATCCTGTCCCAAACGGCCGGGGTCGAGTGCTGCCGCATCGGCATCACCTAGCACCCACCGTTCGCCACTGACATAGCGATCCACGTGCTGGAGAGCGTCTTTGATAAACTGCCAGCCCGCTTTGCTAAATGCGCCCGGCACCTCGTGTGTTTCGGTCACTATGGATACCGATCCTGGAAACTGCCGATTGAAGTTGATCGGAGAGCTATGCCGGGCGGCATCCGCCAACAGGAACGCATACACACGATCCGAACCTGCGAACTGGGCGAGATACCGGCGGGCTTTTTCAATCGTGGCCGAATCGTCCTCCGTCGAGAAGGGGTTCGCTTCTTTCAACTCATCGGCATAAAAGTCAAGCTGTTTTCGGGCCACGGCCTGCCTCGATGGATCCGCTTCGGTAGCAATTGTCCACCACTTTAGAAGCACAGGCGTGAGAAACCTGCGCGTGCTTTTGTCGTGATTGGAAGTAGTGATCAGGTATGCTTTCAGCGCATCGTAAGTGGGGCCGTATTCGGGACCGGGTGTTCGCGGCAAGCTAAGAATACTCTCCACTATGGTTTTCTGCGTCCGATCGAGCAGGATTTCTTGGAAACGTGTGAAGTAGAGGCGCCGCGCAATTGGATACAGTTCATTACCCGTATAGAGGCCGAAGCGGTAGCTCATCGGCGGGCCTTCTCTACGAAAAGTGCCCAGCCTCTCGAGTGCCTGCCGCAGTGTGTCCAATCGGCCGAGCGCATCTCCCACCTCGCCTGATGAGACGGCGGCTGCAGCCTGCTGGACGCCCGACGCCAGCTTATGGTTGAGAGAAAAAGACGCGGTGAATACTACGGCCAGCAGGATACATGCGATACCGGCTGACGCTAATAAGATCCGTAGCTTCGCATTTGTTCTTACGTTCGTCCTGCTTGCCAGCCGGCCGATACCGTCCGCCAGGATTACTTCGCGAAAAAGATTACCCAGGAATAGCCATTGCGGAATTGTGCGGCTGTGCGAAGATTCGAGAGCAGCCGCGGAGGGCTGTGATCCGCCCACAGACGCTCCGCGCTGCAGTATCTGAGTCGCGCCTGCGGCTTCTTCCACCTCTCCCGGTAAGCCTGCGCGCCGCACCGGAGCGTCTTCCGCTACTGCTACGGGTCTGATGCCGGTGAAGTAAAACCCGCGCAGAAACGGCCCCACTGTCAGTTGGCTGGGACGGCAAAGCTCGACGAGAAACTGTACCGCCGCCGGCCGGATCTTCCGGAATTCTCGCGGAAACTCATAGTTGGCCGGCAGTCTTGAGGAATCGTTCTCGCGAGCAAGGAATTTTGGCCGGGCATCGGCTAAAGAGCAAAACAACTGATCGAAGTGATTCGTCAGCCGGACCGTTTGCGCTTCCGCATAGACCCCGTCGCTCCGGTTCGCAGTCATCGGCAGTGTAACGCCAAAAGCCTCGCGCGCTTCCTCATCGCTGAAATTCGTTACATACTCGCCAAAGCACGGTAGGCGATCCATTTTGCTAAATAGGACGTACACCGGCAAATTGCTGCCCATTGCCTGCGAAATGCCGCCAAGGCGAGCGCGCAGGGTGCGGGCCTCGTCTCTCGCTTTTATTTGCGCCTCGGGACGCAAGAAGTTTTCGCAATCGTAAAATAGAACCGCGGCTCGAGGAGGCGCTTGGCTGTTACCGACGATCATCGTGCGCGGCGTCAGCTTTCGCAGCAGCCGCTTCCACAATTCCGGATCTGAGGCCAACTCCCCTCCGGCTTCCACGAATAGAGAACGCGCACAAAACCAGATGTTCACCGTACGAGTGGGAACAATTTCGCTGTTCGCATATACCTGGCCTGAGAGTAACTCCGGTTCCATGCCGGACTGTAACATTACACTGGTTTTCGAAACACCGGGATCCCCGACTAGCAGGAATACGGGAAGACTTCCTATACGAGAACCAGCGGCCAGCTTTGCCGCAGAAAGCCTCTTTTCCGCATTGTGGATGGCAAGCTCGATTTCTTCACTCCCGGGCTGGACGGACTGTTCCGGTTCTGCCGAAGCGGCTTTCTTCTTCTTATGCAAATAGAACCGCACAAGCAAGCCGGCGAGCAGTGCCAAGGCAGCCACCACTGCCAATGTTCGGTAAAGTATCGCCATATATCTCTACTTCCTCACTTGTGCCGGCTGGTCTTGGAAACTCGTTATGGCCGAGTGCAGCGTCATCTTATAACCCGCAAATAGCGCCAGCATCAGAGCGGCGCAGGCTACGGACGCAATCTTTAATATAGTTAGCCAAGAGTCGTTAGGGATCTTCACTTGTTCGGCGGGCGGCACCGAAGCCGGTGCAAGGGGCGCCGAGGGTCCCCTGGTACGACTCATCTTTTCCAGGATGGAATCTTTAATCTGTTTCAGTTCACCCCGGTTGGCGCTATAACGGCCACTAAATCCCAGCAGAAGGCACAGGTAATAGACTTCGAGCAGGTCGGCCAGGTCCATCGAATCGGTCCGGCTCAAAAGCTGTTGTACATTGTCAAAGAAAACGTCTCCGGCCACATGCGTTCCGAAGAGTTCCTCTTGTAGTGGCTTTCTCAACCAGTCCTCAAAGGCCGGCTTCCGGTTATTCAGCACGGATTCGTCTAGGAACGCCACAGTTGCGAAAGTTGCGGATTTGATATCGCCTGGGTTGTAGCCGGCGGCGGAGGCCTGCCGGGCAGCGCTTTTCAGCGCTTCCAGAATAAAGTGGCGGAATGCGTCGGGATTGGAGATGGATTGCCGTTCGCTACGCAATCGAACGATTGCAGTGAGGACTTCCTGATAGATTAAGGCTAGATTTTCGCGCCTGCGCGCGCGGCTGAGGGATGGTGTCATGATCGTTCCAGAATCACCAGGATTTCAGCCTCCGGTTCGGGAATCTCGCCGGGAATGTACACGCCCACGCGTTTCATCTGAGCCATATGCTCCCAGCAAGGCCCGGTTCTGCCGATGCTGAAATACTGTTTCTCCAGATTTGGGCGAAGTGCAGGCGGGGGCGCCGGCAAGTGTTTGAGCGCCAATCCCGGCAACGCGCGTTTTACCAACTCGCGAACGAACGGAGGAGAACAAATCTTAATAAGCTGAGGCGTCTTCGCCATCAACTCCACTTCGCTCATCGCGGCCCGAATCGCCAGCACCCACTGAGAACGTCCCACGCAGCGTTGATCTAGGATTTCGCCCTCGTAGAAGTAATTGCCGGCGGCCTTTAGTGGAATAGATAAATAATTCGCGGGTACGATAACTTCTAAGTGTTCGCGGATGTGCCGGTCCAGCTCCTGAAAGCACTCACCGAGATTCCGGTGATCGTAGAGAGGCAGATCGCGAGGATGAGAATTCAGCTTAAAAGCGCAGAGAACGCTGGCGAGTCGCGAGAGTTCAAGAAACAACTCCTCCGGATGTCCGCGCTTGACAGATACCAGGTGGCGCAAAGGGGCGGCGGCCGAATTGACCGCATGCAGGAGCCAGAAATTGGCCACATCGCCCGCTGAAAAGTCGCTACTGCTTGTGCCACGGCTTTGACGAATAGTGGAGGCCTTTTCGTCCAGCATTTCGATTAACCGCCGGACGATGCCAATCAACCCCGGGCTGGCGCCGATCTGAAGGGCAGGAGGAGCGAAAGTAGAATCGTAAGAGAAGTGGCCCGAGCCATCTCGTGTGATCCGCGCGAGTGGCAGAGTGACCAATCCATCCGACGCCTCCGTGTCGAGGAGCAGCCGTAGATTCTTCCGCCCAATCGCAACCGGGCGCTCATCGCGGCCCGTGTTCTCATCCGGCAGCAGGCAGGTTTCCGCCTGATACCGCGTACCGGAATGATTTCGAGCGGCGCCGTTCTCCAATGCGCAGTTCGGCCCTCGCTCAGTGCGGCTCGGTATAGCAAGCGAAAGCACGGTGGCGTCGCGATCCGAGGGGAACTCATCAGCGATGCGACGGGGCTGCGGCCGAGCATCGACTTCGGGGATGTTGAATGGCAGGCCATCGGGAAACACCCCAGTCGCATGAAGCAGGGCCGCGGTGCCATTGGACAGCGCCTCCGCATCCAGTTCCAGCCCGGTTAGACCGTATGCGGCAAACCAGAGCGAGGATAGAGCGAACTGAATTGAGTCTTCGAAATAGCGGCTCTGCCTTTGAAAGTGATGGGGCCCAAGATACATGCCTTCCGACCACACCACATTAGCTAGCGCTTTCATTGCGGCTTACTCCGGCGCCGGGCGGGACGCAGTGGTGCCTGGGTCGCGGTACTATATGGGAGTACCTTTGCGAGATGGACTTGGACAAGAAGTATGCACTGATCGAATCGATACCCGGCCAGGGAGCCAGCAGCTACCGAGGACGCCAAATTGAGTCGGGCCGGGATGTCACTGTCCATCTGGTTCGTGGCGGCCGGGCGGAGAACGAGAACCTTCTCTCGCGCATTCGCACACTTCCGCCGGAGTCTTTGCGCCAGGTAATCGAAGTCGGTGAACAGGAAGGGACACTCTATCTGGTCACTACCGCTCCTCCGCACCGGCACTTTTCGGAATGGTTGCCGGAGCAGGAACGAGTTACTTCCGCCGGGCCTGGCGAATTCACACGATTTTTTGAACCCAACGCGTTGCAGCCGGAGCGACCGTCCGCTCCGACCCTGGCGCCTGGAGCCGATACGCCCCGCGCAGGCGAATTCACGCGCCTTTTCGGCCCCGCGACTCCTCAAATTCCCACAGACGAACCTCAATTCAATCCTCCAAGTCCAGGCCATGCGCCAGGTGAGTACACGCGGGTCATCGCGCGATCCCTCGTGCCCGCCGTTCTGCAGCCTGGTGAGGCGGCGCTTGCTCCGGCCCCCCCACCGACGGAAGTGGCGTCTGTGCCGACAGGGCGTCGGACGGTAAGTCCAGTAGCGGCCCTGATCTTCTGTTTGCTGTCATTCCTCGCTGGCGGAACATTAGTCTTTTTGATCCTCCGTCGCTAATCACCCTGAGGCAACACAATCAGCAACTCCAGTTGCGGGTTGGGAAGGTCCGCGGGGACGTAGACAGCCAGGTTACGCGCGCGCCGAATAGTTTCCCAGGCAACTCCGCCCTGGCCGATCCCGAAATACTGGTAATTCACCTTCACGGCAATTGCGGCAGGAGGCGATGCGACGTATGTCAATGTCACCCCTGGTAAAGCCTGACGCACCAGGTGATCAATCTCATTTAGCGAACAAACCTTCACCAACTGAGGCGCCCGGGACACAAGGTCGGCCTGTGGAAGTTCAGCGTTAATCGCAAGATACATTCGGCTATTTACGAAATACTTGTCATCCTCAATGGAAGCGGCGTAGATAGCGTTCTGGACGCGCTTTAACGGTAAGGCCACAAAGTTCGCGGGTATTACAGTGTCCAGCAGAGCTCGCAGTTTTTCATCCAGAGCGGCGAAACAGTCACCCAACTGATCGTGGTCGTAACTGGGAAGATCCCGGGTATGAGTGGTAACCGAAAAGGTTGTCAGCGCGCCTGCCAATGTCAACATCGCGGTAAACAGACGTTCCGGATGCCCATGGCGTGTTTCCAGAAGGTGGCGAACCAACGGGAGGGCCGAATTTACCGTATAAAGCAGCCAGAAGTTCGCAATATCGGCAGTCGTGAATTCAGCCAGACTCTGGTTCTTCTGACGGCGCATGCCGGCAATCGCACTCGACCGCGCGGATAGTATCTCCACCAGCCGCCGGGCAATGGTTACCAGATAAGGGCTTGCATAGAAGTCTAGCGAGGGAGGAACGAACCCGGGATCCAACTGAAATAATCCCGCTTCAGTTCTTCGGACGCGCCCCACGCGTATCGTTGTGTATCCCTCGCGAGACTCGTCTTCCACCAGAAGGCGGAGGTTCTTGCGCGCAACTCGCACCGGTTTCTCTGAGCCGTCCACGTTTTCGTCACGAAGAAGCTCGACCTCCGGCCGGTAGCGTGTGTCGCCGTCGCTGCCGGCCACATTAACGCCCCGCTCGTAATATTGAGGTATGGCCAGATAGACTTCGACCGTGTCTCGATCGTTCGCTAAGAAATTGGTTAGTGGCTTGGGAGCGGGTGCGCTGTCGGCGTCTGGGATATCAAACAACAGTCCATCCGGGAAAATGCCGGACGCTCGCGAGATCCCAAAGGTGCCGGCCGCGAGCGCCGTCTGACTGATTTCGAGCGCACGAAACCCCCAGGGGCGAAAGCAGAGACTCTCGCATTGGAACCGCAGCAGATCTTCGAGAAAGCGGTCCTGCCGCTGAAGATGCTGCGGGCTGAGAAATGTGCCCTTGGTCCAGATGACGGGTTCCAGTTGCTTCATGGGGAAGGCGCCTCAATCCTTCTCATTTAGCAACTGCGGAATTTCCCCGCCGAATTGAATCAGGGGTCCCGTCTATGCACAGGTTGGCTCAAACTCTTCAGCGCCTTCCGAAGCAGGGTCCTCACCAGCCATCTCCCGGCGCAGCAAGGCCTGGGCCAGGCGCAGTTCGCGGCGCACGATGTGTACCGGGATCCTGAGCGCGGCGGAAGACTCTTCGGCCGTCATGCCTCCGAAGAAGCGCATTTCAATCAGTCGCGCTTTGCGCGGGTCTGCCTTTTCCAGCCACTGGAGCGCGTCTTCCAGCGCCAAAAGAGAGCGATCGGCGCGCGGCCCGCAATCGCGCACATCGGACAGCGGCACTTCCTGCGCGGCAGCGCGTTTCTCGGCTGTTTTCGCGCGCGCCGTATCCACCAGAACCTGTCGCATCAGTCGCGAGGCAATCCCATAGAAGTGCGTGCGGTTCTCATAGGTGGGATGACGGCCCGCGGCCAGCTTGAGAAAAGCCTCGTGCACGAGTGCGGTAGTTTCGAGCGGAAGCGCCCGGAGTTCACGGCGCAGATGCGCTCTCGCCAACTTCTTCAATTCCCCGTACACCAGGGGCATCAGCGCGTCCATGGCGCTTTGATCGTCGGGGATCCGGTTCAGTAGTTGCGTTACTTCCATAAACTATTCACTTTCGCGGCGTTCAGTTGGCTTCGGATGAACGCATTGTCAGGGAGCCTGACATCCCAGTGTTTCCAGATATCCAGGCGTCGGGTTTCTAAGGCAGAAGCAGCCTCACTCCGGCCGATGCGGCGATCCAGGCCGGCAACGACGGTGTAGAGCCGCGATAGACCAGCAGCATCCGGTAAGTTGGTATCCGGCTCGGGTGGCCAAGCCGACACCCCGCGAAGCAGTTGCTCGTAAGTATCGAGCGCGTGCCGCGGATTGCCGCTCTCCGCTTCCTCATCCGCCAGAGCCGAAAGCAGCACGTGCGCAGGGCTATCCAGACGGATGCGTTCCCCCGCCGGATAGTCTTTTGTCTCTTGCAGCAGTGCCGTGGCCGCATCCAGCCGCCGCCTCGATTCCGCAGGCCGATGCAATCGGCGCAGCGTATAAGATGACCCCGCTAGCAGCTCCGCTCGGATACGGCGGCCTGCCTGGCTGGCCGGCGTTTCTTCGAGCCGCCGAATACCCAAGTCAGAAAGTGCAAGGGCCCGCCGAGGATCACGCTCCCGAACGAGATCGGCAAGGTTCAAGGCCGCCTCGCCTAATCGGATGCGAGTGGCAGTATCGTTCGGATTCTTAGCGGCCGCTTCCTCGGTCAGATCCACCGCCTGCTGGAATGCCGCTGCCGCTTCCACCGGCCGGCCGAGATTCACGGTGTCCGGCTCACCCAAAATCGCGCCCTCTCCGAAAGTCAGCGCGTAGCGATAAAAAAGACGCACTGTGTCGTTTTCATATTTGGCCTGTTGCGACAGTCTCTGGGCCTGCTGGATGGTGCTGAGGGCTGCTTCCAGGTTGCCTTGATAGCGCAGCGCGTCGGCCAGGACGTTCAGTCCCTGGGTGGCAAGCTTCTCCGCGGAGGGAACATTTCGCGCCAGTTCCACCGCACGCCGCGCACAACGGGCGCCGTCCTCGTACCTGTGTACCACCACGAAT
>DATBID010000208.1:0-7660 GCA_036557125.1 Bryobacteraceae bacterium | reverse complement strand
AACGCTCTCCTATCTGTTCGAGGTGCGAGACAACGGCAAGCGGCTCCGCGTGGCTTACGTTGGCGGGACTGCCGTACCCTTTAACGCCAGTGCCGCATACTATGAAAGCTATCTCGCTTCATCCAAGAAGGTGGCCAAGGCCGCCGCCGAGTACGGTGCGACGGTCCTGCTTTCGAATCACTCCGAGTTCGATAATGCCTACTTCAAAGCCCACAGCGCAGCAAATCGTCAAGCCGGCGAAACGAATCCATTCGATGTCGGAAGGGATGGCGTCGCCCGATATTTCAGCGTCGTCGAGAATTGCGTCGAAGCCGCGAAGCTTCGGGCAACCGGCCAATGAGCCGGTGTGACAAATGTTAGCAGGTGATATTCGTTTTACCGTCCGCACGCTGCGCAAGTCACCGGCATTCACCATTGCCGCAATTCTCACCCTTGCCCTGGGAATCGGAGCCACTACGGCAATCTTCAGTGTAGTGAACGCGGTGATGCTGCACCCGCTGCCGTTCCGCTCGGCAGATCGACTGGTCTGGGTCGCAGAGAAGAACGACAAGCTCCAACTCCCATGGTTCGCAGCCTCCGTCCTCAACTACCTTTCATGGCGCGAACAGCAGCAGAGCTTCGAACAACTCGGCGCGGTTCGACAGTCGAGCTATAACCTCACGGGGCGCGGTGAGCCGGAACAGTTCACAGGCAACGAAATCAGCCCCTCGCTGTTCGGACTGTTAGGCGTTCGGCCCGTGCTGGGTCGCGATTTTAGGGAGGGCGAAGATCAGCCTGGCAGTTCGCGCGTGGCGATGATCGGCGAAGGCCTTTGGAAGCGTCGATTTGGCGGCGAAGCTTCCCTTCTGGGACAAACCGTCACGTTGAACGGCGCCGACTACACGGTTGTGGGTATTGCTCCCTCGGCGCCCGCCATCCTCTCGCCGGGAGAGATTTGGACACCACTGATCATCGATCGAAGCAAGGAAAAGCGGCTGAATCATCTGATCGGAGTCATCGGTCGGATGAAACGAGGCGAAAGCTTGAGTCAGGCGCAGGCGGAGATGGACCTCGTAGCCCACCGCGTGGGGGAACAGTTTCCTGAGGTGCGAGACTGGGGCATTCACCTGCAGACGCTTTACGATTACATCGTCCCCAAGGAACTTCGGACGGCCCTGCTGGTGTTGCTGGGCGCGGTGTTGCTGGTGTTGCTGATTGCGGCCGCTAACGTGGCCAATCTCCTACTTTCACGTGCGGCGTCGCGACAGAAAGAGATAGCAATCCGCTTGTCGGTGGGTGCGAACCGCGAACGATTGCTGCGCCAACTCCTGACAGAAAGCGCGGTATTGTCGGTTGCCGGTGGCGTTGCCGGGTTACTGATCGCCAGAGTGGCCCTTCGACTTATGGGTTCGCTGCCGCCGGACTTACTGCCGGTATCAGACATTAAGATCGACATCACCGTTCTGCTGTTCGCATTGGGAATTACGATCGCGTCCGCACTGCTGTTTGGCATGATGCCTGCATGGCAGGCCTCCCGTACGGATCTTAGTACTGTACTAAAGGAAGGCGGCCGCACTGGTTCGGGCGGTGCACGCCTGCGGCTGCGAAATTGGCTCGTGGCCGGCGAACTGGCGCTCGCCACCGTGCTGCTAAGCGGAGCAGGTTTGCTTCTGCAAAGTTTGCTACATCTTCAGCATGTCCGGCTGGGTTTTCGTCCCCAAAACCTTCTGACATTCGAAATCACTCCGCAGGCAGGCAGGTATGATACTGTTCCGAAGCGGACCACGTTCTATCGCGATTTAGTGGAACGCCTGGCATCCATACCCGGGGTCCGCGGCGCCGCCGTTTCGACATGCGTACCGTTCGGGAACGGACTGCAATCCAGAACGCCGGCGGCGCCGGTCGGCGCGTCTCTGCTGGAGCCGGGCCAATCCATTCCGATCGACTGGCGGAGTGTCAGTCCAGCTTATTTCCGCACGATGGAAATCCCACTCCTGCGAGGGCGCCTATTTACGGATGGGGATACCGATACCGCGCCGAACGTCATGATCATCAGCCAGGGGACCGCGAAACGGATTTGGGGCACGGAAGACCCGCTGGGCCACGTTTTGCGCATTGTCGGCTCCGGGCGGGAATACACGATTATCGGTGTCGTGGCCGATGTGCGCAACACGGCTCTAAATGCGGAACCCTATCCGACCATGTACTATTCAGCCAACGCTATGACGTGGCCTACCATGGACGTGGTTCTGCGGACTTCAGGAGATCCCCTTTCCGCGGTTCCAGGCGCTCGCCAAAAGTTGCGCGAACTGGATTCTGACTTGCCGATGTCCAGTGTCCGCTCCATGGACGACTGGTTGTCGCAAAGTGCCGCGCAACCACGATTGAACGCAGTGTTGGTGACCATTTTTGGTGGCTTGGCGCTTGTGATTGCCGCAATCGGCGTGTATGGAGTGTTGTCATATCTCGTCAATCAGCGAACCCGAGAGATCGGTCTGCGGATGGCTTTGGGCGCCCAACGATCGAGCGTCCTGCGGCTCGTGGTAAGAGAAGGGATGCTCGTTGCAATAGCCGGGATCGTTGCGGGTGTCTCTATGGCACTGGTGTCGAGCCGTGTGCTTTCAACTTTGCTGTATGACGTTCCGCCGCGAGACCCAATGACTTTTGCAGCCGTTGCCATTGCGCTCGGGTTGGTGGCGCTCGCCGCCTGTTTCGTGCCGGCGTTGCGGGCATCGAAAGTAGATCCGATCGTGGCTCTACGTTACGAGTAGCCCGGAGTGACACGGGCTTCCTTCGGCGGCGCTGCCGGGACGAAATCGGAAGCGGCTTACCGCGTGAACTTAGTCGCTTTCTTCCTTCGGTGCCTCTCCAGCGCCAGTTGGATTAACTGATCGATCAGGGCCGGAAACGCGATCCCGCTTTGTTCCCACATCCTGGGGTACATGCTGATCGAGGTGAAACCGGGAATGGTGTTGATCTCGTTGATGTAGAGTTTCTCTGTGGCAGTTTCCAGCAGAAAATCGACGCGCGCCATTCCCTCGCAATCCACGGCGCGGTAGCACTCTACCGCCAGGCGCCGTAGCTCTTCCGTCTTGCCGGTTGGCAGATCGGCGGGAACCTTCGTCTGTGCTTTATCGAGGATGTATTTGTCTTCGTAATCGTAGAAATCGCGCGAGGGCAGAATTTCGCATGGCATGGAAGCCATGGGCGCCTCGTTGCCGAGCACGGCGCATTCGAGTTCGCGGCCGATGATGCCGCGCTCTACTACGATCTTCGTGTCGTACCCGGCCGCCAGACACACTGCCGTTTCCAATTCTTCGCGAGTCCGCACTTTCGAAATTCCGACTGACGACCCCAGGTTCGCCGGCTTGACGAACATGGGAAACGGCAGCGTTTTGAGAATTGCGTCTATATCGGGGCTGGCGCGATGGAAGGCCACGTAGTCTACAATCGGCAACATTCGTTCCGCGCAGACACGTTTCATCAGCTCTTTATCCATGGAGAGCGCTGACGCCAGCACACCTGCGCCCACGTAGGGCAGGCCCGCCAGTTCCAGCAAGCCCTGGACCGTGCCATCTTCGCCGAAGGTGCCGTGCAGGACCGGGAAGACGACGTCGATATCCGGCTGCGCCCCCGGCTCGGGCAGGATCGGCCGCGGGGACCACTTGCCGTCTTTGTCAATCAAATACGGCACCTGCTCGTACTTTTCCGGATCCATGCCGGCCATTACGGCTTTCGCCGAGCGCACGGAGATTTCGTGCTCGCCGCTGCGGCCGCCATAGAGAATCGCCACGCGCAGCTTCATAGGATCCTCTTACCCAGGGCGGACATCACCAGTTCCACCGCCAGATCGGCCGTGCGGTTCACTTCATCGATCACGGGATTCACCTCTACCACTTCCAGTGCCAGCATCTCGCCCGAATCGCAAATCATTTCCATTGCCAAATGGGCTTCCCGGTAAGTGACCCCGCCGCGCACCGGGGTCCCGACGCCCGGAGCGTGCTGGGGGTCGACAAAGTCCATATCGAGCGAGAGATGAAACCCGGCCGTGCCGTCCAAAGCCAGGCGAATGGCTTCGTCCATTACGGCGCGCAGGCCGCGTTCATCGATATCGCGCATGGTGAACGCGCGCACGCCCGATTCGCGGACGTGCGGTTTTTCCATCTGGTCCACGTCTCGCAGCCCAACGATGACCGCATTCCGCGGGTCGACTTTCGGAGAATATGCGAACAAATCTGTGAGTTCCGGCGGACCCATTCCAACGATGCAGGCGAGTGGCATGCCATGCACGTTTCCGCTCGGACTGCTTTCCGGGGTGTTCATATCGGCGTGGGCATCGAGCCAGATGAGGCCGATCTTCTGACCTCGCTGGCGACAAAAGCCGGAAACGCCGCTAGCGGTGCCGACAGCGATCGAATGGTCGCCGCCGAGGACCAGCGGCATGCTTCCTTGCTCCAGAGCGCCCTTCACTTGCACTGCCAGCGTCTGGCAGGTGGAAACAATCTGCGGCAAGTACTTGGCATGAGTGTCGCCTTCCGGAGTCGCTTCGGCCTGGCGAACCGGCACGTTGCCGAAGTCCTCCACCTGGTAGCCGAGCGCAGCCAAGCGGGCGTTCAGATTGGCAACGCGGACCGCCGAAGGCCCCATGTCGACGCCGCGCCGCCCCGCGCCCAGATCGAGCGGCGCGCCGATGATGGCAATGTGAGAAGGACGCATCGGCTAGGCAGGAAGGCTGTGAGCGCTCCCTAACAGTCGCGGCTCAGGATTGGCAGGCGAAAGCGCTTGCCCCACCCGCGGTCTCAGAGCAGGTTTTCCCATCAGAACTCCGCGTTTCCCGGGAAGCGCGGGAAGGGAATCACGTCGCGGATGTTCTTCATACCCGTCAGATACATCAGCATGCGTTCGAAGCCCAAACCGAAGCCGGCGTGCTCGACGCCGCCGAACCGGCGCAGGTCCAGATACCAGCGGTAGCTTTCTTCCTTCATTCCCATGGCGGCGTGCTCCCGAATGCGGTCGAGCAGCAGATCGTGCCGCTCCTCGCGCTGGCTGCCGCCGATGATCTCGCCGATCCGTGGCACCAGCACATCCATGGCCGCAACGGTTTTCCCATCGTCGTTGGCGCGCATGTAAAAGGCTTTGATCTGGCGCGGATAGCCGGTCACGATTACCGGTTTGTGCAGCAACTCTTCGGTCAGATAGCGCTCATGCTCGCTTTGCAGATCGCAGCCCCATTCCACCGGGAATTCGAAATTGCGGCCTGATTCCTGCAAGAGTGAGATCGCTTCGGTGTAGGAGATCCTTTCGAATGGCCCGGCGATGACTCCTTCGAGCGTTTGGAAAAGGTCCGGCTCGTACCACTTGCTGAGAAACTGCAGATCCGGCCGGCATTCTTCGAGCACCTGCTCGATGAGGCTTTTTAGAAACGCCTCAGCGAGGTCCTGGTCGTCATTGAGATCGCAGAATGCCATCTCCGGTTCGATCATGTAGAACTCTGCCAAGTGGCGCGGCGTGTTCGAATTCTCCGCCCGAAAGGTGGGGCCGAAGGTATAGACATTGGCAAATGCCAGCGCCAGAATCTCCGCTTCCAGTTGCCCGCTGACCGTCAGATAGGTGCGGCGGCCGAAAAAATCCTCTTGAAAATCCGCGGGCTTGCCAATCTCGAGATCGAGGGGGGTCACCTGGAACATCTGTCCGGCGCCTTCGGCGTCGGATGAGGAAATGATGGGCGGCTGAATGAACAGAAAGCCGCGCTCCTGGAAAAACTTGTGAATTGCCCGGGCCAGCACGTTCCTTACGCGGAAGACCGCCCCGAAGGTGTTCGTGCGCGCGCGCAAATGCCCGAGCGGGCGCAGCGTTTCCAGATTGTGCTTCTTCTTTTGCAGTGGATATTCATCCGGGTCGGCTGTGCCGTGCAGCTTGAGTGCCCGGGCCTTCAGCTCCACCGCCTGTCCTTTGCCCGGTGACGCCACCAGTTCGCCCTCCGCGCTCAAGCTGGTCCCGGTGGTGATGCGGCCGATCACCTCTGGCGAAACGACTCCCTCGTCCACCACGATTTGCAAATCCGTGATGGATGAGCCGTCATTCAGTTGAATGAAGTGGACGTTTTTGGCGTCACGGCGCGTCTTTACCCAACCGCGCGCCGTAGCGGGGGTGCCGGGGGCCTTCTGCAGCAGGTCCCGCACGTAGCTGCCGGGGAGAATCACTGCGCCGCTTCCTGGGCCTCCAGCCGTTCGAAGATCTGCTGCACGCTTTCCAGCGGGTTCGTAAACTGCGCGTTCTCCTTCAGCTCCAGAACGAGCGGGTATTGGTCGGGCCGGCTGCGCAGAAGCTGCATGGTCTCTCTCCAGTCGATCGTCCCGCCTGGAGACAGGAACGGGAACAGGTGGATATCGGCCTTGCCATCATTGTCGTGCAAATGCGTAGAGCGGATGCGTTCCTTCATGATGTCGAACGCGGCACGCACTCCTTCGCCGATATTGGCATGCCCGGTGTCGAAGACGTAGTTCAGCCCCAGGTGCGTTAGCTCCTGGAAAGTGCGCAGCCGCTCGGCGCTGGAAAGCTCGTTAGGGATATTCTCGAGGAGAATCTCCACGCCCCTCTGCCTCGCGAACAGGCTCAGCTCCTCAAGCGCGCTGAAGGCCGCATCAAACTTGCGCGGGTCGTACTCCTCCTGCGACACACCCATATGTTGGATCAGGTACCTCATGGGGACCACCTCGGCGATCTCGAGCGCGCGCTTGATTTCATCGACCGATTTGAGCCGCTCGCCTTTCACCGTTTCTGTGATTGTAACCACCGCATGGGGTCCAGACCGGCCCCAGATTTCGTCGGTATACATCGGCGCGTGCAGCGAGTGGAGTTTCATTTCCGAGTCACGAAACCAGTGGCCCAATTCCGCGATTTGCGCCTTGTTGCGATAGTCCAGATGCTGGCGCGCACAGAAGATTTCCACCGCCAGGATCCCCGCTTGCTCGATGCGGCTCAACATCGCCGTAGTCAGGCGATGATTGACGAAGAGGTGCGTGGAAAGTACGTGATTCATTCGAGGTGTACCCTCGATTCTACCGCGTGGCGGGCGGGCGAACCCTGAAGCAGACCGCTCCCTGACGGTCGCGGCTCGGAACGGATTGCCGCGCTGCGCGCGGTTGGCAGGCGAAAGTGCCTGCCCCACCAATATCGCGCCTTTATCCCCTTTGGCGCGCCAGCTCAGAACGCTGTCGCTTCCACTCGAAGAGCACGATCCCGGCGGCCACAGAAACGTTGAGCGAAGAGATTTTGCCGGTCATAGGAATCCGCACCAGGACGTCGGAGTGGCGGCGAACCTGCTCGTGCAGGCCCTTGCCCTCCGCGCCCAGCACCAGGGCGGTGGGCTCGGAGTATTCGGCGCGATCGTAATCCTCCGCGCCGCGCTCGTCCAGGCCGTAAATCCAATAGCCGCGCTCCTTGAGTTCCTGGAGGGTGCGGTTGATGTTGGTCACGCGCACGACGGGGAGGTGTTCGAGCGCTCCGGCAGCGGCCTTAGCCACCACGTCGGTAAGGCTGGCCGCGCGCCGCTCGGGAATCACTACGCCGGCCGCCCCGGCAGCGTGGGCGGTACGAATGATGGCCCCCAGATTGTGCGGATCCTCAACGCCATCCAGCACCACGACCAGCCCTCCGGCGGCAATATCTTCGAGTTCGG
>DATBID010000207.1:0-30923 GCA_036557125.1 Bryobacteraceae bacterium | reverse complement strand
TCTTTCGATTTGAAATAGAGATACAGTGTGCCTTTGGCGACGCGGGCCTCTTCGGCGACATCGTCGACGGCGGTATCCGCATAGCCTTTGCGGGAGAAAACAGCGCGAGCGGCGTCGAGGATGGCCGAGCGTTTGCGTTCTGTGACTGACTGGTCAGTCATTATATATTCAACGTAGACAATAGGTGAGGGTTTGTCAAATTGCGGCGCTACGCTGCGTGGGACCTCACCGCCTACAATTTCGCGACATCGACCCTGAGGATCTGACCCGTTTGGACGAAGTCTACCGCCGTCGCAATGCGATGAGCGATTGGCTGCAGGGTGGGCCAATGATTTGACGACAACACTACGAGGGAGAGCTTACGCTCCCTGAAATTCTGCTGGTATTGTACGTTCTGGTCACAAGTAAGCACAACATCAAATCCCGCCTGCTCGGCTGCATCGAGCAATGCACCATTCTGCATGCCCTGCCATCCGAGCTCATCGGCTCGCATGACTCGTGGCCGTACAGGAAACGAGCCAGCGGAGCAGGAGTGTTGGCGTCAAATAAAATTTTCAAGCCACCGCCGCAGGCAGCTCAAGAGAGTCCTTCGCGAGGGATAGAACCGCATGCACCTGTTCCGCACTGACCGACGGGAACCATTCCAGAAATTCATCGATAGTCGAACCCCGGTCAATGTGCTCGAAGAGGCTGGTAACAGCTACCCGCGTGCCTCTAAAGCACCAAGCCCCACCTAGTTTCAGCGGGTCCCGATCAACGGCGCTGCAAAGGCTCCAGTCCATATTCACAGTGTATATCCGATGTGTTCGGCGACACCTGCTAGGCGCTGCCTACCCGGCTCGGTTTCCAGTCACGTCAAAAACGGCCTGCCCCCTTATGGCATAGGATTGCGAGGTGAGGCGGCGGATGTTCTCATCTAGGTTTCATTGGAATCTGGAGCCGAACCGGATTGCGCGGGCTTTGGAGGAGAAGCGCCGGGGTGGGGTCCGGCTGCTGGATTTGACCGAGTCGAATCCCACGCGGGCGGGGTTGGATTATCCGGCCGAAATCGTTACGGCGTTTGCTGACCGGCGCATGTTGCAGTATGACCCGGCGCCGGCGGGCTTGCGGGAAGCCAGGGAGGCGGTCGCCCGTTATTATGCGGCGCGGGGCATTCCAGTCGAACCGGAACGGATTCTGCTTACGGCAAGCACCAGCGAAGCTTACGGGTACCTCTTCAAATTGCTGGCTGATCCGGGCGATGAAGTGCTGGTGCCGCGGCCTTCCTATCCGCTGTTCGAGTATCTGGCCACGATGGAATCGGTGAAGGTGCGCCCGTATCCGCTGGTTTATTACGGGAGCTGGCAAATCGATTGGGACGAACTGGCGGCCACGGTCAGCGAGCGCACGCGCGCGATTGTCGTAGTCAACCCCAACAACCCCACCGGGTCGTATGTGAAAACGGGCGAACTCGAAAAGCTGGCAAAGCTCTGCGCGGAACGCCACATCGCGCTCATTTCCGACGAAGTCTTCTCGGATTATGCCTTCGGAGCGGACGCGGAGCGCGCGGCGAGCGTCGCTTCTCTCGATGGGGGGCTGGCATTTGCGCTCAGCGGACTTTCCAAGATTGCCGGGCTTCCCCAGATGAAACTGGGTTGGATTGTGGCGGCGGGAGCGAAGGAGCAGCGGCGCCGGGCAGTGGAGCGGCTGGAGTGGGTTGCGGACACGTACCTGTCCGTGGGAACGCCGGTGCAATGGGCGGCGGCGAGGCTGCTGGCCGCGGGAGAGAGCGTCCGCGAGCAGATTCGCAAAAGAACCGCGGAGAATCTGGCGTTCGCGCGGGAGGCGCTGCGCGGGACGGAGGCAAACTTATTGTCAGTGGAAGGGGGTTGGTATGCGACGCTACAGGTTCCGCGGGTCCGGAGCGAGGAGGAGTGGGTGCTGGAGTTACTGGAGCGCGCGGATACTCTGGTGCAGCCCGGTTACTTCTTCGATTTCGATTCGGAGGCTTATCTAGTGGCGAGCTTACTCACAGCCCGGGCTGTATTCGAGGAGGGAATAAGTAGACTGATGAGATTTTTGTAAAGTTACGGCGAGGGCAGCGCTAAATAGGCGTAGACTACCGGGAGCGCGAACAGTGTGCTGTCTACGCGGTCGAGCATGCCGCCGTGGCCGGGCAGAAGAGAGCCGCTGTCTTTGACTCCCGCGCCGCGCTTGATTGCGCTCTCGCTTAGATCGCCTAACTGGCCGGCGGCATTGGTGACCAGAGTCAGAACGATAATTTGTGCCACCGAAATGGCAGGGATGAATCGCATGAGATAGGCGCCGGCTACCAGGACTGAAAAGACCAGCGAACCGGCCGTGCCCTCCCACGTCTTTCCAGGACTGACTCGCTCGGCCAGGCGGCGTTTCCCGATCGAGCGGCCGACATAATAGGCTCCCATATCGCCGGCCCAGTTGACCAATAGCGCATACATGAGCCAATGCGGGCTACGCACGTGCAGCAGGACGGCGCATTTCCAGCAGCCGAAGACGTAAACCAGGCCTAAAGCGAGCAGGGAGGCGCGAGGGAGAGCATGCGCCAGATTTCGCGCATTCATGGCAAGGGCGAGGGCGGTGAGGCAGGCGGCGACAATCAGTATCCACGGCCAAGGGGGGCGACTGACAAAGAGCAGCAACAGTCCAGCGATGTATCCGAGCCAGTGGGGCGCGCCGAAGCCGTAGGCCGTGGCGAGATTGCGGTACTCATAGAAACAAAGGCAAGCCACCGCAGCGACGACGCCCGCAAACAGCCAGACGTTTGCGAAAAACACGACGTAGACAACAAGGGGAATGAGAATGAGAGCGGTAAGGACCCGCCTCATGAGGGGCGAAGGCCGCCGACCAGCGTTTCGTCGGGTCCGGAGGGCAGTCCGGAAACCACGGTTTCCGGCGGAGCCGCCTCGGCGGGCCGCGCCGCACTCAGACCGCCATAGCGGCGCTCGCGCTTCTGGTATTCGAGAATGGCGCACAGCAAATCGCGGCGACCGAAATCGGGCCACAACGTGGCGGTGACGTACAACTCGGCGTAGGCGATCTGCCACAGCAGGAAGTTGCTGATGCGCATTTCTCCCGAAGTGCGGATGAGGAGGTCTGGATCGGGACAGGAAGTTGTGTAGAGGTTGGCGGAGATCGCTTCTTCGTCCAGCTTCAAGGAACCGATGCTGCCATCGAGGCGGGCCATCTCCAGAATGGAGTTTACGGCATCGACGATTTCCGCGCGCCCGCCGTAATTGATGGCGAGGTTTACGAGCAAACCGCGGTTTGCCGCCGTAGCGTCAACGACAAATTCGAGCTCACGGCGAACCGGTTCCGGCAGGGCTTCGAGGCGGCCGATCGCCTGTAGGCGCACGCCGTTCTTTTGTAGGTCCGGAAGTTCCTGGCGAAGGTAGTAGCGCAGCAGCCGCCACAACGTCTCGACTTCAGCCCTGGGACGCTTCCAGTTCTCGACCGAAAATGCGTAGAGCGTGAGGACTTTGATGCCCATGCGGGCGCAGGTTTCCACGGTGGTGCGCACCGGCGTGACGCCCGCCTGGTGGCCGGCCACACGCGGCAGCCGCCGGCGCCCGGCCCAGCGGCCGTTTCCATCCATTATGATGGCGATGTGCTCGGGCAGGCGCGCCGGATCGATCGCGCGTGCCAGTTCCCGGTCAGGATCACCGGGCGGAAGGACATCCAATAAGGCCTTCATGCAAAGCCTTATAATACCACCCGGCGGACACGAGCGCTTTAAGATATCGTGAGCTTTGTCCTTTTGTTTATGCACGTTTTTGCCCGCTGCCGCGTCTAACTTTTGTGAAGTTGACTCCGCTGATCGGGTTGCTGGTGGTGTGTACGCTTTCCGCGGATAGCGGGTTGGAAGGCGTTCTTTCCAAAATAGAAGACCATTACAACCGCACCAAGACCCTCCAAGTCCAATTTATTGAACAATATACGCCGCCGGGCAGCATCCGCCGCACGGAAAGCGGCACGCTCCTGCTGCGCAAGCCCGGGAAGATGCGCGGCGAATACGCCCAGCCTCAGGGAAAGCTGTTCGTTTCCGACGGCAAATCGCTCTGGCTCTACACTCCGGACGACCACCGTGCCCAGAAGATGCCTCTCAAGAACACCGAGGATTTGCGCGCGCCGCTTGCTTTTCTACTCGGTAAGTTGCACTTTACGAAGGAGTTCCGGAACATCGAGGCTAAGCCGGAAGGCTCTTTGATGCGGATTACGGCCCAGCCTAAGGGCGAGAGTTTGCCTTATTCGAACGTTGAGTTTGTGGTTACGCCGGAAGACCAGATCCACGAACTGAAAGTCGTTGGGTTTGATCGTTCCGTTTTGGATTTCACGTTCCAAGGGGAAAAAGACGACCCTCCGCTGGATTCCAAGCTGTTCCAGTTCCAGTTGCCGCCCGGGGCGGTACTGGAGGAGACGGCGCAGTAGCCATGCGCGCCCGCGGGGAATTATGGCGGAATTCGTTCTGAAATATGCTGATGGGCGCGGGCAGATCCACCAGCAAGTGGCTACTGCTGGTTCGGAAAAGGAACTGCGCGACCGCTATTCCCAACAGGGCTTCCTGATTTATTCGGTCCGCTCGCGCAGCCTGGCTACTCCGGTTATCGGCGGCCGGCGAAAGAAGCTTGACCTCGAAAAATTTCTCATTTTCAACCAGCAGTTTGTGACCCTCATCCGGGCGGGCCTGCCGATTCTGAAATCGCTCGATCTGCTGGCAGAGCGGCTCACCGATGCCAAGCTCGGGCCGTATGTGAAAGCCGTGCGCGACGAGGTGCGCAACGGAACGCTGCTTTCTGATGCTTTTCGCCAGCAGGGCGTCTTTCCGAAGATTTATGTCACTTCGGTGATGGCGGGGGAAAAAAGCGGCAGCCTGACGGAAGTGCTCGACCGCTATATCGGCTATCAGCGCCAGGCGCTCGCGGTGCGGAAAAAGGTGCTGGTTTCGCTGATGTATCCAAGCGTGCTGATCGTGCTGGTGATTGCGCTGATGGTGTTTCTGGTGACTTATGTGGTGCCCACGTTTGCCACACTCTACGCCAGCATGAATGCGCAGCTTCCCAGGATGACGGTGCTGCTGATCGCCATCGGCACCACGGCGCGGAATTACATCGTGCTGTTCGCGGCAGGCCTGATAGGAGCAATTTTCCTGATTCGCTGGTGGGCGCGCAAGGATTCGGCCAGGCAAACCATCGATCAGGTAAAGTTGCGGACGCCGATTTTTGGCGAAATCTGGCTGAAATTTCAAGTGGCGCAATTGGGACGGATTTTGAGCACGCTGCTGACGGGGGGAATTCCCCTGGTACAGGCTATGGAAACGGCGGCGGAATCTCTGGGCACACCGCTGCTCGAGAAGGCCGTTTCCACCGCGGGCAAAAGTGTGCGGGAGGGCCAGCCGCTGTCGGCGTCGCTGAAGAGTTCGCGGCTGCTGCCGGCGCTGGCGGTCGATATGATTGAAGTGGGCGAATCGACGGGCGCGCTGCCTGCCATGCTCAACAGCGTTTCGGAATTTTTTGAAGAAGACGTGAACACGCGCATGCAGGCTACGCTTTCGCTGATCGAGCCGGTGATCATGATCTTCATGGGCAGTTTCGTGGCGTTTGTATTGATTTCCCTATATTTGCCGATCTTTTCGCTGGCGGACACAATCCGATGAGAACAAATACCCAAACCGAGCCGCGACCGAAGGGAGCGGTCCGTCCTAAGCTGAAAGCTGATCGCTGAGGGCTGACAGCTATTTATGGCTGCAACGGAAAAACCTCGATTGATGGATGTGACGGCCGAAGCCGAGCAGGCGCGGGCCGTGGCGGCGCGGTATCGCTGCGAATTCGTGGACCTGCGCGAAGGCGCGATCGATCACGAGTTGTTCCGGTCGATTCCGGTCGATCTGATGTTCCGGTACAACTTCGTTCCGTTGCGCTCCCAAAACGAGACGCTTGAAATCGCCCTCTCCGACCCTCGGAATCTCAACCTGATCGACGAGCTGACGCTGCTGCTCAATAAGAAACTGCGCGTCAAGGTGGCGACTCTCTCGCAGATATCGGAGCTGCTGAAGAAAACCGAGCAGTCGCAGCGCGTGCTCGAGGAAGTTACCGAAGGCTTCACGCTGGATGTGGTTGCGGATGAGGGCGAGACCGATGAGACGCTTTCCATCGATAAGCTGACCGCGACCGATAGCGACATCGCGCCGGTGATCAAGCTGGTGGATACCACAATCTTCAACGCTCTCGAACGGCGCGCCAGCGATATTCACATCGAATCGCGCGACCAGGAAGTGGCCATCAAGTACCGCATCGATGGCGTGCTGCATTACGCCATGCCGCCCATCGCCAAGGATTGGCAATCCACCATCATTTCGCGTATCAAGGTAATGAGCGAGCTGGATATCGCCGAAAAGCGCGTGCCGCAGGACGGCCGCTTCCGTGTTCGGTATAAGAGCCGCCTGATCGATTTTCGCGTCTCCATCATGCCCACCATCCACGGCGAAGACGCCGTGCTCCGCGTGCTGGATAAAGAGTCGATGAGCGAGAAATTCGCCAAGCTCTCGCTCGATGTGGTGGGCTTCTCGGATGCGGACCTGGTCAAGTTCCGCCGATATATCACCGAACCGTACGGCATGGTGCTAGTCACCGGCCCAACCGGCTCGGGCAAAACCACCACGCTCTACGCCGCGCTGAGCGAGATCAAGAACGACGAAGACAAGATCGTCACAATCGAAGACCCGGTGGAATACCAGATCAAGGGGATCACGCAGATTCCGGTCAACGAGAAAAAAGGCCTGACGTTCGCGCGCGGCCTGCGCTCGATTCTGCGCCACGACCCGGACAAAATCATGGTGGGCGAAATCCGCGACCAGGAAACCGCGCAGATCGCCATCAACTCGGCCCTCACCGGCCACCTGGTGTTCACCACCGTTCACGCCAATAACGTGCTGGACGTCCTCGGCCGCTTCCTGAACATGGGTGTCGAGCCATATAACTTCGTTTCGTCGCTGAACTGCATTCTGGCCCAGCGGCTGGTGCGCGTCATTTGTGAATATTGCAAAAAGCGGGTGCGCTATCCCGATTCGGTTTTGATCGAAAGCGGGTTAAACCCCGAGGAATGGCGAGATGTGCCTTTATATGAAGGCGCAGGCTGCTTTGAGTGCGGTGGCACCGGCTTCCGCGGCCGCTCGGCGATCCATGAACTGCTGGACTTGACCGACCGCATTCGCGAAATGATTCTCGACCGCCGCCCGACCTCGGAAATCAAGCGCATGGCGCGCGAGGAAGGCATGACTTTTCTACGCGAATCGGCGGTGGCGAAAATGAAATCCGGTATCAGCACCCTGCGCGAGATCAACAAGGTGACCTTTATTGAGGGCTGACACTTGACCGCAAAGTCCTTCAAAAGCACGGATACACTTCTGAGCCGCGACCGTAGGGAGCGGTCCCGCGGGAGTGTCCCATGCTCCTAGACCGCCTCAAGCACCTCGTTCAAGAACCGCCGCCGGCCATAGCTTTCGAGATTTCCGAAACCGGCATCGCGGCCGCCCGCGTTGGCGCGAACAATCCGGTCGAGTTCCGCCCGCTCAAGGACGGAGTGTTGTCGGTTTCGCCGCTGCGGGAAAATGTGCTCGATGCCGATGAGTTCGCCCAGACTGTGCGCAGCCTCTGGGCCGGCTATGGCTCGCGCAAGCGGCGGGACATTGCGCTCATCCTTCCTGATTACGCGACCCGAATGGCGGTGCTCGATTTCGATCAGTTCCCCTCCGATGCGAAGGAACAGCTCTCTCTGGTGCGGTTCCGTTTGAAACGCAGTGTGCCCTTCGATGTGGATTCGGCCGCGGTTTCGTACTGGGCGCAAACCGGCCCGAACAAGAAATGCGATGTGCTGGCGGTGCTTGCGCCGCTCGAAATCGTAGCGCGCTATGAAGCCCCCTTTCGCGCAGCGGGAATGAATCCGGGATTTGTGACCACTTCCGTTCTGGCGGCGCTGGAACTCGCGCCGGAAGCCGGTTTGAGCGTGCTGGCGAAATTGACAGGGCACGTGCTTACGGTGGTGGTCCGCCAGAAGAGCCTGGTGAAGCTGGTTCGCTGCCTGGAAGCGCCCTCGCAGGAATTGGACGATATCGCGGCGGTGCTGCTGCCGACATTTGTTTATATCGAAGACAACCTGGGAGGCGCCGCCGAAAGTCTGTTTTTATGCGGCTTTGGCGCGCAGCTCGATGCCGCGCAGCGCCGTTTCCAAAGTGAACTGGGCGTAACGGTCGAGCCGCTGCGCTCGCCGCGCGAAACGCCGGGGGAAAACAATGCGGGGCTGTTAGGTTACTTGCATTCGGTGTCGAAGAATTAGCGCGATGAGAATTCCGATCAATCTCGCCAGCCAGCCTTTCCGCCGCGACCGCGCTATGATCGCGGCCTCGGTGGCGGTGTCGCTGCTGTTGGTGGCTACGCTCGGCGGGCTGATCTCGCTGATTCTGCTGGATCGCTCGCAAACGGCCGAGGTGCGCGGCGAGCTCGAACGGCTCAACCGGGAAATCCGTAAGGTGAACGCCGAGCAGGCCAAATTCGATCAAGTGTTGCGCCGCCCGGAAAACACGGAAGTATTGGAGCGCAGCGTTCTCCTCAATCAGATTCTTTACCGCAAAGGCATCAGTTGGACGAAAATCCTGGAGGATTTGGGAACTACCCTGCCCTACAACGTGCAGGTGATGAACATCCGGCCGTTCGTGAACAAGGACAACCGGATCACGCTCGATATGCAGGTTGCGGCGCAGACGCAGGGGGCGATCATCGAGTTCTTGAAGGCTCTCGAATCGTCACAGTTGTTTCAGGACGCCTCCGCGCCTTCAAGCCAGGCGCCTACACAAACCGAACCGCTGTTTCGCAGCCGCGTGCTGGTGAACTATGCCCAGAAGCTTTAAGGCAGCCATTAAGGATCCCCGCGTCGTGATGCGGGTGATCATCGGCACGCTGCTGGCAGCGAACCTGGCGGCGGCGGTGATCGCGTTCAAACCGTTCGGCGGCTCGGCCGATGACCTGCGGCGCGAGCGCGCGGACACCTCGCGCCAGCTCGCGCAGCTTCAGGCGCGTCTCGAAAATACGCGAAAGCTGGTGGATAAGGTCGATAGAGCGCGCCGCGAGGGCGATGATTTTCTGGCGAAGTATTTCAGCGACCGTCGCACCACGTATTCGACAGTAATTGAAGAGTTGGACAAGACCGCGCAGCAGTCCGGCATCAAGCCGCGCGACCGCAGCGTGGAGCTGAATGCTATCGAGGGCAGCGATACGCTCCTGATGATGTCGCTCACGGCGGGCTACGAAGGCGACTATGCGAGTCTTGAAAAATTCGTGAACCTGCTGGATAAATCGCCGCGTTTTCTAATTATCGAAAGCTTGCAGGCAGCGCCGCAGCAGAACGGGCAGATGCTGACGGTTAGTTTAAAGATGGATGCGTTTGTGAAGGAAGAACCGGGGCAGGCAGAATGAAACTGGGCACAAACGAACCGAAAAAAGTCGCTATCCTCGCCGGTCTGGTCGTGGTTGGTGGCTACCTTTTCTATGCCAACGTTCTTTCCGGCCCTTCCGTGCCCATCGCGCGGCCCAGCGCGCCAGCGCAGCCTGCCGCGGATGCTGCGTCCATTCCACCAGCAGAATCGACTGTTGCTCCCCGTGCTGTCACATCGCGCGGCCGCAGCGATGAATTCCATCCGGTGCTGCATTCCAAGCGGCCGGAAGATCGCGTCGATCCGGTGAAGGTCGATCCCACTTTGCGCCTCGACCTGCTCGCCAAGCTGGACGAAGTTCCGCTGCCCACGGGCGGGCGCAATCCGTTCAAGATGGGCGCGCCGCCCGCGCCCAAAGCCGCAGCGCTGCCCGGTCCCGAGCCGATAGTGAAGCCAAAGCCCATTCAAGTCGAAGTCAAATCGGCGCCGCCCCCCGGACCGCCTCCGCCCCCGCCGATCACGCTCAAGTATTACGGTTTCACTTCGCCCGCCGGCGCCGCCGCCAAAACAGCCTTTTTCCTGGATGGCGAAGATATTCTGATCGCCAAAGAAGGCGACATGCTCAAAAAGCGGTATCGAGTCGTGCGGATCGGCATCAATTCGGTAGTCATGGAAGATACCGACTCCAAGCGCCAGCAAACTCTGCCGCTGGCGGAGGAGGCGGGATGACCCGCAGTCAGAGCCGCAACCGTCGCAATCCGAGCCGCGACCGTAAGGGAGCGGAATCCGGCTTCGCCATGCTGCTGGTCTTCCTCATGGCCGCCACCATCGCCATTACCCTCTACTGGCAGATCCCGCGCGTCGCTTTTCAGGCGCAGCGCCAGAAAGAGCAGTTGCTGATCGAGCGCGGCGAGCAATACCAGCGCGCCATTCAGCTTTTCGTCCGCGCGAATAACCGCTATCCGCAGAAAATCGAGGACCTGGAGAATTTCAATAATCGGCATTACCTGCGCCACCGGTTTAAAGATCCGATGACGGGCAAAGACGAATGGCGCTTGGTTCACGTCAATGCCGCCGGGGTCTTTACAGATTCGATCGCGAACAAGAAAAAAACAGACAAGCCGGATGCCCAGGCTTCGCAGAACACCTTCGTCGGCGAGCAGGCGTTCCTTGCGCCGGATGCGGCACAGCAGGGCGCGCAGGTCGCGGGCGCCGCCACGCGACGGCGGCAAAGCGAAGGGGGCGCCGCGCCGGTGGGACCCGATGGGCAGCCGCTGATTCCTCCGCCAAATCCGCAAGCCCAGAATGCTCCTCCGCCTTTTCCCGGGCCGGGTGTCCCCGGGAATCCGCAACCTGGAATTCCGGGGCAACCCGCTCAGGGTCCGAGCAATCTGCAACTCGCAAATCAGCAGCAGCCCGGCCAGCCGTTGATTCCGGGATTTCCGGGGAATCCCGGGCAGCCGCCGTTGACTCCGGGAGCACTGGCAGGCGGCAACTCGAATGCTCCCTATCCGGGAGTCGCGGTTCCTCCGGATGCCGCCAACAATTTGAACAATTTTAATAACGCCCCGCAAGCTTCTCAACAGCCGGGGGCTCCGCATCAACCAGGATTTCCACAACCGGGGGCGGGCGCTTTCCGGGCCGGCGGATTTCCGCAGCCCGGCGCCTTTCCGCAAGCCGGCGGCACGCAGAATCCTCAGCCCGGCGTGGGACAGAATGCCAACGCCGCGTCTTCTTCCTTCGTGGGCAGCGGCTCATCGTTTGTAGGCAGCAGTTCCTCGTTTGTCGGAGGCGGAGATGGTTTCGTCGGCTCGGCGGCAACGGGCACGGCCGCTCCCAACAACCCGAATTTCACGGCACAACCAGGTTTCCCTCAACCAAGCTTTCCGCAACCGGGCTCCTCTCAAGCCGGTGTTGCTCAACCCGGCTTCAACCAGCCGGGACTCTCTCAGCCCGGCTTTGCGTCGCAAAGCTTCCCCCAACAAAATTTCTCGCAGCCCGGGCAGACTCCCGGATTTCCGCAGCCGGGCACGCAGTTCAACAGCGTGAACCCCGTCAATAATCAGACGGCGACTTCGGCGCCGGCAGCGGGCGTACCAGGGGCCGTATCCGCGGCCGTTTCGGGGAACCCAGGCGCGCAGAATGCGGCCGCTAACATGATCAACAACATTCTCACGGGTCCGCGGCAGGGCGGCATAGGGGGCGGCATAGGAGGCGGCGGCCAGCCGACGACAGGCCCTCAAGGCCAGCAGATCGGAGCGGGCATCGCCGGTGTGGCGAGCACCTCGGAAGCCCCCGCGATCATGGAGTATAACGACCACGACCATTACAACGAGTGGGAATTCATCTACGACATGACCAAGCAGAGGCAGACGGCCAATCCCAACGGCGTTGGCGGCGTTCCCGGAACTCCCGCCCAGGCGCTCGGCGCCGTCCCAGGCAGCACGCCGGGAACCCCGGTGAGCATGGCCACGCAGCCGGGCGGGGCTACTGCGACCACCTCACCGTTTGGCGCGGCGGCCCCGGCCTCTTCGCCGTTTGGCGCCACGCCTGGAAGCGCGACTGCATCCGGCACAGCCGCCGGAACGCCGGGTCAGACCACACCCGCGGGTGTTCCCACGCAGCAGCAATCGCCTATTCCGACGTGGTTCCGTTTCGGGGAACCGTAACTCAATTCAATGCCGGCGCGACCGCTCGGCCGCGCGCACCTCCGCTTCGTTCATCCCGAAATAGTGGGCCACTTCATGCCAGATTGTGTCTTCCACAAGCCGCGCCAGGTGTTCCACACTGCGCGCGAGCCGCTCGTGCGGTCCCTGAAAGATCGTGATGCGGTCGGGCATGGCGAAGGGCTCGAAGACGCTGCGCGTGGTGAGCGGGCGGCCTTCGTAAAGTCCCAGCAGGGTGCCCCCGCGCGGCACGTGGTTGCGCGCCAGTTGCTGCGGGCTAGGCTCGTCTTCGACCACGATCGCTACGTTTTGGAGCCTGCGGCGAAACCGGCGGGGAATTTTCTTATAGGCCTCGGCGACGAGTAAATCGAACGCGCTGCGATCCATAGCTCGCCAGTCCCGGCCTGCTGTTATTCTACTTTCTTCGGAACATGGCGCAGCGGCGTGTAGTAGTAGCCATTGATGGGCCGGCAGGAGCAGGCAAAAGCACCATAGCGCGGCGCGTGGCGGAAAAGATGGGCTTCACTTACATCGATAGCGGCGCGATGTACCGCGCGGTGGCGCTGTGGGCGGTGCGGCAAGGCATCGATTGCGGCGATATGCATCGCATGGAGCAGCTCTCTCTGGCCGCGGAGCTGAAACTCGACCCCGGCAGGATTCTGCTGAATGGGGAAGATGTCAGCGAAGCGATTCGCACGCCGGAACTGGCCGCCGCCGCTTCGCGCGCCGCGGCGATTCCGGGAGTCCGCCGCGCGCTGGTTGCCAAGCAGCGCGCCATCGCCGAGCGAGCCAGCGTAGTGATGGAAGGGCGCGATATCGGCACGGTCGTCTTTCCGAACGCCGACGTGAAAATCTATCTGGACGCGCGGCCGGAGGAGCGCATCCACCGCCGTATCTGCGAAGAACAGGCCAAAGGCGGCGCAATCGACCCGGCCTCTCTGGCGCGCGAGATCGAAGACCGCGACCGCCGCGACAGCACCCGCGCCGATTCCCCTTTGGCCCAGGCTCCCGATGCCGTCTACCTCGATACCACGCCCCTCGATCTTGACGAAGTGGAGGCCGCTATTCTGAAAATAGTGCGCGACCGCGTGACTAATGGAAAGGTGATCAGTTGAACGATCTTCTCGTGATGAAGTTCGGCGGCACGAGCGTGGGCTCGGCGGGGCGGATGCGCGTGGCGGCGCTGCTGGCCGCTGGAGAGAGCAACAAAAGGCCGGTAGTAATGGTGGTTTCGGCCATGTCGAAAATCACCGACCTGCTGCTCGATACGATGCGCCACGCCGAAGCTGGCGACCGCACGGGCATGGAGACCGACCTGGCGGCATTGCGATCGCGGCACGAAGACGCCTGCCGCGAACTACTGCCGGAAACGCGGCAAGCGCCCGTGATGGCGGCGATCCACGGCATCATCGGCGATTTCGAGCGCATCGTTAACGGCATGGCCATGCTGAACGAGCGGCCGCCGCGCTCTGTCGATGAGGCGGTGGCGGCGGGCGAACGGCTTTCCGCTCTGCTGATTTCCGAATGCCTGAACGCCGAAGGCTTTCCTACCGCAGCCGTGAATGCCTGGGACGTGGTGGTGACGGATGCCGTGTTCGGGAATGCTTCGCCGCTCATGGAGCCGACGCGGGAGAAGGCTCAGGCCCGGCTGCTCCCACTTATCGAGAAAGGTTTGATTCCGGTAGTCACCGGCTTTAACGGCGCTACCGCCGATGGCCGCCCCACCACGTTGGGAAGGGGCGGTTCGGACTTTTCCGCATCGATTATCGCGGCGGCGCTCGATGCTTCCGAGCTCTGGATCTGGACCGATGTGGATGGCATCATGAGCGCCGATCCGCGGCTGGTTTCGGACGTAGTGGTGCTGGACGAAGTGACCTATGCCGAGGCGGCGGAACTGGCGTATAACGGCGCCAAGGTGCTGCACCCTAGGACACTCGCGCCGCTCGTCGAAAAGCGCATTCCGGTGTGGAGCAAGAACAGCTTCGCGCCTGAGAAGCGCGGCACCCGCATCGTGCCCGCGATGAGTGCCGCGAATGGCGCGCGCGCCGTCACTTCTACTGCTAAGGTGGCATTGGTCGCGCTCGAGCCGGCAAGCGCGGAGTTGACCGGCGTGCAGGTGATGGCGCGGGCTCTCGATGCTATTGCGCGAATCAACGTAGAGATTATGGCGCTTTCCAGTTCCAGCTATCGCCAGAGCTTCTGTTTCCTGGTACGCGAGGAGGAACTGGAGCGGACCCTGGATGCGCTCGAATCCGCGCTGGCGCTCGAACTGGCGCATGGATACGTTCGGCCGATTCATGTGGATAACGAAGTGGGATTGTTGGCCGTAGTGGGCGAAGGCATGCAAGGGAAGCCCGGGCTTGCGGGGCGCATCTTCACCGCCATCTCGCGCGAGGAGGTCAACATTATCGCCATAGCGCAGGGATCGAGCGAGCTAACCATCGCAATTGTGGTGCGGCGCGATGGACTGGAGAAGGCCGTGCGGGCCGTGCACAAAGAGTGCGGTCTGGGGCGCGTGGCAGAACGGGCGCAGGCGTAATTATCGAGGTACGTGGCCATCTCGCCGTGCCCGTTGCACCGCATGGAAGCCGCACATGCCGTGGACCGCTCCTCCTGGCGGAGTTGATGAAGAACAGAGGTAGACGCCTTCGAGAGGAGTGCCGTAGAGCCGCCATGTGGGCCGCAGAAAGAGCTGATCGAGCGTCATGGCCCCGCCAACAATATCCCCTCCTACGAGGTTCTCGTTGTAGCGCTCGAGCGCGGCGGGAGTGAATGCGTGCCGCGCGAGAATGCGCGCCCGGAAACCGGGCGCGAAGCGCTCCACCTGGGCTTCCATGGCTTCTGTCATGTCCGCGGTTGAGCCGTTCGGGACGTGGCAATAGGCCCAGGCCGTGTGTTTTCCTTCCGGCGCGCGCGTGGAGTCGAAGAGGCTCGATTGTACGAGCAACACGAAGGGAGTGCCCGTGAAGTGCGCTTCCCAACGGGCAATTTCGGCGAGGGTTCCACCTAGATGCACGGTTGCCGCGCGGGCGCAATCGCTGGCGCGCCAGGGGATTGGCCCATCCAGCGCCCAATCCAATTTGAATACTGCCGGACCGTATCGCCAGCGGGCGAGCGCGCGGCGGAAACTCTCGGGAAAGCGTTCGCCCGCAATCGCGAGCAACTGCCGCGGAGTAATGTCGCACATCACCAGGGGCACATCCGGGAGTGTCTGAACGCGCGATTCCGTCTGGATCCCGCCGCCCAGGCTGCGTAGATATGAAGCGAGCGCGTCCGCGATGCGCTGCGAACCGCCGCGCGGAATCGGCCAGCCAGAGGCATGGGCGATGGTTCCCAATACCAGTGCGAATGACGCGCTCGCCCAGGCTTCGAGCGGCAGAATGGAATGCGCCGCAATTCCGGCAAACAGGGCGCGGGCGCGCTCGCCCTGGAACAGCGATTCGGCCAATGCGCGGGCGGGGCGGATGGCATGGAGGCCGAAGCGGGCCATCGCCAGGGGATTCCGTGGCCAGCGCGGTTGCGGGCCCAGCACATTGTGCCGCAAACTGTGCCACCCGGAAACCAAGGGTTCGAAGAGTCGTCGCCAGGCTTCCCCATCCGCGCCAAGTTTGGCGCAAGTGGCTTCCAGCGAACGCTCCAGCACCACAGCAGTTCCGTCATCCAGGGGATGAGCCAGTGGAGCGTCCGAGTGAATCCAGGCGAGGCCGTGTTCACGCAGAGGGTATTGTTCGAAGCAAGGCGAAGCGATCGCCATAGGATGAACGGCCGAGCAGACATCGTGGACGAATCCGGGCAGAGTCAGTTCGGCCGAACGCGCGCCGCCGCCGATTTGTCCGGAGGCTTCGTGCACGGTCACGTCGATACTAGAGCGCGCCAGCTCGATTGCCGCGGCCAAGCCGTTCGGGCCGGAACCGATCACCACGGCGCGTGCTTTTCCCGTTGGGGTCAACCTCGGATTATTGTAAAAGGGAGATGCACAGAAAACGACTGGGCAATAGCGACATGGATCTTTCTCCGATCGGCATCGGAGCCTGGGCGATGGGCGGGGGCGACTGGCAATTCGCCTGGGGGCCGCAGGACGACCAGCAATCGATTTCAGCCATCCACGCGGCTCTCGATCGCGGCGTCAACTGGATCGACACCGCCGCCGTCTATGGACTCGGCCATTCCGAAGAGGTCGTGGGACGTGCGGTCGCCGGCCGAACGCTCAAGCCCTATATCTTCACGAAATGCTCGCTGGTGTGGAACGACAAGCGGGAGATCAGCAATTCGCTGAAGGCCGATTCGATCCGGCGGGAATGCGAGGCGAGCCTGCGCCGGCTGAAAGTGGACGTCATCGATCTTTACCAGATTCACTGGCCGAACCCGGAGGCCGATATCGAAGAGGGCTGGGCATCGCTCGCCAAGCTGAAGCAGGACGGGAAGGTGCGGTGGATTGGTGTCTCCAATTTCACACCCAAGCAGATGGACCGGTGCCGCAAATTCGCGCTCATTACTTCTTTGCAGCCGCCCTATTCCGCCGTCTCACCCGAGGCCGAGGACGACGTGCTGCCGTACTGCCAGAAACACGGCATCGGGGTGATCGTCTATTCGCCGATGAAATCGGGCCTGCTGAGCGGCAGGATGACGAAGGAGCGAGTGGCGAATTTTCCAGAAGACGACTTCCGCAGACGCGCTCTCAATTTCCAGGAGCCGGCGTTATCGCGCAACCTGGAGCTGGCCGAGCTGATGAAAAAGATCGGCGCGCGCCACAACCGTTCCGCGGGCGAAGTGGCCATCGCCTGGACGCTCCGCCATTCGGCAGTTACGGGCGCGATCGTAGGGTTTCGTTCCGCCGAACAGGTCGCGGGCGTGATTGGCGCGATGGATTTCCGGTTGACACCGTCCGAAGTGGAAGAGATCGCGGACTTCCGCACGAATCGGATGCTGCGGGCGACGCTGTAGCTAACTGCTGGTGTTCCGTCTCAGGTAACCTTTACAGCCGCAGATAAACGCCGATGAACGCCGATCCTTCCGAAATCTCGATCCATCTGCGTTAATCTGCGGCCGATACCACCTTTCCCGGCCGCACCATCGTCAATGTATCCGAGACTGGACCCTAGCTGCAATACGCGAGCTACACAAGTTTGCCTGCGTCCTGATGTCTCCACACGATCCGTTTCCATTCCACCTTAGGTCTCTGAAAATTGACCAGTAGACAAACGGCCCGCCCCGACGCGCGCAGATAATTGAGACATTGCGCTGTATGTTCATTGGCGAGACGGTCCACGCATTTCAGCTCGACTACCAGAATGTCCTTAACGAGAATACCGGCGAAGTATTCTCCCACGTTGTGGCCCTTGTAGGTGATGGCAAAAGAGGCTTGAACTGTCGCCCGAATGCCCCGAAGTCCGAGTTCTTTGAGGAGGGCACGCTCGTAGACCTTCTCTAGAAATCCGGCGCCCAGCGTGTTCGAAACCTCAAAAATGGCCGCCAACACGCACTCCGTCAGAGAATCGACATGTCGTCATCTGTGTTCATCGGCGGCCATTATCGTTGTGTGCCTTCACGCTAAAATCTCTGAGATTTTTCGCTAGTGGCCGCAGATAAACACCGATGAAGCCGATATCATCCCTTGCAGCCGGCCTACGCCATCTCGCCCGAAGTGGCCATCGCCTGGGCGCTACAGCAGCGTTCTTTTGCTGCTGCCGGGTTTGGTCTACGCTCCTTCAAGTCGGAGGATAACGCCCAGCGGCAATCAGTAGGCGACGTTCCGCAATGCGCTTATCTAGATTGAGTTTCAACAATCGAACTGTTGCGGCGCCTTCTTCCGAGAGGGAATTGATAACAGGCCCTTTCAGCTCGAAGTGATCTTGCCAACGCTGCATCCGCGGGTGGAACAGCCTGACGAAGCGGCCTGTTAGAGGATCGATTGAGCCGATGTCGCTCCCTTTCCAGGCATTACACCGCAGGCAGGCGTATGCCAGATTATCGGCGTTTGTCAATCCGCCATGTTTTCGGCTGATGATGTGATCGATCTGGTGGGGCGAATATGCGTCCTCTGCGTGAAGCAGACAATACTCGCAGCGATTACCGGCGCGTCTTGCGACCAGCCGCCGCAAGGAGCTGCTTATCTCATTCGGCAAAGCGAGTGTAGTGACGTGCCCTGGCTTTCGCCATAATCATGAGGTGCTCCAACTGGAGGTAATCTTCGAGTTCCGATTGGTCCTCCCGCGAAAGGCTACCCTCCTTGGATCGTTCCACCAACTCGCCCACTCTTTGCTGTGAGCTTTCGGAAGGGTGGAAGGCGATCACCTTCTCAGGTGTGCTGCCGGCGGCAATAAAGTCGATGATCTCCTCGTAGCACTTCACCGTATCCACGCCCTCAGCATAGCGTAAACCTATTTCCCCGCGGCATTCACCACCACGATTTCTCCCGCTTGCTGGCGCGCGCGCAGCACCTTCTTATCGAACTTCCCCACGCTGGTCTTGGGAATTGCGTCGACAAAGGCCCACTGCTCGGGTATCCACCACTTCGCCACGCGCTCTTCCAGAAAGCACCGCAGTTGCGCCGCAGTCGTAGCCGATCCGGGTTTAAGCACTACGCACGCCATCGGCCGCTCGTCCCAGCGCGGGTCCGGGACGCCGATCACAGCCGCCTCGACCACATCCGGGTGAGCCATGATCGCGTTCTCCAACTCGACCGAAGAGATCCATTCGCCGCCGGATTTGATTACATCTTTGGATCGATCTTTCAGTTGCATGTAGCCGCGCGCGTCCAGCGTGCCCACATCGCCCGTACGCAGCCAGCCGTCATGGAAGCGGTCAGCGCCTTCGCCGCCGTAATACGATCCGGTGACCCAGGGGCCGCGCGCTTCGAACTCGCCGACGGTTTCGCCATCTGCTGGCAAGATCCGTCCATCATCCACGATGCGCAACTCCACGCCCGCCATCACGCGGCCTGATTTGGCGCGGTATTCGGCCTCTTCTTCGAGCGCGCAGTCCTTGGGCGGATGCGCAATAGCGCCAAGAGGGCTGGTTTCCGTCATCCCCCACGCTTGCACAACACGAACTCCATGCCGGCTTTGGAAACCCTCAATCATGTTTCGCGTGACTGCCGATCCGCCACACAATATCATTCGCAGCGAAGAGAGGTCCGGGTGATGCGCGTCGGCGTACCGCAAGACTTCGGCCCAGATCGAGGGCACTCCGGAAGAAACCGTGGGCCGCTCTTCCGCAATCAGCCTGCATAGCGGCTCGGGTTGCAGGAAGCGGCCCGGAAAAATCATATCCCAGCCGGCGAGCCATGCCGCATGCGGCAAGCCCCAGGAATTGGCGTGAAACATCGACGTGACCACCAGAAGCTGGTCTTCCGAGTTGAGCCCTACGCAGTTGGCCGAATTGATTGCCGTCGAGTGCAGATAGATGGAACGGTGACTATAAACCACACCCTTTGGATTCCCCGTGGTGCCGCTGGTGTAGCACATTACTGCGCCCTCGCGCTCCTCCAAATTCGGCCATTCGTAGCCGGGCCGCTCGCCGTTCAGCAATTCTTCATAGCTGATCGATTCGGAGGGCAGCGGTTCGGCGGTCTGGCCGGCCACGATGTACCGCTCGACGGTGCGAAACCGGCACGCCGCCTTGGCCAGGACCGGCACGAGCGAAGCATCGACAATGATGATGCGATCCTCTGCGTGATTGACGATGTAGGCAAGCTGTTCGGGAAACAGCCGCACATTCACGGTATGCAGCACCGCTCCCATGGAGGGAACCGCCAGGTACGCCTCCAAGTGCTCGGGCGTGTTCCAGCAAACGGACGCCACGCGGTCGTCGCGCCGAACTCCGAGGCGTCGCAGTCCCGCAGCCAGCCGCTCGACCCTCTCCGCTGTCTGAACGAAAGTCCGCCGGCAGATTCGTTCGCCATCAAACTCGGCCACGCTGCTATCGTGGTACACGGTTGCGCCGTGGCGAAGGAGCGCCTGGACCGTTAACGGGCTGTCCTGCATTGTGCTCAACATTGCTATCTCCGGCCGGAGATATATAGTAAACCCGTTCCCGGTCCGGAACGAGGCGAGCTTACTCGAACAGTTTTTGAATCGACGTCGGCGGCTCGGGTGAGGAATAACCCAATCCGCCACAGGTTTGACACACGCCCGTTCCTTTGCAATAAGGGCAACCGGCCTGCGCCGAATCGAGCTGCGTATTCACACCGGTTCCATTGCATTGCCCGCACTTCCCGTTCCCGGAGAAAAATCCGTCCGCGCAATCGGGACAGCGGCTGCGTCCCATGGGCTTAGAATAACTCGGAGGACGCTTATGCTGCTTAGCAATATCGCTAGAGTTGCCGTTGTCTTGTGGTGCCTCTCGCTCTATGGCCAAACCGCAGAATCTCCCGCGCCCGGATCTATCGAAGCCGCGTGGAAGCCATTGCGATTTCTGATTGGCACGTGGGAAGCCAAGGTTATCAGTGGCGCCGCCGCAGCCGCGGGAGTGGGGACTTATACGTTCCAACTGGAACTTGGGGGCCACATTCTCGCACGTCACTCGGCCACTCTCGATTGCAAGGGACCGGACAACTTCAATTGTCAGCACACCGATCTTCTGTACATCTATCGGGAATCGCCCGCGCAATCGCCACAAGCAATCTACTTCGATGACGAAGGCCATGTGATCCACTATGAGGTCACAACGCCCGCGCCCGGCACGGTTGTTTTGGTTTCGGCTTCTTCGGCTTCGGGGCCGCAATACCGCCTCGTCTACGAGTTGAAAGAGGGCGTGATGCAGGGGAAATTCCAACTGCGCATGCCTGGCCAGAGCCGTTTCGCGTCTTATTTGGAATGGAGCGGCCGGAAGAAGTAGCTCCTTCGTGCTAGTCTGCCTTTTGGCTTGTGGGGCTGCTCATCTTATATACTGATTCCTTGCGTCACCGGCAAAGACTTGGCCTGCCGGCGGAGCGTATCAGGGAGGCATTCCATGAAGAAGACTTATTACTGGCTGAGGGTCAGTCTGCTGTGCGCGGGGCTCATCGGCCTGATGGCGACTTTTTCGGCCCATCCAACCAGCGCGCAGCAGAAGGCCTCGCCTCCGGGCTACGCCTCGGGATATATCGGCGGCACGGTCACGAGCCCGAATGGAGCGGAAGCCGGAGTTTGGGTTATCGCGGAAACTACGGATTTGCCCACGAAGTTTGCTCAGATCGTCGTCACCGACGATCGCGGCCGGTTCATGCTTCCCGAGTTGCCTTCGGCGAATTACAGGGTGTGGGTGCGCGGCTACGGACTGGTCGATTCGACTCCTGTTGAAATGAAGCCTTCGGCTCAGAACGTGGCGTTGAAGGCCGTTCTCGCCAAAACCCCGCAGGAAGCGGCGAAAGTCTATCCGGGCAATTATTGGCTCTCCTTGATGGCGCCGCCGCCCAAGAACATGTTCCCGGGCACGGGTGAACAAGGCAATGGCTTAGGCCGCACGATGGCCGACCAGGATCATTGGATCTATCAGCTCAAATCCGGCTGCAACTTCTGCCATCAGCTTGGCAACGCGGAAACGCGCGACCTTACGCACGTGTTTGCCGCCAAGCCGGATTTGAAAACTTCCGAACAAGCTTGGGAGTGGCGCCTGGGAACCGGCGTACGCGGCAACTCGATGCATGGCGTGCTCACCACCCAGGGTTTGGCGGAATCCGTGAAGGTGTATGCCGATTGGACTGACCGCATCGCCAAGGGCGAAGTGCCGCCCGCGCCGCCGCGACCGAAAGGCGTCGAGCGCAACGTCGTCGTGACACTTTGGGATGTGGGCGACGACCACTCCTTCATGCACGATCAGATTTCCACCGACAAGCTGAAGCCGACCGTGAACGGCTACGGCCGCGTGTACGCGGTTAACGCCGGGCACGGTCAACTAGTGGTGATGGACCCGCGGGAAAACAGCACGTTCTCGCTCGACATCCCCACCCGTGAAGCGCGCGATAAAGTTCCCTCCCGTTTCCCTCCACCTTATCGCCCCTCGCTGCATTGGGGGAACGAGCACCTCTGGTCCAACCCGCCCTACGATCCGGCCGATCCGCACAACCCCATGATCGACAGCAAGGGCCGCGTGTGGATGACTTCCAAAATCCGCGACAGTCAGGATCCAGCTTGGTGCAGCGATCCCTCCAACAAATACGCCGACTGGTTCCCGCTGAAGAGGAGCGGCCGCCAGGCATCCTACTGGGATCCGAAAACGCGCCAGTTCACGCTGATCGATACGTGTTTTTCCACGCACCACTTGCAGTTCGACAACGATGCGGACGAGACGCTCTACTTCAACGAGCTGACGGGGCCAATTTTCGGGTGGGTCGATACCAAGGTCTACGACGAAACGCACGATGAGCAGAAGGCTGCCGGCTGGTGCGGACAGGTGCTCGATACCAACGGCGATGGCAAGATTACGCGGCCGTGGAACGTGCTTCGGCCCGGGCGCGGCGGCGAAGACGCGGTTTACCAAGGCGACACCGCCACTGGCGGAACCAATCCTCTGGCGGGCGGGAAGGCCGCCGCCAAGCAGGCTACCGGCTTCGACCCGAAGCTCGACACGCTGGTCAGTTACAGCATGTATTCCGACATACCCAGTCCAGTGGACGATTCGGTCTGGGGCGTATCGGAAACTTATCCCGGCTACCTGGTCCGTTTGCAGCGGGGCAATAATCCGCCGGAAACTTGCAAGACTCTGGTCTTCAAAGTCCCGGCACCCGGTCTCGATCCGCGCGGTCTGGATATTGACGGCAACGGAGTAGTTTGGGTCATGCTGGCCGCCAGCAGCCACCTGGCCAGCTTCGACTTCCGCAAGTGCAAAGACGTGAACGGTCCGGCCAAGACTGACGGCAGCCAGTGCAAGGAAGGCTGGACACTTTACGAGACCACCGGTCCCAAGCTGAAAGGAACCGACAGGCCGGCCGATTTCCACTACTTCGGTTGGGTAGACCGGGACAATATATCGGGGCTCGGCGCCAACACGCCCTTCCTCACTGGTTCGAACTCCGATTCACTGATCGCGTTGGACCCGGCGACCAAAGAGTGGACTTATCTGCGCGTTCCCTATCCGCTCGGGTTCTATTCCCGCGGCATGGATGGACGCATCGACGATCCTAACGCTGGATGGAAGGGCCGCGGGCTGTGGTCCAACTACGGAACGCACTTCGTCTGGCATATTGAAGGCGGCAAGGGAACGAAAGGCAAGATTGTGCACTTCCAGATTCGCCCGAACCCTCTGGCCCGGTAAAATCTTGTGGTTATGTGGGGCAGGCGCTTTCGCCTGCCAACCGCGCCTGGCGCGGTGGTAATTCGCCTGCCCATTGTTCGGAGGTCCCTATGGTTTCTGTCGAAACAATACGCGAATTGTTTGCCTACAATTATTGGGCGCGCGACCGGCAACTGGATGCCTGCGCCAGGCTCACCACTGAGCAATTCGTCAAGCCAATGGGCAACAGCTTCTCGTCATTGCGGGATACGCTGGCCCATTTGATAGGCGCTGAATGGATCTGGAAAGAGTGGTGGTTCGGCCGTTCACCAAAGTCGCGTCCACCAGCCGACTATCCGGACTTGGCCGCCGTCCGCGAGGCCTGGAAGCCAGTGGAACACGACGTGCGCGATTACCTGGCAGGCGTGAGCGAAGAAACGATTGCCGGCCGGTTTACCTTTACTAGAACAAACGGTGAAACCTGTTCGTATCCATTGTGGCGCTCGATGTGGCACTTGGCCAATCACCAGACGTACCATCGTGGCCAGGTCACTATGTTCTTGCGCCAGTTCGATATCGAGCCGCCGGGTCTGGATTTGGTCTTGGCCGATATGCTCGGCGCACTCGATTCACCCGCGAGCGAGAAATATTTCGTAAAAAGCGCATAAGCGGGCCGCGGCCTACGCTTCCACAAACGAAGGGCTTGACACGCCCGCCTGAAGGTTCCATTCTTGGAGCAGGAGTCTGCCGCCTATGTCCGGACGATGGGGTTTGTTGTGCTTATTTGCGCTTCCCGCCTGGAGTCAGTCCGTCATCTCGGTTTATTCAGGAGTGGTGAATTATTTCGAAGGTTCGGTTCTGTTAGATAACAATCCCGTCGAACCCAAGCCCGGGCGATTTGCGGAGATCAAGCCGGGATCGGAATTCCGCGTAGCGGCTGGGCGCGCGGAAATCCTGCTTACGCCCGGTGTATATCTGCGCATGGGCTCGGGCAGCGCCATTCGCATGGTTTCGAACCTTCTCGTCGATACGAGAGTCGAGCTGCTGGATGGCCCCGCCATTATCGACGCCGCCGAACCGAGTCCGCAAACCTCGGTGACGATGATCCTGGAGAATTACCAGGTTCACGTCCGCAAGGCAGGCAGGTATCGCATGGACACGCTGCCGTTGGAGTTGGGCGTCACCGATGGCGACGCCGAAGTTACCAGCGAAGACGCCAAACCCACGATTGTAGAAAGCGGCCATTTGTTGCACCTGCTGAGCGGCGTTATGACGGCAAGCTACTCGATGGATGATGACCTGGACAACTGGGACCAGGATCGCAGCGAGGCCATCGCGCGCGGCAGCAAGGAGATCAGCGACACTCCGGAAATTTCGAGCCTGGTGGATGCCGCGCAGAATGATCCGATTTTGAGCGATCCCACACTGGCAGGGCTCGGGGCTTCGACCGGAAGCTTGGGTTCGTATCCGCTGGGCGGCATCTATTCCACGTCGCCTTACGGGTATGGCGGAATCGGCGTCGGCTCGCTCTCGGGATATCCGTCTTCTTATGGCTTGGGCCTGTCGCCGTACAGTTCGTATCCGTACGGACTCTACGGCGGCCTTTACCCATACGGCCTTTACACCTTGCCGGGACTTCTGGTTCTGCCGACATACCGTTCCGGCATCACGATCCGCTCGAATTTGCCGGGCATTCTGGGGCTGAGCGGCATCGGGACCTATCGGGGCGGCATCGGAACCTATCGAGGCTTTAGCGGGACAACGATCGGAACCCACACCTATCGGAACCCGCCGACAGTGTACCGGCCCGCAGTGCCTTCCGGAATTCGGAGTACCCCATCTTTTGGCGCGCGCCCGGGGCGCATTGGCGCCGCCCACCGGTAGATGCTGACCGCAGATCTCCGCAAAGCGGGCGCAGCTTGACTCCCGCCTTCCGCCGTAGGACGATGACTGTACCCGAAACAATCGAGCGGAGGTTTGCGAATGCGCATTTTCTGGATTTATTCAGTCGTGCTGGGGCTGGTCGCTGCGGCTGAGGCCGCGCCTACGCCAGGCTCGTGCGAAAGCCTGATGTCCATGAATCTGGCTGGAGGAACGATTACCATGGCCCAGTCCGTGGCTGCGGGAGGGCTTGCGGTACCGGTCGGGCGCGGAGGTCGAACCGTACCAAATCAGGAGGCGTTCTGCCGGGTGGCGGCGACCCTCAGACCCTCCGCCGATTCCGACATCAAGATGGAGCTCTGGTTGCCGGTTTCTGGATGGAACGGGAAATTCGAAGCCAACGGCAACGGCGGCTGGACCGGCTCGGTTAACGAGGGCGCGCTATCTGCCGGGCTGAACCGCGGCTATGCCGCCGCTATGTCCGATCTGGGACACGAGGGGGGCAGCGCCAGCTTCGCCATGGGCCATCCGGAGAAGCTCGTGGACTACGGCTATCGCGCCGCGCACGAGATGACGGTCGCCGCCAAGGCCATAGTCACGGCGTATTACGCGCAGCCCATTCGGGAATCCTACTGGACCGGTTGTTCGGCGGGCGGCCGCTCTGCGTTAATGGAAGCGCAACGCTACCCGGCCGATTTCGATGGCATCGTCGCCGGCTCGCCGGGCCTCGACTGGACGGGCCGCTCCCTCCAAGCCGTGTGGATCGCGCAGGCAGCACATAAGACCGAAGCCAGCTACATCCCGCCAACCAAATACGCGCTCGTGCACAACGCCGTGCTTGCGGCTTGCGACGCCAAAGACGGCGTAAAGGATGGAGTTCTGGAGGATCCCACGAAATGCGGCTTCGACCCCAAGGAGCTCGAATGCAAGGGTGGCGATAGCGCCGACTGCCTGACCGCCGCGCAGGTCGAGACGGCTCGCGCCATCTATTCGCCGGGGCTGAACCCGCGCACGAAAGCTATGATTTTCCCGGGCTTCGAACGCGGCAGCGAAGCCGGATGGGCGACCATGGCGGGACCGCGGCTTTTCGGTATCGCCGGCGACCTGTTTAAGTTTGTCGTGTTCCACGACCCGAACTGGGACTACCGCTCGTTCGATTTCGATCGCGACACGGCGCTCACCGCCAAAGCGGAAAACGGGTTGTTGAACGCCGAAGACGCGAATCTAAAGGGATTCGCGGATCGTGGCGGCAAGCTGATTCAATATCACGGATGGGCCGATCCGCAAATCGCTCCGGCGAACAGCGTGCGCTATTACAAGAAGGTGCTCGACACGATGGGTGGGACGGAGAAGGTACAGAGTTTCTACCGTCTCTTTATGGTGCCCGGCATGGCGCACTGCGGCGGCGGCGATGGCACCTCCGATTTCGACATGCTGGCCGCCCTCGAGCAATGGAAAGAGCAGGGCAAAGCGCCCGCGCAGGTGCCCGCATCGCGCGTGCGAGAGGGCAAGGTGGACCGCACCCGGCCTTTGTGCCCCTATCCGCAAGTAGCCAAATATAAGGGCACGGGCAGCACCGACGACGCCGCGAATTTCGTTTGTGCGGCAGAGTAGCATGACGGCACGCGTCCTGTTTCCACTCGTCTTCGCCGCAACCGCGGCACACGCACAGCATCTTGTCTTCACGACCGCGACTCCGGGCACGTCGCCGGTCTGGATCTCATCGCCCGAGCGATCCAAAGACTTCGGCTTCCAATCGCTCGAAATTCTGAACGATTCCGATGAGGCAATTTCCGCCGTGTACCTGAAGGCGATGTTTTCAGTGGAAGGCTCTCCGGAAGAACTGGCCGATAGCGGGCACGTTTATGTAGCGCTCGACCCCGGCGAGCGGAAGCGCCTGGATGTTTTCCTGGGCCGGATTGAAGCGCTGGGCCAGAAGCTGCGCGCCGCGCGGCAAGAGGTAGCATGGGGTGAAGCTCACGGTGGAATCGGTGGAGTTCGCGGATGGATCGAAGTGGGATGCGAATACCCCCACCGTAATTGAAGATCCGGACTCTATTCGCGGGCCGAGCCGGTAAGCGCGGCCTCGATGCGCGTGTAGCCGAAATGATGCGCCTGCTCCCGTGCCGTACGTCCGTCCGCATTGCGAATGCTCGGGTCGCCTCCGCCTTTGAGCAGCGCTTCGAGCACCGCGGTATCGCCGAAATCGATGGTTACGGCATACATCAGCGGCGTGAAGCCGTTCTCGTCCGTGGCGTTCACGGGGACGCCGGCCGCGATTAGCAAAGGAATCACCTGTGGCCGGTCGATGATCGCGGCCCAATGCAAAAGGTTGATACCGGTACTTTCCGTGACGTGCGCGGATGCTCCCGCGGCGATGAGCGCCCGCGCGACATCGGGGTACCCGAAGGTCAAGGCGGCAGTGAGCGGCGTGTTGCCTCCAGCCGCTTTGGCAGGATCCGCGCCCGCACCCAGAAGCAGTCTCACGTTTGCGAAGTCGCCGGTCATGGAGGCGAAGGCCAGCGGTGAGTTCCGCGCTTTGATACTTGCAGGCGCCTGCGCTTCGGCCCCGGCTGTGAGGAGAGCACGGACAGACTCCTCGGTTCCACGGTACGCCGCGGCGATGGTGAGCGCATCCGTTCCGGAAGCCGTTCTGGTTCGGACCTCGGCGCCGCGGGCGATCAGCAGGCTCACCTTTTCCGCGTCCGGCGCGGCCATCATCAGCAGTGTGACGCCACCTGGCGTTTTGGTGTTTGGGTCCAAGCCGTCGTTTAACAACCGACGAAGCTGGCTAGCGGAGCCGAACAGGGCTGTGCGTGCCCATGGCGGCGTTGGATCTACCGGCGCTTGAACTGCATGGGGCGGCGTAACGTTCGGCAGTTCGGCGAGCAGTGCCATCACAGCCCAGCAAGTGGCAGCATAGGACAGATACTCGTCTTTCCCATAAGGGAACCCGGTGGTGAAATACTCCGGGCTGACGGTGGCCGGAGACACCATGCGGGTGCGCACGCGCCAGCTTCCGTCCGTGGCCTGGCTGTTTAGCAGAAAGAGCGCGCCTTTTCGCCATTCGTTCGCGCTCGCCGCCGTGCCGGCTTCGCGCAGAGCAAACAGCGATTCGCCAGTGGAATAGGCATCTTCCTGGTAACCGGGAAGTTCGCTCCATCCTCCGCCCTCGTGTTGCATACGGAGTAGATCGCGGCGCGCGGCTTCGATGCCAGATGGGATGAGCGCCGGCGCGGCTCCGGCCCACACAAGCCCCATCACCCGGAACGCGGCGTCTTCGGTGGAAGCCGGATGCGTGGCGGCCAGCCATTGCCGCGCCTGCTCGATGGCCGTTTTGCCTTCCGGCTGCAACTCCGGCGGCAAATAGAGCCGGATTGCCCTAACGGCGGTGGCCGAGGCCGTAAACAAGCTGCTCGAATGCGGCGGCCGAAAGTCCGAGGTGACCCAATGGTCTTCGCGCTGCCAATGCAGCAGACGATGGGCGTAGACGCCCGTGACGGCATCCGGCGCAATTCCGACAGCGTGCGCCGCCATCAGGAGAAAACTATCGTCCGGGGTGGGATCGCTTAAGGTTGTGGCTTCAACCGCGGTATCGAGCGCGGATCCGCCGCGCAACTGCCGGAAGGTCTTCTGCTCTACCGAACCAAGGACAGCGTTATCGATCCGGAAGCCACGCTCCCGCGCCATGTGCAGCAAAATAATGGGGAGGATGTTGTGATGGCAGGAAACGCACGCGCGCCTGGCCACGAAGTTCGCGGCCGAACGCTCGATCAACGGCAGGGCGCGGGTTACCGCCCCGTGGACTTCGGTTTGCGTCTGCGCCTGGACGGCCGCGGCCAGCGCAAGCAGCGGCAAAATCCGCCTCGGGACCATTGCGGCGATAACCATGGCGGTGATGATAACATCGAGTTGCCTTTGACGGAATGGTGATTCCGTGGACATGGCCGAAACCTTAGGGAAACAGCCCACGTCAGGTAATCGGGGAGTACTCGGGCAGACCGGGTTCGGCCCTGCCGTTGCCCCGGCAAGTGGCAGGCGGGCGTATATTGAAATAGGAGTTTTCGTATGATCCCGCGTTTCGCGCTTCCGCTGGCCTTTGTGGCCTCCATCAGCCTGGTAGCCCCGGGCGCTTTCGCCTCCGACAATAAAAAGAACGATGTCGATGAAATCGGCAATCGCGACGTCGGCGGGGGAGTGAATTTCTACTCCATTCAGAAGGAAATCGCGCTCGGCAAACAATTGGCTCAAGAGGTGGAACGGCAATCGAAGGTTATTGACGACCCGGTGATCGCCGAATACGTGAACCGTCTGGGTCAGAATCTTGTCCGAAATTCCGACGCCAAGGTGCCCTTCACCATTAAAGTGCTCGATACCGAAGAGGTGAACGCGTTCGCCCTGCCGGGCGGCTTCTTCTTTGTGAATTCCGGGCTGATTTTGAAAGCGGATAGCGAATCGGAACTGGCGGGGGTGATGGCGCACGAAATCGCGCACGTTGCCTTGCGACACGGGACCAAACAGGCCACCCGGGCCGAACTGACGCAGATTGGTATGATCGCGGCCAGCATTGCCGTGCCTTACGGGCTGGCCGGCTATGGCGCTTTACAGGGTGCAAACCTTCTCGTGCCGATGGCTTTCCTGAAATTCTCGCGGGGGATGGAGAAGGACGCGGACTTCTACGGCCTGCAGTACATGTATAAGACAGGCTACGATCCGACCTCCTTTGTGGATTTCTTCGAGAAGATCGAGACGATGGAGAAGAAGAAGCCTGGCACAGTATCCAAGCTGTTTGCCACGCACCCGATGACGGATGATCGCATTACGGCCGCGCAGGAGGAGATTCAGAAAGTTCTGCCTGCCCGACCGGAATACGTTGTGAACACGTCGGAGTTCAACAATGTAAAGGCGCGGCTGGCTATGCTCCATAACCACCGGAAAGTCGATACCGAAGATCCCAACCGTCCGCGGCTTCGCCGCGCGCCGGGTTCGGGGACAGGCTCCGCGAGCGATGGCGGCAACCAGCCCGATTCCGACGACCGGCCGACTTTAAAGCGCCGTTCGGACCAATAAGCGAGGAGTAGTTCTGATAGACTCGGAGCAGTGGCTCTTCGAGCCGCTGCCCGGGCGGTTAGCTCAGCCGGTTAGAGCGCCTGCCTTACAAGCAGGAGGTCCGCGGTTCGAGCCCGCGACCGCCCACCATTAAGGGTTATGATCAGTAACTTGCTTCAATGGCGCGTCTTCTGTCCCGCCTCATAAGCGCGAAAATTTATCAAAACCGTATCACAATTCTTTCATAACCTCGGGACCCGATCAGAACCCGATCCGAGCGCTCCGCTTTTTCATACCTTCAATGGGGCCGGAAGTGATCGCTTCCGGAAATAGCTCTTCGAGCTCTCCATCTACCCTCGGTAATTTTAGCTTCAATGGGGCCGGAAGTGATCGCTTCCGGAAATGGCTCATCGAAGTGATCGACGTGCCGGCGCAAGGAGCGCTTCAATGGGGCCGGAAGTGATCGCTTCCCGAAATCAGTGCTGGGGTGACCATACGTGCGGTGATACTACAGGCTTCAATGGGGCCGGAAGTGATCGCTTCCGGAAATGTGATGATGAAGCCCAAGCTTATCGGCGACATTCCGGCTTCAATGGGACCGGAAGTGATCGCTTCCGGAAATCGTGCTCCCGAGCGTGACAGCTCCGGTAGTGTCGAAGCTTCAATGGGGCCGGAAGTGATCGCTTCCGGAAATA
>DATBID010000206.1:0-4804 GCA_036557125.1 Bryobacteraceae bacterium | reverse complement strand
AACTGGCACTCAAATGGTCACAATCGATTGAAACTCGACCGAATCGTTGTAAGACATTGGTACCAAGGTGCTTGCGTCATCGTCGATGCCAACTTACCGATGCTCGCCGCCATCCTAGCTAAGCACATGCGCCCGCATCGTCGGTCCAAGTCCAGCAGGTTGCTGGTATTCCGCCCAGCCCTAGGCGATGAAACTTAGGAGGCGCGGCGTACCACATATGTCCCGAAACGGCAAGGGTGAAAGTCGATAAGAAAATTCTTAGGGTTGACTCTTTCTCTTTGCGGTGAATAGACTTAGAGCATCCTGTCAGGAGGACCAACTTAAACGATGAGAGGTGTTTAATGTTACGAGTACTCGGCTCGGTCGCGGCGACGTTAGTTTTCGCCTCCGCATTGAGCGCGGCACCCGGTAATAGCACACCGGAATCGCTAAAAGGGGCCCCAGGACAAACTCAGGAAGCTAAGCCACACCGGCCTAAGAAAGCCCAGGTCGGCAAGGCCTCGTGGTACGGACGCATCTTTCAGCACCACAAAACAGCAAGCGGCGAGCCGTACAACATGTTCGAATTAACTGCCGCCCACCGGACACTTCCGTTGGGTTCCTGGGTGAAGGTCGTCGATTTGAAGACCGATCGGTCAGTTGTTGTCCGCATTAACGACCGCGGTCCGGTCGCTCCGAACCGAATCATCGACCTGTCCTACGGTGCGGCCAGGATCCTAGGCATGAACGGGGTTGATCGCGTTCGCCTGGAAGTTCTGCAAACTCCTGAAATTGCAGACAATCTTGGCCCCCGGTCATGAGAACGTCCTAATCGTTATTAGGCTCCTAAGAACGCGTTTTTTGCGTTTTTTCGGGATGGGGTAGACTGGGAGCTGATGCTAAGTAAAGATCGGCTCATCGTGGCGCTTGACGTGTCGGGCGCCACCCAGGCTCGCCAGCTCGTTCAATCCATTGGCGAATCCGCCACCACCTATAAAATCGGAAAACAGCTTTTCACTGCCGAAGGGCCGCAGCTTGTCCGTGAGATGGTCGCCTGTGGCCGCAAGGTATTTCTCGACCTGAAGTTTCACGACATCCCCAACACGGTTGCCGCGGGGGTGCGATCCGCCTCGGAACTCGGCGTCAGCATGCTTACCGTCCACGCTTCGGGCGGTAGCAAGATGCTGAAAGCCGCGGCAGAAGCGGCCAGCCAATCTGCCTCCAAGCCGATGATCCTTGCGGTCACAGTCCTGACCAGTCTCTCCGATGCCGATCTGCAAGAGATTGGCGTCTCGGGAACGGTCTTGAGCCAGGTGCTGCGGCTGGGAGCCCTGGCCCGGAGCGCCGGTTGCGGCGGAGTCGTCGCCTCGGCCAAGGAGGCTGCAGAGCTGCGGCGCGAGTTGGGACAAGGCTTCGCGATCGTAACCCCCGGAGTTCGCCCGGCGGGAACCTCAGCAGGTGACCAGGCGCGGGTGGTCACCCCACGCGATGCCATCGCCGCCGGAGCAAGTCACCTTGTGGTAGGCCGGCCGATTGTCGAAGCTCCCGATCCGGCCAAGGCTACAGAAGCGATCGTGGCTGAGATTGAGAGCTGCGCGATGGCTTCGGACCGGGGTTAAGAACTCCCGGCCTGGAGGATCTTCGCGGTCGTCACCGCCTGACCGGTGTGGCGCTGGGTGTGGTCGGCACAGTGGACCAACAGGCCGCCCACCGTCGTCGGAAGCGCCTTCCTTCCCACCGAGCGTGGCCCTTCAAGATCGCTCTTCGCGAGGCGATGAATTCGGAGGATGGCGTCCTGCATTCCCCGGTTGAATTCCCCAAACGCTTCGTCTGGTGCCGCAACGGGGTCGAGTTCCGACTTGAGTGCGGTCATCTGTTCCGGACTGAGTTGGTTTCCCTCAGCGTAGGTCAGCAACCGGTCGAGGCTGCGCACGATGTGGCGAAGGTGAAAGGCAATCGGAGCGACGCCGCCTGGCCGGGCATTCATCTGTTCAGCACTGAGCGAAGCGCAGTGTTGCTCGATGTTCTCCAGTGAAAGTTCCAATGCATGCACAACGGCCCGGACGGCCGCCGGTATTTCTCGATGAGTGTTGCGAAGCCAAGGCTCGGGTTGCGGGCTCATGGCTCCATTGTCGTACAGGCGAGTCGGATCGAGAAATACCATGTGCCGGGGCCGGCGCTGTTTCCCTCAAGATTGTGATGGCAAGGATGGCTTCGGTCCGATGAGGGATCTGCTTTTCGCAGGCCAAAGGGCCCAAGTCAAGAGGCCGATCCCTCATCCTTTCCATGACAGCCGGCGTCTCACCGCACCCCGATCGGGTAATGCGGCGAGGGAATGCCGTTCACCACAACCTCCAGGTAGCTCGCTCCCGTTTCCATGTTCGCCGGGATCTCGACGTGCGTATAGGTGGGACCGTTATAGCCGACGGTCATGGTGCTGTGATCGTGCGTGCGGCAATAGAAGACGTGGCCGGTCGACTGGTTGGTGATCCTGACGATGGGATAGTTCGAGGCGGCCTGCGCGTCGTCGCCGTAGTAGTTGGCCTGCGACGCTCCGTTGAATTTGAAGCCCGACAGGAGCATCGAACTGCCGCGAGTGATCACGGCCGAGGTCAGGATCGTCGAAGGAGCGAGATTCGGATAAGGGGTCGTATTGGCAGGCGTGTAGACTTCAACGTCGGTACTGCCATCGGTATAGAGCACCTGCCCGGTGGGAAGGACCAGCATGCGGCCGTACCAGGATGAGTTGATGGGAGAGTTGGGCGTCGCCGTCACCTGGTTCAGGCTGGTGCCGTCCCACTCGAAAAATTCCGTGCCATTGCGGAAGATGCCCGGACTGGCGCTGACCAGCACATTGCCGTTGGGCAGCAGCGCCGCGGGGCCATCGGCAACGTCCAAGTTGCCGGGAAAATCCGGACCTGGCGTCCAGCTCTGCGAATTCAGGTGATAGATCGAGGTGTGGCCAGCCCCGCGACCGTTAGCGCCCGTCCAGAAGACGGTGCCGTCGGGACGAAGGACGCCCGGTCCTTCTTCGAAGGAGCCGGAGTTGTCCCACAGCTGAACGATTGTGCTGCCGGCACTCGACCACGATCCCGAGTTCGGATCGTAGAGCTCGGAGTTAGTGCCGTTGGGATCGTTCAAATCGACGTAAGCATCGACTGCCAGCACTTTGCCGCTGGGCAGCAGCACCCAGCCCTCCTCATCATTCTCATCAAACTTGCCGGAGCCAGTAGGCGTCCATGTGAGATTGGACTCGTTGAACAGTGCCGACTGGCGGCTGCAGCAGTCGGCCATCATGAAGGTCTTGTTAACCAGCACGACGCTCTGCGCGTCACCAATCGAGCTCCAGCCGCTCGGCGGATTCACCCGGGTCCAGGTGTTGGCCACCGGATCGTAAATCGCGCCTTTATTCGTCCAGACGTATTGCGCGAAGTTCTGCTCGCCACCTTCGACGATGACCTTACCGTCGGCCAGCACCGCCGAAGCAAAGAAGAGCGGCCCGTAATCGGAGGGGAGCGATGCCAGCTGCGACCAGGTGCCGTTCACGTAGCTGCCGCTAATATCGGGCGTAAGCTTGTACCACTCTGAAAATCCGTCGTTGGGATCCTCGTGATGGACCAGGACGGTGCCGTCGGTAAGCAGCATGGCATGTCCGGCGGTAAAGGTAGGCTGATGGGTCAGGGGTTGCCATGTTTGTGCGCTCAACATGGCTGCAGTAGTCAGCGTCATGACGACGAAGGCGAAGATTCGCGAAAGTTTCATCTCTCTCCTCAGTGGATCGCTCGGGTATGAAAGGCGGATTGTCAGTGGAGGTGGAGCGTCGTGGTTGGCCGGCCGCCTGGACCCGAATCAAAATCGCAACATTATAGAACGGAGGAGATAGGAGTCGAGCCGAGCCGGATGTGGCGTTCGTCCCGTCTCTACGGCGACTCGGCCAAATGTCGTAAGATGTCCGATTCCGCCGGATCATTCTGAATGCAAAATCGCGCGTCACGTTGGCCTTGGCTTGTCCTGCTCCTGGTGATCCTGGGCACTGCCCTGCTGCGCTGGCATCTGCGCAGCTTTCCGCTGGAGCGCGATGAAGGCGAGTATGCCTACGCTGGTCAGCTCATGCTGCACGGCATCCCGCCGTACACACTGCTCTACACCATGAAGCTGCCTGGCACCTTCTTTGTGTACGCCGTCATTCTGTTGGTCTTCGGGCAGACAAGCGCGGGAATTCATCTCGGCTTGCTGGTGGTCAATGCCGCGACGATTGTCCTGATGTTCCTTGTTGGCCGACGCCTGTTCGGCGACCTCGCCGGAGTCGTCAGCGCTACCAGCTATGCACTGTTTACCGCCAGCCCCGCCGTCCTGGGCTTCGCCGGACATGCCACCAACTTCGTGGTGCTGGCGGCGATACCCGGGGTAATCGTCCTGCTGAAGGCAATTGAAAGCCGGCGCACCCGGCTCTACTTCTGGAGCGGGCTACTGTTCGGCGTCGGCTTCCTGATGAAGCAGCCGGGAATCCTGCTGGCAGTCTTCGGCGGCGTTTACATCCTTTGGAGCGAGTGGCGAACCGAGGGGCACAACTGGAGGACGACGCTTCGGAGGGTTGCGATCTTCGCCGGGGGTGTCGCTCTGCCGTTCGCCGCCACCTGCCTGCTGATGCTGGCCTGCGGCGTCTTCGACCGCTTCTGGTTCTGGACCTTCTCTTATGCTCGCGCGTATGGGTCGATCGTCAGCTTGCGCGAGGGTTTGCAGACTTTTCGCATCAACGCTCACGTCCTACTGGCGGCGGAGCGCTGGCTCTGGTTGCTGGCGGCGATTGGGCTAACCACAGTCT
>DATBID010000205.1:0-7013 GCA_036557125.1 Bryobacteraceae bacterium | reverse complement strand
AGAACGCAAACGCTCGGCCATCCTCGACGCCGCTCGCGCTGTTTTCTCCCGCAAAGGCTATGCGGATACCGCCGTCGACGATGTCGCCGAAGAGGCCCGCGTCGCCAAAGGCACACTGTATCTCTATTTCAAATCGAAAGAGGATCTCTATCTCGCGGCGCTCGCCAGCGACCTCCGCGCCATGGCCGCCGAAGCCCGCGAGGAGATGGACCGCGTAACCGGCCTGCGCGAAAAGCTGCGCGCCTTTTTACGTGTGCGCGTGGCATACAGCAAATCGCGCGAGGATTTCCTGCGTATTTACCTGGCCGAATACGGCAGCATCTTCGTCAAAACTTTCCACAGCAGCGAATTGATCCACCTCCTCAGGGAGAACATGCGTTCCGTAGCCAAACTGTTGGAGCAAGCTTCCCTGAAAGGAGAAATCGGTCCGGTGCCCCCAGGCGCCGCCGCCGCAGTACTATTCGACATCTCCCGCGGCCTGATGGAGCGCCGTCTGCTCGGCTGGAAAGAGTTCCGCGTCGCGAGCGAGGTGGATTTCAGCATCGACCTGCTCTTCTCCGGCATCGAAAAATATGGTAAACCCGCAGCCAAACGCACAAAGAGGGTTTTAGTGGGGCAGGCGATTTCGCCTGCCAACCCGCGGCGGCGGCCATTAGCGGACCAGGCGCTTTCGCCTGCCAGGCGGGTTTCCAGACGGGAGGGACATGCAGCAGCGAAACTCGCTTAGATTCGCGGCAATTGGAGTCATGGCGTGGGCAATCACGGCGAACCTGCGTGCTCAAGCGGCGGCTGCGGGCCCCGCCGTCGGCGCCGTGCAATTGCCGCTATCGGGCCGCACGGGAGAACCGGGTGCAGTAGTTACCGTGCAAAATCCCATTCCCAGCGCGTCCACCGTCAATACGCTTAGCAGTTCCATCGAGGTGCAAGGCGCTTATCAGGGGAGCGTGCCCACCTCCCAAACGCCCGGCGCGCCATTGCGGCTTTCTCTCGCCGATGCCATTCGCCGCGGCCTCGAAGCGAACCTGGGCAATGTCGGATACAAAAACACGGTCCGCCAGGCGCTCGCCGACCGCAAGTTGGCGTTATCGGCTCTTCTGCCCAATATCAACGCATACATGCAGGCAACCGAAGAGCAGATCAACCTGGCGGCCTTCGGCTTCAACTTTCACCTTCCCATTGCGGGATTCTCCATCCCCACGGTGGTCGGTCCGTTCCACTTCGTGGATGCGCGCGCCACCTTGACCGAGAACGTGGTCAACATCACCGCGTTGCGCAATTATCGTTCCAGTAAAGAGAGCCTCAGAGCAACTCAGTTTTCGGCCCAGGACGCGCGCGACCTGGTGGCGCTGGCCGTGACCGGCGGATATCTCAACATTATCGCCGCCGCCGCCCGCATCGATTCCGCGCGCGCGCAGGTGGCCGCCGCCCAAGCGGTGTACAAGCAGGCCGTGGACCGGCATGACGCCGGTCTGGCCGCTCGCATTGACGTCACCCGCAGCCAGGTCGAATTGCAAGTCCAGCAGCAGCGGCTCACTAGCCAGGAAACCGATCATGCGAAGCTCAAAATTCAGTTCGGCCGCATCATCGGCCTGCCGCCGGGCCAGGAATTCACCCTCGCCGATACCGTTCCTTATTCGCCGCTCACCGATCTGACTCTGGATCAAGCGCTGGCCCAGGCCTACGAAAACCGCGCCGATCTCAAAGCCGCGCTCACGCAAGTGCAGGCCGCGGAACTGGCCAAGAAAGCCGCGCAGGCCGAACACTATCCCTACATAGATTTGTATAGCGACTACGGAGCCAGCGGACCCGCGCCGCAAAATTCCCACGGCGTCTTTACCGTTGCCGGCACCGTGCGCTTCCCGATTTTCGAGGGCGGCCGCATCCGCGCCGATATCGAAGCAGCCGATGCCGCTCTTCGCCAGCGCCAGGCAGAAGCCGCCGACCTGCGCGGCCAGATCGATGCCGACGTGCGCCAGGCATTTCTCGATCTGACCACCGCGGCCGAGCAGGTAAGGGTCGCCGTGAGCAATCGTGAGCTGGCACAGGAAACCCTGGCTCAATCGCGCGATCGTTTTGCCGCCGGAGTAACGGATACCGTGGAAGTGGTTCAATCCCAGGAGCAGGTCGCTGCAGCCGAGGACGACTACATTGCCGGCCTCTACGCCCATAACCTGGCAAAAGCCAGCCTGGCCCGCGCCATGGGGCAGGCCGACCAGAACATCCAGAAATTTCTCGGGAGATAGCAATGCCGGCCAAAGAATTAGACGACACCCCAATTGAGCGAAAGGAGCTGATCGAAAAGAGCGAACGCGTGCCTAAGGCTGCCCCGCCTGCTCCCACTCCCCGGCGGCGCGGGCGCACGCGAGCGTTGCTGGTGGTCTTGCTGTTGGGCGCCGTTTTAGCCGCCGCCGGCTACTCCTATTGGCGCTACGCCCAAACCTACGAATCCACGGACGACGCTCAGGTGGATGGGCACCTCAACGGGATCAGCGCGCGCGTCGCCGGCACCATCACTTCGGTCCTTGTGGATGAGAACCAGTTCGTTAAAGCAGGCGACTTAGTAGCCGAGATCGACCCCCGCGATTACCAGTTGACCCTCAACCAGGCTCAGGCGCAATTGGCCCAGAAGCAGGCCGAGATTCGCGTCCAGAATCCCAACGTGCCCATCGTGATCACCTCCAGCGAAACCAGTATCGAAACCTCCCGCGCCGATGTCGCCACCGCCGAAGCCGCCGTGGCCGGCGCCGAACGCGACTACGTCGCCGCCCAAGGCCGCCTGCGCGAAGCCGAAGCCAACAATCTAAAATCCCAGCAAGACGTGGCGCGCTACAAGGAACTGATCGCCAAAGATGAGATTGCCCGCCAGGTGTTCGACCAGTCCATCACCGCCGCCAGCGCCACCTCCGCCTCCGTCGAGACCGCCCGCGCTTCCGCCGAAGCTGCCCAAAAGATCGTGGACCAGCGCAAAGCCCAGTTGGCCCAGTCGCAGAGCCGCTTCTCGGAAGCCGCCGCCATCGCGCCTCATCAGCGCGAAGCCAGCGAGGCCAATGTCGCCGCCAAAACCGCCGATGCCAACATAGCTCGAACCCAGGTGGAGCAGGCTAAGCTCAACTTGAGCTACACGAAAATCTACGCCCCGGTTTCCGGCGTCGTGGCCAAACGCTCCGTAGAAGTCGGCAACCGCGTCCAGCCCGGTCAGCAGCTTTTTCTCATCTCCCAAATCGATGACCTCTGGGTCACGGCCAATTTCAAAGAAACTCAGCTCAAACGCATCCGCCCCGGCGAGCGCGTCTCCATCTCCGTCGATGCCTTCGACCAGAAGCTGAACGGCTACGTAGAGAGTCTCCCCGCCGCGACCGGTCCCATGATGAGCCTTCTGCCTCCCGAAAACGCCACTGGCAATTACGTCAAAGTAGTGCAGCGTCTGCCGGTGCGCATCCGCTTCGATAAGAATCAGCCCGGACTGGACAAACTGCGGATGGGCATGTCTGTAGTGCCTAAAGTGATGCTGCAATAAATGGCTGCTTCCGCACAGCAGAGCCTCTGGACTCCCAAGTACAACCCTTGGGCCGTGGCACTCACCGTCACCCTGGCCACGTTCATGGAGGTGCTCGACACCTCCATCGCCAATGTCGCCCTGCCGCACATTGGCAGCAACCTCTCCGCCAGCCAGGAAGAAGCCACCTGGGTGCTTACCAGCTATCTGGTCTCAAACGCGATTGTTCTTCCCATGAGCGCCTGGCTTGCGCGCCTCATCGGCCGCAAGCGCTTCTACATGACCTGCGTCGCTCTATTCACCTGCAGCAGTTTCCTTTGCGGCATGGCCCCGAGCCTGGGCGTTCTGGTCTTTTTCCGCGTGCTCCAGGGTATCGGCGGCGGAGGACTCCAGCCAAGCGAGCAGGCCATCCTCGCCGATACTTTTCCGCCCAATAAACGCGGTGTCGCGTTCTCTGTCTACGGGATGGCGGTGGTCGTCGCGCCCGCTCTAGGCCCCACCCTCGGCGGCTGGATCACCGACAATTTCACCTGGCGTTGGATCTTTTACATCAACGTCCCTATCGGCATCATCTCTCTGCTGCTTTCGAACCGTATGGTCGAAGATCCGCCGTATCTCAAAAAGATCCGCGAGATCCGCCCCCGCATCGATTACATCGGCATCGGCCTGATCGTCCTTGCCGTTGGCTGCCTGCAGATCGTGCTCGATAAGGGCCAGGAAGCCGACTGGTTCAGCTCCACCTGGATCACGGTTCTGCTCGTGGTCGCCGTCTATGGGCTGTTCGCCTGGATCGTCTGGGAATATTACCACTCGGACCCGATTGTCGACGTGCATCTGTTTAAGAACCGCAACTTCGCCACCGCGATGTTCTTTACGTTCATTCTGGGCACCGTCCTGTTCGGAACCACCGTGCTGATTCCGCAATTCCTGGAACTGATGCTCGGTTACCCCGCGGTGAAATCCGGAGAAGCCATGGCCGGGGGCGGCATTGCCATGTTCCTGATGATGCCGATCGCCGGACAACTGGTTGACCGGCTGGACCCCCGCGCCACAATGGCCATGGGGTTCCTCGTCACCGGCGCTGCGCTCTACTACATCACCACCCACATTACCCTGCAAATGGATTTCACCACTGCCGCCATGCTGCGCACCTATCAGGCCGTCGGCCTGCCGTTCATCTTTCTGCCCTCCAATACGCTCGCCTATGTAGGCATTCCGCGAGAAAAATATAACCAGATCGCGTCCATGAACAGCTTTGTGCGCAACATCGGCGGCAGCATCGGCATTGCGGTGATTAGTTCCCAGATCACGCGCGCAGCGGCCAGGCACCAGAACTATTTGGTCTCGCATGCCGTGCCCGGTTCTCCCGCCTTCGAGAGGATGACCAGCGCCATGGGCCAGTTGCTCACAAACAAAAACGCGATGCTCCCTACCAAGCAGGCCTACGCCCGCGTCGCCGGATTGATCACGGGGCAAGCCACCACACTGGCCTATGTGGACGTACTCTCGGTTCTCGCTTTAATCGTGGTCTGCCTTGTGCCGTTCGTGATGATTATGCGCAAGCCCAAACGCGGCGCCGCGGTAGAGGCGGCCCACTAGGGGCGGGCGCGCCTTTCGTTGCCCATGTGGCTAGTTCTGGTCATAATGTGACTATGAGGCGGGTGGGCATTGCTGAGCTAAAGTCACGGCTGAGCAACTACCTTCGCGCCGTACAGCATGGAGAGACGATTTCCGTGCTTGACCGCGAAACGCCCATTGCGCAAATTGTGCCGGTTCGTAAGAGGCGCGCCTTGCGTGTTAGAAAGCCCGCTCCGGGCACACCGCCACCCAATCGTGTCCAGCTTCCCAAGCGGGTTGCGTTGAAGCTGGATGTGGTTGAGCTACTGATGGAAGAGCGCCAGGGCATCGGTGATTGCGTACGTAGACGCGTCCGTATTGCTCCGTCTCGCTCTGGGGCAGCCCGATGCCTTGCACGAGTGGCGCGATGTCCATCGGGGGGTTTTGAGCGCATTGATTACCGTCGAAAGTCTGCGGACGCTGGATCGGCTCCGCGTCCGCGCAAAACTGACTGACTCTGAGATAGCCGGCCGTCGTGCTACGGTCATGGCTACCCATGACCGTGCGCTCGCGATTGCGGCACAGGCCCATGGGTTAATGGCGATTGGTATTGAGGAGTAGGCAACGAAAGCCTACGCGAAATCTTCCGCTCGGATCGGCAACTTTCGCAGCCGCTTCCCCGTGATCGCGAAAATCGCGTTCGCCACCGCCGGCGCGGTAGTAGGCGTGCTCGCCTCTCCAATCCCGCCCGGAGCCTTGTCGCTCGGCACGATGTGCACTTCCACCACCGGCATCTCGTCGATGCGCAGCACTTCATATTGATTGAAGTTCTGCTGCTCCACGCGCCCGTTCTTGATGGTGATGCCGCCCTTGAGCGCGGCGCTCAATCCATAAACGATGCCGCTCTGGATCTGCGCTTCCACAATCGCCGGATTCACCACGTGCCCGCAATCCACCGCGCACACGATGCGGTGTACCTTCAACTTGCCTTTCGTGATGGAGACTTCCGCTACCTGCGCGTTGAAGCTGCCGATGTTGTTTACTACTGAGATGCCGCGCCCGTGTCCCGCGGGAAGCGGTTTGCCCCAGCCGGCCTTTTCCGCCGCCAGTTCCACCACCGCCTTCATCCGCGGCGTCTTCGCCAGCAGCCGCCGCCGCACTTCCAGCGGGTCTTTCCCGCCCGCCGCCGCCAGCTCATCCAGAAAACTCTCGGTAAAGAACGTGTTCTGCGAATATCCCACCGACCGCCAATACGTCGTGGGAATGCCCGGATCGGCCTTGTTGTACTCCACCTGGATATGTGGAATCTCGTAGGCAATATCGTCGATGCCTTGCACCGCCGCGAAATCCACGCCATTCCGCATGCCCGCAAACGAAGGGCACGCAATGTTGGCGGTCCACACCATCGGCCAGCCCTCGGCATCGAGCGCGCCCGAAAATCGTGTGTATGATGCCGGGCGGTACATGTCGTGCATCATGTCGTCTTCGCGCGACCATGTCAGCTTTATCGGAATGCCCGCTGCCTTCGAGGTCTCGACGGCGTCGGCGATGAAGTCCGCTCCGCCGCGCCGGCCGAATCCTCCGCCCAGATATAGCGTGTGGATGGTCACCTTGTCCGGCGGAAGCTTGGTGATCTCCGCTGCAGTTTGACGCGCCGCGGTCTGGATCTGCGTCGCCGCCCAGACGTCACAGCCATCCGCTCGCACGTGCGCCGTCGCGTTCATCGGCTCCATCGGGGCATGCGACATGTATGTGCACTCGTACACCGCTTCAATCTTCTTCGCTGCCGCATTTAGCGCGGCCGCGCCGTTGCCCTCTTTGCGCGCCACCGCTCCGGGCTTCTCCGCTCCGGCTTTCATCATGGCCCGAATGGCGGCGCTATCGAGATTCGCGAGCGCCCCTTCATTCCATTGGATCTGGAGCGCGCGCCGGCCTTCCATCGCGTTCCACGTGTTGTCCG
>DATBID010000204.1:0-20055 GCA_036557125.1 Bryobacteraceae bacterium | reverse complement strand
GCGTTATAAATCTGAACCTGCGAGACGCCACTCACCGTGGAGATACGCTGCGCCATGAGCGTCTCGGCATACTCGTCCACCGTGTAGAGAGGCAGCGTGTCGGACTTCAGAGCCAGCAATAATACCGGTTGCTCTGCCGGATTTTGCTTCTGAAACGAAGGCGGCCGCGGCATCTCAGGTGGCAGTGTGCCGCCGGCCTTCGCTATGGCCGTCTGCACATCCTGGGCTGCGGCGTCGATGTTACGGCCCAACGCGAACGTGATTGTGATCGAGGTGGTCCCCTGGCCATTCGAGGAACTCATCGAATCGATTCCGGCTATGGTCGAGAACTGACGTTCCAGCGGGGTAGCTACGGCCGAAGCCATCGTCTCTGGCGTCGCGCCGGGCAGCGCGGCATTCACCTGAATCGTGGGGAAATCGACGCTGGGAAGCGCAGCCACGGGAAGAACCCTATAGCCAACGATTCCAAACATCAGGATAGCCGCCATGACCAGCACCGTCATCACTGGCCGCTCGATGAAAAGGCGCGATATGTTCATACAAGATTTGACCGGCTGCCGGAGCGGGCCTCAGAGCTCCTGCGAATCCACTTTCTCCGCCGGCACAGCGCGGATTTTGGCGCCGGGAAAAAGCCGCAGTTGGCCATCGATGACTACCCTTTCGCCTCCCCCCACTCCCTTTTCGATCACGGATTTATTGCCCCGAGTAATGCCCACGGTTACTTGCCGCAATTCAACCGACTGATCTGGCTTGACCACATACACGACTTGGCCGCGTGCGCCGGGCTGCACAGCTTCTGCCGGTACGACCACCACGTTTTGTGCCGTGCCCAAAGTCAGCGCGGCATCCACCAACTGCCCTGGCCATAACAGGGCGTCGGTGTTCTCGAACGTGGCTTTGAGCTTGATCGTACCCGTGGCTGGATCCACCGTGTTGTCGATTACGCTAAGCATCCCGCGGGCAGTCTTGCTGGCGTCGTTTTGCAGCGCAACTGTAACGGGAAGCGGCCCGGACGCCGCACTCTGCCGAATTGCAGGCAGGTAGGTTTCGGGAACTCCGAAGCTAACCCAGATAGGCCGGATTCGGTTGACAGTCACTAGCGGAGTGGCAGCGTTGGCGGCCACCAAGTTGCCCTGATGGACCAGCAGATTGCCCGAGCGTCCGCTGACCGGTGAGTGAATTTCGCAATAGCTCAGATTCAGCTTCGCCGTATTGATGGCTGTGCGGTCGCTTTCAATGTTGGCCTTAGCGCTTTCCACAGCCGCTTGATCGGCGCCGATCGTCGCCTGGATCGCTTCGGCCGCGGACGTGCTTTGTTCACTCTGGGACTTTGACACTACGCCGTCCCGTTCCAGGTCGGCGTATCGCTTGGCATCGGCTATCAGGCTCTTGGATTGGGCAACGTCGCGGTTGAGAGTAGCTTGGGCTTGCGCCAGCAGGGCAGTATCTTTCGCCACAGCGCTTTGGGCCTGCTGCAAAGCGTCCTGGTAAGGTCTTTCGTCAATGACGAACAGCAGGTCACCTTCCTTAACGTCTGCGCCTTCCTCGAAACCCACTTTCACCAGTTGGCCGGAAACCTGAGACTTCACCTGAATTACCGCCGATGCTTCGACATTCCCCACCGCCCGCACGTCCACCGGAACGGATTCGATCTCGCTCAATGCCACACTCACCGGAACGGCGGCTGGCGGCCCGGAAGAGCGCACCAGGTTCGCGGATTTGCATCCTGCCAATAATGCCGCGGTCACGACGATCAGCCCCGCCGAGTTGGGGCCACGAAGGCGGAGAAGGCGGACAGTGCCAAACATACCCCGAATCTTATCGCAGGCATCTGGTCTTGTCATCAGGCCGATCGGACATGAGACCGTGCTTTGCACAGCCCCCGCTGGGAGCAGCGGTGGACCAACGGAGGAACGATGGAGCTACGGGCGTGGGAGATCAGCTTAAGGCCGATGACGCGTACATAGTCGTTCCGATTATTCGTGAGCAGCAGAGCGTCGTGTAGAAACGGGGTGGCGGCGATCCACGCTTCAGCACTCTCGATCCTGCGGCCGATTGATTGGGCCTCTACAATCACTTTGGCCCACTGTCGGCAGAGGCCCGCACGACAGTGAATTGTTGAAGGAACGTCCGAAGCAGTTGAATGTCCTGGCTGCCCTACCGGTATTGAAGCCACATCGCTCGATCTCAGCAATCGTCACGAACGAAACCAACGGCACACGACCAGCAAGCTCTGGGCCATAGCGCGAGCGGAATGGGTGGTTCTTGAAAACGAACGAGACAACAGCGGTATTAACGACGACCTTTGTCACGCGGACTGGTCAACTCGCTTGTGGCCACACCACTCACGGACTGTCGCCACGAATTCTTCCACGGATTCCTCTTCAGCCCAGAAGGTTCCACGAAGAACAGACGCGTCCGCAATCGGCCCAGTGCCCTGTTCGGCCATCAGTTGCTCGACGACGGGTGCCCAGATGCGGTATATGGCACAGCCGCGACTTCCTTTTCTCGCCCCTGAGCCCGTTGTTGGCGATGCAATTCGGCTATGACTTCATCTGTTGTTTCGATTGTATCGACGAGAAGTATCCCCCACGCCGCCTTGAGATGTCCTAATCATGACTTGATCTGACATTTCTGATGGACTGCGTCGAAACGACGTACAGGGAGAATGTGAGTGAACACCGATCAAAAGATCATCAAGAACAAAGTGGGCTTGCTAGACCTGGCCGAGATGCTGGGCAGCGTTTCCCAAGCCTGCAAGCTGATGGGCTACTCGCGCGATAGCTTTTTACCGTTCAAGGAGTTGTACGAGAAAGGCGGCGAGCTGGCCCTTAAAGAAATTAGCCGGCGCAAACCGTGTGTCAAAAACCGGGTGGAGGAGTACATCGAGAAAGCTATTGACTCAGATTCTGCCGAATATTTTCGACTTGTGGGCCATCATGGCGAAGTATGACCGATCGCGCACTTTCGCAGTGGCTCTTGGGTACTACCCGGTCCTGCTAACAATCGAAAAGTCTATTCAACCTAGCGTACGAAAAGGCGGGCATGGACGGAAACATCCCGTACGCTCTCTTTGACAGTGGGACGGAAGCGGGTGGGAACCGCACTGTCGCATCGGCAGCGCCAAAATTGGCATTAGCCCTCGATGCAACGAGCACGGATTGTTATGCCTTATTTCTGGGCGACCGCGCGAGCCTCACGGACGCGCCGAAGAATCGGTAAGACCGGATCGTCCCAGCGTCGAAAATTCAGCTCGGAGATGGTGTAAGGCAGTGAAGGATCATGTCGCGCTTCTGCGTGAAGTAGTACAAACCACTGGCGAGAGGGGGATAGAAAAGGTTCGCAAAACGCACCGCGGATGTATAAGCTCATCTCAAGATGCCGAAGGCGCATCGACTGGCTACTCGGCGATCGCTTGGTTCTTGTGACGTGCTGACGCGCAAGATCAGGAGTCAAACAAAGGGGAAACCGCGTCAATTTGCGTGTTCCAAATTCTCAACTAGAGGAGGACTTGAATGAAAGCCCGAGGCTTTTTTGCGGTCGTTTGTGTGTTGCTGCTTCCTTGTGCCCGGTTGGCCCATGCTGATGTCGCTGTCGTCCCGAACGCCCAGGCAACTATGGAGGGCAACGACAACAACTTCGGTCCCTTCTTCGACAATTCAGTCCGCTATCAGCAGGTCTACTCCGCGTCGCAGTTTCCTACCGGCCCAGTCACGATCACAGGGATCGCCTTCCGACCCGATGGCTCAGTCACCGATTCTTCATTGATAATCCGCTTTGACAGCGTCCGCTTCGATCTCTCCACCACGAGCAGCACACCCGGCACCTTGAGCACTCAATTCGCAAATAATGTCGGTCCGGACGATTCAACAGTCTTCAACAGCTTTGTATTCGTCCACGCTCCAGTTACCGGACCGCCAGGAGGCCCTAAAGATTTTACCGTTACATTTGCTTTAAGTCCCTTCATTTACAACCCGAGCGCGGGCAACCTGCTGCTGGATGTACGTGCTTTTGAATCAGGGGGAGGAATTTCGGCGCCTTTTGACGCGGAGTCGAATAGTCCATTCACGGCGCATGTCGATGCTCCTAGTATCGGCGCGACTACGGGCAGCGTCTTTGCGACTGGATTGGTGACCGAATTCCAAGTCACACCGGTCCCCGAGCCGTCAACACTAGTGCTGGACTTGCTCAGTGCTCTGCTGATCGGGATGGGCGTGTGGTGGCGCCAGCGCCGTTCGGTCCGCGGTTAGCTCGCACGCCGCCATGGCCATCGATCCAGCAACCGACTTGCGCCAGAATTAAGCGATCAAGCGGCCCTTCGGGAAGGTCCCGTCCGCGGCGGAAGGTGTTTCACTCTCAGGGAGCTCGGAGCATCGACATCTGCGCCGTCATCGACTCCAACGCCGAGCCGATCTACCAACTCGCCGCCCAGCCATCCCGTGACGAGAGCCAGGCCAACACCGATGAATGAAAGCACAATCGCACCGGTCGGAGGATTGGCGGGTGCCGGTAACCGCAGAGACCAGCTCACGATAAATAAAACAAGGATTACTGCGTTTCCCGCGCCGTGCCAAAGGCCAATCCCTTTCGCGCGTGTGCCGTTGGGTATCGCCAGCCAGTCGACCAGGCCGAAGCACGCGGCCAGCAACCCTCCAATTACGCCCGCCCCTATCAAATACTCGGCCACATTCGGCCATCTACCATCGCCCGAAACCAATCCGATGATGTCGAAAATTAATGAAGTTGCCAGAAGCCCAAGCGGAAATACGACCAACACTGGATGGATTGGATGACCAAAGAGTTTTGCCCTGCTTTCCATAAAAGATCTCCTCATCTCCTCGAGGGAGCACGCGGTCTTCAGGCCGCACGCCGTACAAAGTGAACGATTAATGCAATTATCGCCACGACGAGGAGTAGGTGAATCAGCCCACCGGCAACAACATGAAATATCACGAACTCAATCAGCCAGAGCGCGAATAATACGAGGACCAGAAGTAACAGCACAAACAAGTCTCCTCGGTTAGGACTGATACCGCGCCGTGCTGACAAATTTCTTTCTTGAGGTTTGCAGCGTCCCAACAAAAATAAATCCATTTCACCTACTGCCCATCTGAGACGCGGGGCTCAGCATTTGTCGGAATCCGCTTGGCCCTGCTTCACGCCAGGCGTTGGTCGGGAGCTTATTTGACGCAGCGTCAAGCTTTTCGGGCTATTGCAGGAAAACCAGAATGGCCATGCACGGTCCCGGCCGTACAAGTTGCTTATGACGGCGAGTGGATCGTTTCGGAATCTTCTACCAGTTCTGGCGCCGGCTCAGGCGCGGCGGATTGTATGGCCAGGCTGAGGTTCACGAGTTGTTCGATCGGCCGTTTCGTTGCCTGCCGAGGCAGGCGTTGCCATCTTCAGCTACGACGCAGAAGAAGTTGAAAATGTTTTTGGAAATCACATGACCGCACGCTACCACCAGACGGATACCTGGCTTTACCGTAAACATCTCTGGCAGATTGCTGCCAGCCAGATCATGAGGTACTATGAAGACCCCGCCCCCGGCAGCATTAAACCGGCTATTCTCTTAGATTATATTGGCACTTATCAGCTCGCTCCTGGTAACCAAATAACGGTGACCGAGCGGGACGGCAAACTCTTCGCCAAACAGGGCACCGCCAGTCCCGTCGAGCTGGTCCCGGAATCGCCCGACATGTTCTTCCGCCGTGGCATCGAAGGCCGCCGCCCATTCCACCGTAGTGCCGACGGCAGAGTCGACTCGCTAATCGAAGACATGCTCTGGAAAAAGATCAGCTAACCGACTCAGCGGCGCTGCCATTCTGGCGCGAACGGGCTTAGCCGGCGACGGGCTACGGCTCGTTCCCGACAGCGTGGCGGACATTGCAAGGGATCGAAGCGGTGAACATGATTCGGAAGGGCCGGGTGAGGTAGGTGGCCAGACACGATGCCGTAGCGGCCCCAGACTTCATCAACGTTATTCGGCATTGCCACCTAACATTGTACGTGTCACTCTTTTTATTTTCGTTTTTTATCGCGTTACCTCTCCGTTCACCTCAAACTTCGCAATGAAACCCCTACTTAAGGCTTGCGGTCCGTAGCGCAGATCCAGTTCTTGCCCGGCACGTGTTTCGTGACCACTTCGGTAAACCCCGCTTGGATCAACAGGTCCCGGTGTTCTGCGTCGCTCAGAAACGCGGCCCGGATCAATGGCATGATGATCCCATAAATCATGCGGAGTGGTCCGCCCCGGTACGCCCCCGCGATCAAAGCGAACGTTCCGCCGGGTTTGAGAACTCTCAGGATCTCCTTCACGTTCGCTGCGAGGTTGGCCCAATAATAGTGCGTCTCCACGGCCGTCACAATGTCGAACACGCTGCTCGGAAATGGCAATGCGGCTACCGAACCCTGTAGGATCTGGACTCGCCCGGATTCGATACCGCCGACATTGGTGTCCCGTGCGACGACAGCGCTAGCGGCCGACACCTCTAGCCAGACGACGCTCCCCGCCGGGGCCAGGGTCGAGAGTCGGCTCACCGTTCGTCCGCCCCCGCAGCCGACATCCAGCATCACCGCGTTCTTCGGCAGAATCACCTGCTGCAACCCCCAGTCGGTCAGTTTGGCGTGACTCCAGTTCCACCCCGAACCATGCTCCTGCCAAGCGGACCTCTCGGCCTCCCGGCCTGTCGAAACAACCAGAACATGAGCAGGATCGCAAGCCCTAGCCTGAATATCCGAAGCATATGGCGTTTCTTCCGGGATTAAATCATAGTTGCATCTTCGGAATAGTGCGGTGACGCTGACTCTGTAGAATCTCAGTTTCCCATAACCCCGTTTATCAGCCGGTTGGACACTTGCTCGCACGCCCGTCATCAATCGTAGTGAAGCATGGTTAACGGAGCGCAAGTACGACCTTGCTACAGGTGCGGTGTGTACAATCAGCTCACGATAGACGAGCAACTACGCGCCGAGCTTCTCGCAATGCGAACAGAGGATCGGCGCGTGCGGGAAGAGCTCATCGCCGCTGCAAGAGATGGACGGGAGCCACTACGTTCCAAGGATGGAGGAAGTGCATCGAAGTCACCAAAATCACCCGACGGGAGACCAACGGGAACGCAGCGCGCCCAGTATTATCGCAGTGGCGTGAAACCCGGGTTCCACAGGAAATCAGAAAACCGCGGCCGCCCGCCCCCTGCGCGCGAACTGCGCCCGCGCCGCGGCCGGGCGGAGCGGCGGTACGTGAAGAAGGCGGTGGGAGGAAGATGAAGCCGGCGGAGCCGACCGAGGCAGCCTAGTGCCGAGTCGGTTAACGCTCGTCCAATTGCATGACGCTTGAGACCCGTTGCAAACGAACTCAAACAATAATGGGCATGCCGGTCTCCAAGCGGGCCGCACGCCAGTGAGCGCTAATTCTCGATTGGCTTCCGTTCGGCGTGATCGATCACCAGTACTGGAACGGGGCGCCGCTGCGTTCGAGCTTGAGGCCGAGTTGTTTCTCAATGGCTTCAAAGACAGTGATTACGCCATTCGGATCTGAGGCCACCGCGGAGGGATCGGCAGGCAGCGCAGGTGCGAGAGGGCCGCCTTCTCCTCCGCCCCTGCCGCCGCGTCCGGCCATCTGGCCCATCCCCGCGGGGCTGAAGCTCAAAATGAAATCGTATCTTCCTTCGAGACCAGTGGCGTCCAGGACCGGAGTGTGAATATAACCGTTCGCTAGTGTGCTCGGCCTGTCTGCAAACTGCGCCATCGTGATGCCTTGGCAGGTGAGCAGCCGCGACAAAGCTGGTGTCTTGTCCCTGGCATCCTTGCCATCCGTCCGCCCCCGGGCCTTCCTTACATTTCGTGCGAGTGGCAGGGCCGGATTTTGTCAGCTTTGGCTTTAGGGCGACCAGGGTGTAGGCCTCGGTCGGGCGATTTTCGGTGTGAACGGCCAGCTTGAATCGTTCGACCAGCAGCGCGCGGAGCAACCCCCACAACACATCGATATCCATTTGCGGTCCATCGACCTCCGCTTTGGCGACGATATCGTAACGGTCAGTGTCCATCCATGGAAGCGCGCCGACAAGCCTGTCGTTATTCACGTCCCAAGCCTGTTGGATAAGGAATCGGAGCAGTCTGCCGGGGATATTTACGCGGCCGCCGGGCTGAATTTGAATCCGGCCTCCGCGGAAATCCGGACTAGTGGGCTTGATCTCGGCCACTTCGAATTCGGTGGGAGGCGGCGTTTCGTGGAGGGCTTCCGCCACCGGGGGCGAGTTCGGCGTGGGCTTCTCATTCACCCGATCGACCACAATTACCGGGAGCGGAACTGCCACGGGATCGAGGCGAAGCCCCAGTTTCTCGACCGTGTCGAAGAGCGAGATGGATCCCTGAACGGTTCCGCCGTTACCAACTAAGAATCGGGGGGTGAATTTGAGATCGAAATCCCCCGTGCCCTTGAGATCCGTCTGGTCAACAACCACGCAGTCGTTGAGGTACTGCGGCGCAATAAAAATGGCCGTGCGCGGGGCCTCCACGAATCCGGCCATGGTCGTGCTCGTGCATGAGAAGGAGAAAGGGGGAGGCGAGGGCGGCTGAAGCCGGACCACGTCCGATGGCGCGGCCGCGCTGGTCCTCGGGAAAATTAACGCTGATGAGAGCTAGGCTGCCGGGAACAAGCAGAGCGCCACCTATGCCTTGGAGGCCCCTGCCAACGATTAGCTGGTCGATGTTGCGCGACAGTCCGCACCACACCGACGCTGCCGTGAACGTCACGACGCCCATGACGAAGATTTTTCGGCGGTCATACATGTCTCCCAAGGAGCCGCCGATGAGGAGGAGCGCCGCCAGGAAAAGCGCGTAAGATTCTACGACCCACTGAACGTCTGCAAGCGTAACGCGGAGGACCGATTGCAGCACTGACAACGCTACATTCACGACCATGCTATCGATAAACGCCACGCTCGAACCGAGTACGGCGGTCGACAGAATCCAGCCGCTTGTGCTCGCCGGCGCCTCGCAGGAACGGGCGAGAACGCCGTTTCGCCCGCGCGGCGCATTCCGCCCGCGCCCTCCGCCCGCCCCGCGCGCGAAACGCGCAATTGCCGTGGCACTGGCGTTCGGAACAACGTGGCGGAATTCAATTCTTGAGCATTGACACACACGAAGTGGTGCTGGTGGAATAGTTCAAGCAGCGGTGTCGGTCCATGCTAACGAATTCACTCCTGCAGGCAAGCAGTGGTTCGCGCCGCCGTCGCACATTTTGGAGGCAATGGAGCCTCCTCATACTGGTTGCGGGGGCCATCTGCGTGTACTATCTCTGGGCCGTCAGAGCCACTACCGAGCACCCTTTCTGTGGCGTTACGATCTCGGCGGCTACTACGACTATCTGGCCCGCGGTTTCGCTGCCGGCCATCTGTACGTGCCCCTTGAACCCTCTCCCGTTCTTCTCGGAATGGCGAATCCTTGGGACCCTGCCATCAATGATGCCTACAAGATGCAAGATATGGCGCTGTACCGGCGCCACTATTATCTCTACTTCGGGGTTGCGCCGGCGGTCTTGTTGTTTTGGCCTTGGCGCTTGGCAACCGGCCACGACCTGCCGGAAAGCTTCGCTCTTTTTCTGCTATGCCTAGCAGGTTTCCTGTTCTCTTCGGCCAAGCTGTTGCGTCTCCTGGATCTGGCTAATGCTAGGCCGGGCGGACTAGTATTGGCGCTTCTGGTTTTTGCCCTGGGCATCTGCCAATCAGTTCCGTATTTGCTGAATCGCCCCGCGGTATACGAGATCGCAATCGCCAGCGGCTACTGCTTCCTTTCCGTCGCTATATTCTGCCTGGCATATGGGGCGCAGTCGGGGCGGCCGGCGCTCTGCCTGGTTGTTTTTGGGGTGCTCTTTGGTTTAGCTATGGCGTCGCGCCCGCACTTGAGCTTGGCGGCTCTGGTAGCCGCACTCTTCCTCGGCAGCCTCCGCCGCTTTTCCTCTCACCGGATGATCGCATTCGGACTGGCTTTCGCCGCGATATGTGCCGCAGTGGGAATCTACAACCAGCAACGTTTTGGAAATGCATTCGAATTCGGTTTCCGTTATCAACTGTCCGGTCCCGGTCAGAACCAAATCGATCTCGCGGCTCGCAACCTGATTCCCGGCTTCTATTTCATGCTCCTGCGCCCGCCGGATTTCAGTCCTGTTTTTCCATGGATGCATCTGGTCTTCCGGCATTCTTACGAGGTGCTTGAGAAGCTTCCGCGGCGATACTTTTACGAGCCAACGGCGGGCGCGCTGTGGACTGCGCCCTTTCTGCTCGGTGTGGTCTTCCTCCCGCGGAAGCAGCGCATTCTTGCGGCAATTGCCGTCTCCGCGGCAGCCATTCTGCTGTTCCTGGCGACTACCCACCTAATGACGCAGCGCTATGCAGTCGATTTCTTGCCTTTAGGCTTGCTGGCATCACTGGCCGGGATCGTGATCTACCGCGATCGCGCCAGCCGCCGTGTGCGCCGTCTGATCACCGTTCTCATGGTCCTTGCCATTGGCTATAGCTCCATTGCCAATCTCGCGCTCGGATTCGCTGGACCTTATGACGATCTGCTGCGGAATCGGCCGGCTTCTTATGTCCGCATCGCGCGATGGTTCAGCCCGTTTCCTCAGACACGCCCCCTGTTAAATCCCGAGATTCAGTTGGTGTTCCGCGTCCACTTCGCGAACCAACAAAGCGGCTTCCGTAAGCCGCTGGTCACCCTTGGGGGCGTCCACCACGGTTGGTCATTATCCGTCCAACACCTTCTCCGCGGCCCGCAGCTCATCTCTCAAACGGAACAATCTCAATCACATTTCGATATCTTGGCCCGCGATCCGTTATCTGCTACATTTCGCATCACCTGGTCGCGCCGCACCCGCATCATGCAAGTCGTTTTGGATGGGCAGACGGTCATCACCGAGCCGCTCGCCACCTTGGTCACAGCCCCGGCGCAAGTCTTGATCGGTTCCGGATTTACTAGCCCAATCGAGGTTCAGGGAAAATCAGTGTGGGAAGCACTTGATTAGCGTGGTTGATTTCAACTCGGTTCACCCCGTGAGTGCCTCTTGCGATGAGCTTTCGTACCCCGCCCGGCCTGGACGCTCCCAAAAGCAATCCGGCGGCGAGGCTGGGCCTGCTCGCGTTGAAAGATCGGAGCACAGGACGGGCAATACTGCCGGTTGGAAGCGATCGGCGCGCCACGGCTGGCGAGGGTTACTGTCTCTGATTTACGCACGGCTCCCGAAAACTTACGCCAGAATAGGCCGGGCCCGAACGATAAGTCGAAATATCGCTGTCAGCCGCGGGTTCAAATCACTTCTGCGCGGGCTTTTCCGGCGGCGCATCCGGACTGGATCCACCGATAAACAGGCGCCTCCCGTCCTTGAAAGTTATGTTGGAGCCGTTGGCACGCTTGTCACCCGTCTTGGCTTGATATCCCTCGACGATGATTTCGGTGCCCGGTTCGAGTGATTGCTTAGTAAAACCGCGTCGCAGCAAAATGTTTGGGCTGCCGCCTTCGACCATCCAATTCGTGACAGTGCCATCAGGATTCTTCACGTCAATATGAATCCAGGAGTGGGGATTGATCCATTCCATCTGCGTGACAATGCCCTGAAGCCTCACTGGCCTGTTGATGTCGAACTCCGCTGTGAACGCATGGTGTCCCCATACGGGAATCCCTGTCAAGGCGAACCTGGCAATCCAAATTCCTAACACCTTCGTAATTCGCATTTAATTTCTCGCCCTATTTGACCTAGATCGAAACGTTGCACTTCTACCTCGGGCTATTTATTTTTGCCTTTCTCGTCCGCCCGCGCACCAGCCAAAGCATTGTACATATAGTAATTTCCCTCGTGACAAGCGTATTCGAAAATGGTGTAATTCGAGTCGCGTTTCAGGGGAAATGCTATCGTCCACGGCCGGGTCCAGATTTTCGGGTCGTCTATTGTGAGCTGATATCGGAGCGTATCGACGTCAGTTAGGGTAAATCGCTCAGTCGTGCGGAGTGCGTCACTGGTAGGTATATTCCCTATCGGGATTCCGGACCGAAAGTTGGTGGTTTCAACCACCAGTGTGTTGCCTTCCCAATGACCGCGGGAATCACCCATCCAGCTCCGGATACCGGAATTCAAGTGTGGCCGGTTGCCAAGCGGAATGATACGAGCTTCATGAATCATCTCGTTCCGGAACACGACATAACCCGGCGCCTGGATAACTTGATTGCCTTGATTGTAGGTACTCGGCACGACAGAACCGACTAACCCGCGGCTAATACAACGGTCCCATAAGCTCTCGTCTTCCCAGGAATCGTGACAACCGGCAGCGGTCGAAGAGCATGGACGAGCTTTGCGGACGGCGGTCCGCGCCGCCGCCATTTTCTGGGCCTCCGCGGTTAGCGGAGGAATTCGCCCGTTGGGAAGGTCCATTATCAGGGAAGCTTGCGTACTAGGAGTGCCATGCTCATCCCAATAATTCGGCGGACCGATACGGACACCATCGCGGCACCGCTCCGGGTCCTGATCGCAAGCGATGAAATCGTCTCCGCGGGAGATCAACGGGTTCTTCGAGAAATATGGCGCAGTATCAATCTCTTGCTGTTTTCTTTCGTGTTCCCGCCTCTTCGCGAGTTCATCCTCCTGTCCCGGTTCGCGCGGAGCACCGCGTGCACGGCTTGTGAAATCATATTGTGCCGGGTCCTCGCAGTCAACCGGGCTGGTTGCTACCAGGTTGCGATCGTTGGCCGTCTCTGCGATCGTTTTGAAGGCCAACAGGGTATCGGTAAGCATTTCGCCGCCGCTGATCGGGATGTGAATATAAACGCGCCGTCCGGCGTCGCGGAGAACAGAAACGATGTCGGCCTCCACGATGTAGGTCCAGAATCGCAGGAATGCCGTCGCGCCTCTATCGACTACGAATACCGTTTCTTCCTCGACGAATCGGTCCACCAGCGCGTCGTAGCTGCTCCGTTGGAGGATTCCGCTGGCATTGACAAGTTCCAGCTTTTCGACCGGAAAGGCCTTGTACTGTCCGAGGGACCGATTCACCGGATCGCCATCGATACAGCAGACCGGTTGGCCGCGTTTGATCAAAAACTCGGCTAGCCAACTGGCAATGACGCTCTTGCCGACACCGCCTTTGCCTTGCAGAATCAGATGAACCGTCGGCTGGCAAGTTGTCGGGCCAGAATCATTCCCGTTGGAATTTGCTTTTGGCACTGGGTTGCTCCTTTTAGATGAGATTCTTTCCGCCCGGGTCTCCATCACCGTGAACCTCGCGGATATCGAGCTTCGGTTTCGACAGAGCCTTCATGGCCTGAGCGAGCGGGTTGTTAGTGTGTTCCTGTGGGGAATTGGTTTTCGTGGAATTGGTTGCTAGCGAACTTGGCCGAAACCCAAGTTCCTGCCCTACCGATTTGACAGGGGGAGCGTTGGTCTCGATATTGGCAATCGCTTTGTGGTGAGGCTCCCGGACCTCGCGGCGGCGTATGCGGCTGATGTAGGAGGTCAGACTGGTAACGCCCAAAGTGATCCCGGCATCTTCCGCCAACCAGGTGCAGATGGTTTTCATGGTTTGGCCCACCGCGAGGGCGGCTTCAATATCCGGCCATAGCGCTCGGATCTGGCCCGCCTTGGTGGCTGGCTTTTCCGAGCGGCGCAACGCGAGCCGGGACCGGGTCTGACTGATCCAGTTGGGCGAACTATCTGTGTCATGTCCACTGGGCACAAAAACCCCCTCTAATTACTAAGTGACTGCCAGAGGCCATTTGGGGACGCGCACCCGAAAACTTTTCGTCGGGCATTTCGAGCCGGTCGAATTCTGCGCGCTCATCAGCGTAAAAAAGGTCCTCATAATGTAAGCCGCCAGGAAGGGGGTCCGGGACAGAAAAGTGAAAATTATTGGAGCGGCACTGTGAGGAAAAGCATATTTGCAGCGAATCACGGTGGGTTCGACGTAGTGCAAAGCTCGGTGTCCCGCCCGGATGGCTAGCTTTTTCCGAGCGGCGCAACGCGAGACGGGACCGGTCTGACTGATCCCGTTGGGTGAATTATCTGTGTTATGTCCATTGAGCACAAAACCCTCTCTAATTACTAAGTGAGTGCCAACGGCATTTTGGGACGCGCAACCGGGAAAATTTTTCGTTGGCCATTTCGGGCACTCGGAAATTTGCGCTGCCATCAGCTTAAAAAAAGCCCTCATACTGTAAGCCAACAGGAAGGCCCCCGGACAGGAAAGTGAAGATTTTGGAAAGGCGTTGTCAGAAAAAGTATATTTGCGGCAGATCACGGCTGGTTGCGGCATAGTGCGACTATCTGCGACGTCACGATGATTTGCGGCAACATGCGACATCCTGCGGTAAGGTAATCAATCTCTATCGTCGAAAGACAGCAGCAAAGACCGGTAGTGGAACATAAAAGGAATTGTTCGACGGTAGGTCTAGTTTGTGAGTCATACTTCGTGGCCGCTAAACCACATGCGGGGTGTGACAAATCGGAGTGACTGTTCGACAAGTGTTCGACGACTGAATTTCTGTGAAGAATATCCCGCCCGCTTGGAATTTCCCTGTCCCGAAGGGCCTCTGCCAAGGCTTATTAGTAGAGGCTTTTTTATGGAGAAGCATCGAGCAAGAGTCAGAGACGCCCGGCTCGGCGTAAGGGTAAGTGCCGACGATCAGCGTGAGATTGAGGAAGCGGCAAAGACGAGGGGTTATCACAGCCCCAGCGCCTTCATCCGAAGTGCGATCCGAAATGAACTCCAGGGACGGGAAGAACTCGCCGGCATCGAGGAGCGGATTAGCGGTAGCTTTGAGCGGTTGTCGAAAGAGAACGCCCGTCTCAGCCAAGCGGTTCAGGCGCTATTTGCCTTGGTTGAGGCACTGAGCAAAACTGTTCTTACTTGCTTACCGGAGCCGCCGGCTGAAGCCCGGTCACAAGCGATCGCGCTTGCAAAAGAGCGCTACCACCGGCTGATCCAATCGGCAGCCGCGACCATGTCCGGCAACTCGCGTGCTGTACTCGATCTCCTCGACCATGATTCTCAGCGATGAAGACCGCCCAATCCGGATTCGACCACGAAAACCTCCTGTTGCGCACAGGGAGGATGCGGCCTGGTCGGGCGCTTATCGGCTCGTGATGCAATACACGCGCGGCATGCGAAAACTCGGCAATATGAATGGTACGGGGCGCGCGGGTGGGGGCAAGTCATACCACCAACGGTGCGCCGTCCGAGCCACATACCTCAACAATCGAACGCGTGGGCAGTGGAAGGCACATGGGCGCTATCTCGCTCGCGAGAGCGCGACGGAGGGCCACAGCAATGCGGTGGGATTCAGTGGTGATCGTTCCGGAATAGATGTCGCCCGCGAACTGGATCGCCGGCAATCCTCCGGCGATCCAAGGCTTTGGAAGGTGATCCTTTCTCCAGAATTCGGAGAGCGGATGGATCTGGAACGGCTGACGCGAGACTTGGCGGGACGCCTGGCGGTCGATCTGGGTACCGACCTCGAATGGGTCGCTGTTACTCATCACAATACGGAGCACCCGCACGTCCATCTGGCCATGCGCGGGATCAGGTGCGACGGGGAGCCGCTGCAATTCCGGCGGGAATATTTGAAACATGGGATTCGCGAGCTTGCTGAAGACCTCTGTACTCGCCAAATTGGATATCGGACAAGCCATGACACCGCAGAAGCCGAACGGCGCGAAATCAGCGAAAAGCGGTTCACATCGTTGGATCGCGCGATCCTCCGCGATGTTCGTCCGGATACGCGAGTGCCGGGCTCAGCCCATTTCACAGTCACGAACAATCCGGCAGAAAAGGGACAGGCGGATTCGAGCCGGTTTCATTTCAAGCACATCGTTGCCCGTTTGGCTGTTTTGCAGCGGTGGGACTTGCGGAGCCGGCTGGGCCAAATACCTGGAGTGTACGGCGAGACTTCCAAGAGATCCTTAGGGCCATGCAACGCACTGCGGACCGTCAGAAGACACTCTCGGCACACGGGGTTGCGATTTCCGATAATCGTCTGCCAATCGAGGTTCTCGATATGGAGAGAGTAACAGGGGTGGAGGGCCGAATACTGGTTCACGGGCAGGATGAGCATTCCGGGCGCAACTATCTCATGCTGGAAGGGACAGACGCGAAGGTCCATTATGTGCACTACACACCCGAAATGGAACTGCTTCGCGCCGACGGTGGGCTGCGCACGAACTCGTTTCTTCGCCTACGCAAGCTAGTCGCAAACGGCAAGCCCGTATTGAGTGTGCAGGATTTCGGCGATTCTGAACAGGTGCGCAAGAACCGCGCGTTGCTGGGAGAAAATGCGCGTAGTCTTCTGAGACGCGGCATTAGGCCCACCGAAAATGGTTGGGGAGGCTGGCTTGGGCGGTATCAAGCCGCGCTGGCCGGTGCAGCACGGGAGAGTTCGCGCAATAAGGAAGCTGAACGTCGTAAAAGGCGAGGACGAGATCGAGACCAGTCCCTTGGACGCTGAGGCGCGAAGGCCGGGTGCCTGCTCCTGCTTGGATCATCCTCCGTCGGATTTTCGCTCGGTTGGCATCGTGAAATAGAATGTCGATCCTTTCCCCGGCACCTGACCGGTGCCAGCAACACGCACCGCTTGCCGTAACGGCTCCATCACGCTTAACGGTTCGACCTTGGTCCGTACCGCGACGGACATCACCGAAGACAACAAAGGCATGAACTGATCTTGGACTTGGGCAACGGCTAATAGAGGTGGTCCCGCAATTTCGACTGGTCGTCACCAGCAACTCCCCAGTGGCGAACGCGGCCGATCGTGGGAAACTCAGAGATCTTTCTACTCGGCGGCGATAGCCTTCGCAAAGCCAAAAACGGTTCGACATCCGGCACGGAGGTGGTGTTCGGTGGGAGCAAGGAACGGCTGGTACAGCAGATACCGCCTTCCCGACCAAGAGAGTCTCGGTAGCAGAGTCTGGGAAAGAGCGGGTTCCGCGGATCGCGAAACTGCTGGCTCTGGCGGTACGGTTTGAGGAGTTGCTGGGGAACGGGACAGCAAAAGATTATGCCGATTTGGCGCGTTTGGGCGGGGTATCGCCATCGGATCACGCAGGTGATGAACCTGCGAAACTTGGCGCCGGCGTTGCAGGAACGGATTCTATTTTTGCGCGGCGAACGGCACCATGGGGACTCCCTGAACGAACGCGCGTTGCGCCGCATTTGTGGCCTGGTGAATTGGGCAGACCAGATCCAACACTTCGAACGATTACTTCCTTCCCAGCCGGAGTCCGCGACACGGTAGACAGGTAGACCAACTAGACAGGCTGCTGGTGGAATCGCGGAGCGGCCGCTCAATTCAGCGTTCACCACTTACACCGCCCAACCTTGGAGTGCGCCCGGGGTGGCAGGTTTTAGGGTGCAACCGGTCAACAGCCGTGGCTGTAAACAAAAGGATTGTCAGTTCGAGTCTCACTTCGGGAGCCGGCGGTACAAGCATTCCGCCTGGTTAACGGTGAACGCACCTCCGAGAACCCGCTGAATTTGGCCATTTCGCGGTTTTCTGATTTGCTGCGGAACCCGGGCTTCACGCCACTGCGATAATGCCGAGCGCGCTGCGTCTCCGGTGGTCTACGTCAGGTGATTTTGGTGAACGCTCCGCCACCAGCCCTGCGATTGAGTGCCCGCCGGTTCTCCTCCGTTTCTGACGGGCCTCTTTGTTGAGGCCGGGTGGTCCCCTCCTGAGCCCGGCAAGTGGGAAGAACTGCCCGGCGTGGAAACGGAGCATGGTGTAGTTAGTGAGGGAAACGAAAGGCCGGGCAACGGATAGGCCGCACCTAAACCACCGCGCCACATCTCGACTCTACCATCTTCGAAAAACCGCCGAATTCGGCCTATTTGCGAGTTTGGATCGGTCCGGCACGGGCCTTCCCCGCTTTAGGAGGCCTGCCAAGTTCCTTGCCGATTCTCCGCTGTTCTCTCGTTCGCTGTAATGGGTTTAACGCACTCCCCCGCCGCTTCGTTCAGCAGGATCCGGTGAAGCGTCAGGCGCTTTCCTTCTCCGGAGGATTTGCGTGGCTCACTCGCAACGCGGCGTTCCGGGTTGGCGTTGCGCGATGCGCCACCCGTGCGCGAGCAAGCTCCTATTTCCGGAGGCATTACTTGCTTGCCGCGCGCCTTAGAAACGATCAACGTCAAGCCGGCTCGGCGGCAGGAAATCCAGCATCGAGAATAGCGACCGATATATCTAGTCATATCGCCCCACATCTCCGGCGGCTGCCCGCTGCCGAATTCGGGCATGCCGGTAGAGCGAAAGCAGATTCCGCATCTCCGCGTGATGGGCCGCAATATCCGGTTTTTGAAGTCGGATCTCGAGCCCTTCCGCGCAACATTCAAACGGGAGGTGGGAATTGCCAAGACCGAGTAAGCACGATGGCGCCATATACCCACGCAACGATGGCAAGGTGTTATGCATGGTCTATCGGGACCGGAACGGAAAGCGTATCCGGGAGTCAACGAATACAACAGACTGGCAGGAGGCGCAAAAAAGCTTCGGGAACGGCTCCAAGCCAGGGACGACAAAATCCTTGACATCGTTCGGAAAGGAGAACAACTCCAGTTGGCGGATTGGGTCGACTTTTTCCTGGAGAACTATTCGAAACCGCCGATCCGCTCTGAAAAGACGCAGGCAGCGAATGAGCGTGCCGGTCGCCACCTCAAAGAAGCGTTTGGCCAGCGGGCACTCTCTAGTATCACCGCGGATGATATCGAGCAGTACCTTCGACAGCGGCTTCAGGCTCGGGTTCAGGTTCAGACGAAGGGCGGTGTCATTCAAAAGGATCGCCTCAAGCCGGCAACGGTTCATCAGGAACTCCGTGTTCTTCGACGTATGCTGAATGTAGCCGTTCGCAAGAGACTGCTCGCAGCCAACCCGTGCTTCGGGGTGGAGTTTCCGGTTAAGGTAAAGGGGCTGTTCCGGCCTCATTACATGACCTGGTCCGAGCAGCAGCGGATCGAGTTTCAAGCCCCCGACTACCTAAAAAACATCATTCGGATCATCACGGAGACGGGGCTACGGATCCACAAGGAACTAATGCCAATGAAGAAGGAGCAGGTCGATTTAGAAAATGGTGTGGCCTGGATTGCGGATTCGAAGACCCCCAACGGGATCGCGGAGGTTCCCCTCACGGATTTGGCGATCGAGGCGTTTCGAGATCAATCTGGGACTTCGGGACAGGGCATTTGGTTCTTCCCGAGCGAGGGGAATCCGTCAGGCCATCAGAAGAGTCTGCGGACTGCATGGAGGTTGACGTTGCGAAGGGCCAAGGTGCCCTATTTCCGGATCTACGATCTGCGGTCCACGTATGCCACTCGCCGAAGCGCAGGTGGTGTGGCGGATGAGTGGGTGACGCAATTGTTGCGACAGGGGGATGCGAAGGTTTTCAAGAAATACTCACAGATGAAGCTGCAGATGAAGCGGGAAGCGTTAAAGAAACTGAACCGGCAGGCGAACGAAACTCAGTCGGGTTTTGACACGGAAAAGGTGAACTGATGGAGTTTTGTCACGGTTTTGCCACGGTCGGAGCATTTTCGGGCCGATTTGGGCAGCCGGGACAGAGCATGATTTCAGGAAGTGGTTTAAAATCAAGAGAGCCCTTATTCTTGGGCCCGTAGCTCAGGTGGATAGAGCACCTGCCTTCTAAGCAGGGGGTCGCTGGTTCGAGTCCAGCCGGGCCTACCAGAACAGCTACCAAATTGTTTGTACCTGCGAAGCCCGGATCTTTGCATCGCGACTGATCAGTGGTATCCCCCGCGCGACCGCAGTGGCAGCGACGATCCGGTCAGGCAGGTCAGCGACCTCGCTCCGGTTCACGCGGTTGAGAGTGTCGGCTACAGCACGATCGAGCGGCGCCAGCAAACGGACTCGTGGGATTGTCCAATGCGTGGATGAGCCGTTCACGTGCGGCCGGCGACAAACGACCTTTCTCGACGAGGTACGTCAATTCGACGAGGCAAATCGATGGGACGTGAAGTACGTGTCCAGTAGCAGTTGTGGACGTGAGAACATCGCGCGCTTTTGAAGATAGCA
>DATBID010000203.1:0-8132 GCA_036557125.1 Bryobacteraceae bacterium | reverse complement strand
GACACCGTTGCCGAAACCCTGCCCCAGAGGCCCGGTTGAGACTTCGACGCCAGGAGTGAGGCCACGCTCCGGGTGGCCTGGCGTCATGCTGCCCCATTGGCGAAAGCGCTTGATTTCATCGAGGGACAGGTCGTAACCGGTAAGGTAGAGCAGGCTGTACAGGAGCATCGATCCGTGACCGGCGGAAAGGACGAAGCGATCGCGATTGAACCAGTTCGGATCTTTGGGATTGTGTCTCAGAAACTGCGTCCAGAGGGTGTAGGCCATGGCTGCCGCGCCCATGGGCATGCCCGGATGTCCGGAGTTCGCCTTCTGCACCGCATCCGCCGAGAGAATCCGGACGGTGTTGATGGAGAGTTCTTTGAGTGCGGTGATTTCGGAAGTGGTAGTGGCGGACAAGGCGATTCTCCTTATTCTGAGAGAGGTCTCCAGGCGCGGCGATCGTGGCGGATCAACTGGTCGGCGACTTCCGGCCCGTCGGTTCCGGCGAAGTAGGGCTGAACTCCGCCGCCTTTGCCGTCCGCCCAGGCATCGAGAATCGGCTGGATGATGTTCCAGCCGGCCTCGATCATATCCATGCGCTTGAACAGACTGGCATCGCCGATCATGGCATCGTACAGCAGGGTTTCGTAGCCGGTGCGGTTCTCCACGCCGAAGTAATCGCGATAATCGAAATGCATATCCACCATGCGGGTTTGGAGCACGGGGCCGGGCACCTTGCCTTCGAATTCGAGCTTAATGCCCTCTTGCGGCTGAATAGAGATGACCAGCCGGTTGGGCTGAGGCAGCGTGGTGGCGCTGCGCCGGAAGAGCGTAAGCGGAGGGTTGCGGAAGCGAATTACGATTTCGGTATAGCGTTTGCGCAGACGTTTGCCGGTTCGCAAATAAAAGGGAACGCCGGCCCATCGCCAGTTATCCACGAGGAACTTGAGAGCGACGTAGGTTTCGGTCTGCGAGTGAGGCTCGATGTACGGCTCTTCCAGATATCCCGGGACGGATTGATTATCGACCTTGCCCCGAGTGTACTGGCCGCGCACGACGCACCATTCGCATTCCTCCGGGTCGATGGGCGGCACCGAATCGAGCACCTTCACCTGTTCGTTGTGCAGGGCCGTGGCGGAAAAGGAAGCGGGGGGTTCCATGGCGGTGAGGGCCAACAGTTGCGAGAGGTGGTTGGGGATCATATCGCGCAGCGCGCCGGTGCGATCGTAGTAGTGACCGCGGTGTTCGACGCCGAGCGATTCGGCCACGGTGATCTGCACGTGATCGACGTAGCGACGGTTCCAGATCGGCTCGAAGATACCGTTGGCAAAGCGAAACACCATGATGTTCTGCACGGTCTCTTTGCCTAGGTAATGATCGATCAAGTAGACCTGATTCTGGGGAACCACTTTGAGGATCTCGCGGCTGAGATTGCGGGCCGATTCGAGATCGTGGCCGAAGGGCTTTTCGATGACGACGCGGCGCCAGTTGCCGTTGGTTTGAAAGAGGCCCTCGCTCGCGAGGCGCTGCACGACCGGAAGGAAGAACTGCGGAGCGGTGGCGAGATAGAAGAGATAGTTGCCGCCGGTCTGGTAGTCGTGGTCGAGATCGGCGAGTACCTGGTGGAGCTTTTTCCAGCCTTCGTCGGAATCGAAATCGGAAGGGATGAAGCGCACACGCGACACGAGCTTTTCGGCCAGGCTCTGATCGCATTCCTGCCCGAACTGGCTCCGCAAACTTTCGGAGAGCGAATCGCGAAGCTGTTGCTCGGTCTCATCGCCTAAGGCGAAGCCGGCGACTGCAATTTGATCTGTGACGAAATGATCGTGGACTAGATTGTAGAGGGCAGGGAAGAGCAGGCGGGAAGTGAGATCGCCGGTAATGCCGAATATGACCAGCACGCACGGACCGGCCGGCTTCGATTCGCTCCACAGTTGCTGATTCCGGTTTTTGGGTTTGTTGGCGATCACGAATTTTTGTACGAATGCGCGCAAAAGAATCGCGGGCGGGCGCGCTCAATATATGATTGAAGTCTACTAGAAAACACGATTGAGTTGGCAGGCGGAAGCGCCTGCCCCACCTTTATGAAAGCGATGGTGCTCGAAGCGCCCGGCCGGCTGGCGCGGGAGGAGGTTGCGCGTCCGGCTGCCCGAGCAGGTGAAGTGCTGGTGCGGGTGACGCACACGGGGATTTGCGGCACCGATCTGAAAATTTATAACGGATCGATTCGCGTGAGCTGCCCGCTGGTGATGGGACACGAAGTGGCGGGCGAAGTGGTGGAGAGCGGTATCAACGCTCTTAAGCGGGGAGACCGGGTGATCATCGATCCGGTGCTCTATTGCGGCAACTGCTTTCATTGCCGGAAGGGGCAGACGAATCTGTGTGCGAACGGGAAGTTGATTGGCCGCGATTCGGATGGCGGATTTGCGGAGTATGCAGTGGTTCCCGCAACGCATGCGTTCCGGTTGCCGGATTCGATCAGTCTGCGGACGGCGCCGCTGGTGCAGGTGGCGACGACGTGTCTGCATGGACAGCGCTCGCTGCCGCTGTTCGCTGGCGAATCGGTGGTGGTGCTGGGGCTGGGGGTTTCCGGGCAACTGCACGTGCAAATTGCGAAAACGCGGGGTGCGGGGTTGGTAATCGGCGTGAGCCGCGGGGCGTTGAAGCGGGAGATGGCGCGGGCGCAGGGGGCCGATGTGACTATCGAACCGGGCGAAGGCGCACTGGCAAAAGTGCTCGAAGCGACGGACGGACGCGGCGCGGATGTAGCGATTGAATCGACCGGCGTGATGCCGATGGTGGCGGAGGCGATTCGCATGGCGCGGTTTGGCGGGCAGGTGCTTTTGTTCGGGATCATGAGCGCGCGGGAAGGAATGCTGCCGTTTTACGACCTCTATTTCAAAGAGCTGACGCTGCACAACGGGCGCGCGGCGAAGGGCGAAGATTTCCCGGATATGCTCGGACTGGTGGAGCGCGGGGCAGTTCGGCTGGAGCCGCTGGTCACGCACCGGATGCCGCTGGGGGAACTGGAAAGCGCCATCGGGCTGGTGGAAGACGGCGCGGACGGGCGACTGAAAATTATTCTGGATCACGAGTGAAGTAGGACGTGCTGGAGGCGAATCATGGGAAACTTGCCGATTTCATTGGGGCGTGTGGGCGTGTGGGCGCGGCAGTTCGAAGACTTGCCCGCCGCGCGAGCGCAGGAGACAGCAGCCGAATTGGAGAAGCTGGGATTCGGGGCGATCTGGTTTGGCGAGGCGTTCGGACGCGAGGCTCTGACCCACGCCGGTCTGCTGCTGGCGGGAACGAACAGGATTGTAATCGCCACTGGAATTGCCAATATCTACGTGCGCGATGCGATGGCTATGGCGTGCGGGCAGAAGACGCTGGCGGAGGCATATCCGGGGCGGTTCCTGCTGGGCCTCGGTGTTAGCCATGTGCCGCTGGTGGAGACGCGCGGGCATCGGTACGAGAAGCCGGTTTCCACGATGCGCTCGTATCTGGATGCCATGGACCGCGCGCCATACCGCTCGGTTGCACCGGCCACGCGGCTGCCAAGGATACTGGCAGCGCTCGGACCGCAAATGCTGAAGCTTTCGGCCGAACGGGCGGATGGCGCGCATCCTTATAATGTGACGCCGGAGCATACGGCGCAGGCGCGGGGGATTCTGGGGGCGGGGAAGTACTTGTGTCCCGAGCAGGCGGTGGTTTTCGAAACCGATCCGGCCAAGGCTCGGGCGATCGGCCGCGCGTTCCTGGAGCTCTACCTGAAACTGCCGAATTACACCAACAATTTCTTGCGCCTGGGATTTACGGCGGAGGATTTCGCCGGCGGCGGCAGCGACCGGCTGATCGACGCGATTGTGGCGTGGGGAGACGCACGGTGTATCAGAGACCGTATTGCTGCCCATCATGCCGCAGGTGCGGACCATGTCTGTGTGCAGGTGCTGACCGAAGACGCGCACGCGCTGCCGATGCGGGAGTGGCAGGAGCTGGCGCGCGAGGTTTGAGTTCACCGCAGCGAGGTTTGAGTTCACCGCGGAGGCGCAGAGACGCGGAGAAGACAAGAATAAAGTCAAAACCTGAGAGCGCGGAGGGAGCAGAGAGCGCTGAGGCTGGACGGGGCCGAGAGCCGCGCTGCGCGCGGTTGACAGGCTAAAGCCTGTTCCATCTGGTTCAGAGTCATCGGTTTGTGACGGTGTGACGGCGTTTTCGAGATTTTTGTCCAGCTCTGGCGATGCGCCGGGCAGAAGCCCGGCGGCAGGCTGAAAGCCTGGCCCCACAACCAGCTTGATTTCGATGGCACGGGTAAGACGGCCGTGGGAGCGGGAAGGTACGGTGAGCAGGGTTGGCAGGCGAAAGCGCCTGCCCCACTGCTTTGAGCACGCGGGTGAGGGCTTGCGGGAGTAGAGCTGCGAGTTCGGTTTGGAGTTCCGCTGCGGTTTTTCGTTCCGCAGCAGGCAAGGGTGGTAATTCTACGGTGAGGGCGCGGCCGGCGATTTCGGGCGGGATGTGGCAGGAATCGGCGGGAAGGCGGCGGCGCGGGCGGAATCGTGGGCGCGGGCGAGGGCGCCCGGGGGCGGAATGGAGTCGAAGCGGCGGCTGTATTGTTGGCAGAGGAACTGGCGGCACAAGGGATGGTTGATGGAAACGAGAAGACCGGGGGCTTCGTTGGGATCGGGAGCGAGAAAGGTTTCGCCGGAAATAGTGGAGAAGAAGGCGCATTCCTCGAGGAAGGACCAGAGGCACTCGGTGTGGTCGATGGGTTTGGGTCTGCGGTGATTGGGGAGGGAACCCGGGCGAAAGTTGGCGGACATCGGCATGAGAAAGGCCTTTCTGGTCCCAGGGTAACGTTTGGGGACGCGGGAGTCTGAAATTGGGAACTGGAAGTGGTTGAATGGATGGGGAAGAAAAAGTTGGGGAGGGCGTCACCGACATCGGTCCCTGCCGGCGATATGATTCAGAAAAGCGGGACGGGTGGCGGGATTCACCCTGATCGAACACGAAGGAGCACAGGAGTATGAAGCCAAAGAACACGATCTGCCTCTGGTTCGACAAGGACGCGCATGAGGCGGCGCGCTTCTACGCCGCCACCTTTCCGGATAGTAAAGTAACCGCGGTTCACGCAGCACCGGCTGATTATCCGGGCGGCAAGGAGGGCGACGTGCTTACGGTGGAGTTCACCGTTCTGGGCATTCCCTGTCTCGGCCTCAACGGCGGCCCGGCATTCCGCCACAGCGAGGCTTTTTCCTTCCAGGTTGCAACCGAGGATCAAGAAGAGACGGACCGCTACTGGAACGCAATTGTCGGCAATGGCGGCACCGAAAGCCAATGCGGTTGGTGCAAGGACCGCTGGGGCCTCTCCTGGCAGATCACTCCGCGCGCATTAACCGAGGCGCTGGCGGCTGGCGGCGGTGAGGCAAAGCGTGCCTTTGAGGCGATGATGCCGATGAAAAAGATCGACATCACTGCTATTCAGGCAGCGCGGCGAGGCTGACGCGGACGCCGGGACGACAGTAACGGCTTGCTTTCTACAATAAAGTACTTGACGATGCTAAGGAATCCGGGTAGGATGGTTTTGGCTGTTAGCGTTCCGATGGACTGCAATGCCGGCCGGGAAGGAAATGCAGACTATGAAGACTGCGGCGACCTCTGTTCAGCGGATGCCACTCAGGATCGTGGGAAAGGTGATTCACTGCGATACGCGGCACAAGCTGGAATTTGTCAACCTGACGGAGGCAGTGGAGAAACAAATCGCAGAAAGCGGTATCGGTGAAGGGGTGGCGGTGGTGCAATCCCTCCATTCCACCACGGCGGTTTTTCTCAACGAATGGCAGGATGCCTTACTCCAGGATTTACGAACTCTGTTGGAAGAATCCGTGCGGCCCGAAGGCCCATGGCGGCACAACGACCCGCGCTACTCGGACTGCGAGCGGGGCAACGCCGCCTCTCACCTGCGGGCGCTGCTTTTGGGAACCAATGCCGTGCTCAGCGTGTCCGGAGGGAGGTTACTCCGCGGCCAATGGCAGAGCCTGATTCTGGCGGAGTTGGATGGGCCGCAGAGGCGTTCCATCTCGGTGCGGGTGTTCGGAGAAGCGGTAGCCCGTAATGCCAAGACTCCGCGCAGCCAGCGGCGTTGGCTGGAATAGGATGAGATGAATTGAGTAAACCAAAGGAATCGTCGGGCGTTTCGGGTCCAAGCGCTGAGTGCAGGACCGAGGCGAACCGATGGCTGTTTTCAAGGCGGTCGAACTCTGAGCAGACCGCTCCCTGACGGCCGCGGCTCGGAAGCCGCGGTGGGGCAGACGAAAGCGCCTGCCCCACCGACGGTCTCAAAGTAGAAAATCATTTACATAGGGCAAACGGCGGATAACGAGCCTCGTATGAGGACGGTCGCGTCGCAGGTGACTTTCCCGATGGTCGAAGTGGTGATGTCGCCGCGAGAGCCGAAGGTCAGAATTACGTCCCGCGCCGTGTTGCCGGTCACGGTGGATTGAATTAGCGTAAGGCTACTTCCGTTATCTACTTGGACTCCGTCCATGGTGTTGTTGGTGCTGATCAGGGCCGCCTGATGAATGACCGTGAAATTGGAGGCGGTCAGCACACTCAACCCGTTGCCGCCATTATTGTGGGTATTGATTGTGGTTGTGCCGGGGGCGCCAGAAAACGCGGGTGTGTTGAACATTGTGAGCACCGAAGTCTCTTCCAGGTGGACTCCGTCCTGCGTGTTGCCGCTCGCGTTTAAAACGGCGGCGGCGTCGAGATCGAGCCCGGCTTTCGAGTCGATGGAGACACCGTGTATACCGTTACCGGTGGCGGTGATCGTCCCGCCGAAATCGACCATGTGGGAGCCGGAAACGATCGTCAGGCCGGTAGTTACATTGTTGCTTACGTTAACGGAGGTGGCCGCGTCGGAGATAAATGCGCTGGCCCCGGTGCCGATCTGAATCCCGAGAGTGTTGGCCGAAACCACCACCTGCGCTTGCGACAGGGTAAAGCTCGAACTGCCGTTGATGTTCACTCCGAAGACGCCGTTGTGATTGCTCTGATACGACCCGGTCACGAGGATAGAGGAGGAGCCCTCCGCATCGAGCCCGTTTACGCCGTTACCATTCGTCACAACGCCCGACAATGTTGCCGAAGACGCGCCTGTCAGCAGGATTCCCATAGCGCTATTGGCCAGTATCTGCGTATTCGTGAGGATGAGTTGCGCGCCCGCGGCCGCATTGATGCCGTTGTTTCCATGCTGGACCGTGAGGCCGTTCAACGACACTCGTACCGGGCCGGTCACCGTGATCGCGTCTTTGCCCGTGCCGTCGATCACCGCGCCCGTGTTGCTCGCGAGTGTAATGTTGTTGCGGTTGATCACAACAGGCCCGGAACAGGTACCGCTGAGCAGCAGCGTCGCGTTCGGAAGCGCCAGATCAATGGCGGTTTGCAATGAAACGACGCCGCCGCAATGAAATGGAACTGCGCCAAAGACAGGAGCAGCCGGGAACAGCACTGCTGCCATCATCCATCTGAAATGCATGCTGTAGATCCTCCTTTTGATTCCCATGTGAATGCTGGGGAATTTCTAACATATCGCTTCGGCCGTTGAAAATGACGGACCGGGTCCGAGGGTAGAGTCGAGGTCGAACCCTGAAGTAGACCGCTCCCTGATGGTCGCGGCTCAGAAGGGCTTCCGGGCATTTCCCGGATGGAACCGTGGCGCGACCGCGGATGGAACGGCCGTTCCATTGCGCCGGGCAGAAGCCCGGCGGCAGGCTGAAAGCCTGACCCCCACCCGCGGTCTCAGAGTAGAAGGGCTTGCCCGATGCTCCAGGAGATCATATTGGTTGCGCGACGGGGGAACGTCGACTATATTGTTGGATCTAAGCTTCAGCGGATTTCTGATTTTTCAGGTCGTAAGCTCGAATGAGAGTTCGAACCATTTGTTTGTGTTCCCTCGCGTTGCTCGCGGCGGCGGCGGCATCGGCGCAGACGGACGAAATTCAGGTGTACGACGCGGCGATTGCCGAGCAAGGCAAGTTTAACGTAATGGTGCACAGCAATTTCACGCCGATCGGCCGAAAGACGGCGGATTTCCCGGGGGGAATAATCGCGGATAATTCGGTGAATGGCGCGGTGGAGTGGGCCTATGGCGTGAG